>CANBQJ010000148.1 GCA_947371645.1 Burkholderiales bacterium | reverse complement strand
TCGCTGCCACGCGGCGCGTGGGCGTACCGGTAGGCGACCGAGCGCAGCAGCGCATCGGCCTGGTCGAACGCGTGCTCGGTCTGCTCGGCCAGCAGCACGGCCGAGTTGCGCAAGGTGGTCTGGGACAGCCGCAGGCTCTCTTGCTGCTGGTTCCACAGCACATAGGCACACAGGGCGGTGATGACGGCCATGGCGACGATGGCCACCAAGAAGTGCAAAGCGCGGCGCGGCGCTGCATGGCTCGTGTCTGACTGATCCGTCGTCGCTCTTTCCATGACTCGCCCTTTGGCCGTCCGGCCATGGGCCGCGGCGGCGTTTGTTTTGGGCAAGTATAGGGACCAGGCGTCAAGGGGTGGGCATACCGACGCCGCTTTCGGCTTGGATCAGGCCGGCGGCCCGTTGCTGATAGAGTGCCCGCCATGAAACTGCTCGTTGTTGACGATCACCCGCTCGTTCGGGCGGGCGTGGCCGGTGCTTTGCAAAACCTCGCTGGCGCCGACCCCGTGCTTCAAGCAGGCGATGGTGTCGAGGCGCTGGCCCACCTGGTGCAGCACCCCGATGTGGCCGCCGTGTTGCTCGACCTGCGCATGGCCGGCATGGCGGGCCTGGCCCTGCTGACGCAACTCCAGCGCCTGCATCCAGATGTGCCCGCGCTCGTGCTGTCGTCGTCTGAAGACCCGGACGATGTGCGGCGTGTGCTCAAGGCGGGCGCGCGTGGCTACTGCCCCAAGTCGGCCCACCCGGCCACGGTGATCGCCGCTTTGCAGCTGGTGCTCAGCGGCGAGATTTACGTGCCGCCCTTCATGGCCATGGCCTCAGAACCTGAGGCCGTGCCGAGCGGCGAACCCAGCGGCCTGACGCCACGCCAGCATGAGGTGCTGCAGGCCTTGTGCAGCGGCAAGTCCAACAAGGAAATCGCACGGGCCTTGGGGATGCAAGAGAAAACGGTGAAGGGCCATGTCTCGGCCATCTTCAAGAGCCTGAACGTGGTGCACCGCTTGCAAGCCGTCGAGGCGGCCAGGGCATCGGGCCTGGTCGGCTCATCCCCCATCGACGGCAACGGGCACTGAGGCTAGTTCAAGCTCAAAGGCGCCTGGTTCGCTGCCATGACCCTGGCGATGGCCTCACGCAAATGCGCCTGCGTCACGGGCTTGTGCAGCAGCGGCAAGCCACTGGCCACCGCTTCTCGCAGCCGCTCGGGGCCGGTGTCGCCAGAAATCAAAATGGCGGGCACGTCCAGGTTGAAGGCCTCGCGGATCTCGGCGATCGCGGTGATGCCGTCTTCGCCATCGCGCAAACGGGAATCGCACAGCAGCAGCGCCGGCGCCACATGCAAGCCCATCAGCTGCGGCATCAAGGCCGCTGGGTTGGCCGCCACATGCACCTGACAACCCCAGGCGCTCAACAGCGCCGCCATCGCCACTTGGATCGCCACGTTGTCGTCGATGACGATCACGACATCGCCCGCGCGCAGCCCGGTCAACTCGGCGCCCAACAGCTGTGCCGCCGGGGCGGCTGACAGCGCGGGCCTGGGCAGATCGGCCAAAGGCAGGTGCAACGAGAACACCGTGCCGCGCCCGGGCCTGGACCGCAGCGCCAGGCGCAGCCCAAGCAAGCCGACCAGCCGCTTGACGATGGCCAGGCCCAGACCCAGGCCTTGCTCCGGGTCGTGCCCGGCGTCGTGCAGCTGCACGAACTCTTCGAAAGCCTCGTGCTGGCGGTGCCTGGGCATGCCCACACCCGTGTCGGCCACCACCAGCGCCACCCGCCCCGCGCGAACCCGCGCCCGGATGAGCACCGTGCCTTGCGCCGTGTAGCGAACGGCGTTGGACAGCAGGTTGCGCAGCACGCGCTCCAGCAACACCGGGTCGGTGCGCACAGGCAAGCCCGTGCCGCCTGCGGTGTCCACGCGCAAGCTCAAGCCTTTCGCCTGCGCCATCACGGCGTGCTCGGCACCCATGCGGGACAGCATCGGCTGCACGTCCACCACCTGCCACTTGGGTTGCAGCAGATCGGCGTCGAGCTTGGAGATGTCGAGCAAGGCGTCGAACATCGTGCCCATCGTGTCCACGGCTGCGCCCACATGCTGGAGGATCACGCCCGATTGCTCGGTCGAAGGGCTTTGGTTCAAGGCCCCCACAAACAGCGACAGTGCATGCACCGGCTGGCGCAGGTCGTGGCTGGCCGCCGCCAGGAAGCGGCTGCGTGACTTGCTCAGGTTCACGGCCCGGTCTTTTTCCACCTGCAGCTTGCCGGTCAGCTCCACCATCTGGCGGCCTTTGCGCAAGGTGTCGATCAGCATGCGGTTGAGCAGCGCGGCAAAGCGGGCGCTGACCAGCAGGTACACCACCAGCATGAGCACCAGGCCCCAGTTCGCCAGCCCCCCGGACCAGAGCAAGGCCATCACCATGCCCGCCGTGCACAGCCCCGCCAAGGCGAAATAGGCCGGCAAGTGGCCATGCAGAGAATGCAGGGCGATGCTGGCGATCCCCATGACGCCGATCAGGCCGATCATGCGTTCGGCTTCGCTGCAATGCGGCCAGGCCACCAGCACGATCAGCATCCACAGCAAGCCATTGATGACCGAGGTGCGCGTCACCACACGCAACCACACCGGGGCATTGGCTGCGGTCAGCTCACGCAAGCGCCAACGCACGCCAATGTGCAGGTGAAAGGCGGTGCTGAGCGCTTCCAGGCCCAGCCAGAGCAGCAACCAGGCCCGTGGCGCCACATCGTGAAAAGTGGCCGTGGTGACCAGCACGGCGGCCAGGTTGCTCAGCGTCAGGCTGATGTCATTGGCCCTCAGGCGCCGGGCCACGTCCTCGGTGACCAGGGTTTGGAGCTGTCGTTCGTCTGCGGCAAGGGCTGGCGGGGCAAGGGGCATCGGCAAACAAAGCGAATGGGGGGGTCTCGGGACCTGGTCTCGGGACCAAGGTCCGATTGTGCCCGTGCGACCGGCGGCCAACAATCGCGGCCATCACAACACGCCAGTCCGGAGGCCCTCACCATGTCTGCTGTTTCCAGCTTCGCCCTTGGTCAATCGACGCCAGCCCACCCTCGGCGCAGGCATCGCCATGGCGCCCTGCTGGCCTTGCTCTGTGCCGCCGCCTCCGGTGGCTTGGTGGCCACCGCCCAAGCCAGCACGACCATCGCCGAATTCAGAGTCACCCAGCCCAGCACGGGCCTGGTTGACCTGAACATGGCGTTGCCCGGCCAGTCGTTCACCCTGCAAACGAACAACGACTGGGACCACATCACCTTCAATTTCTACAGCCGTGACACGGGCGAGGCCGCTGCAGCCGGCCACTTGTACCTGTTCGATGCGCCGTATCTGGGCCAATTCGGCGAATTGAATGCCGACTCGCCAGGCTTGCTCGGCATCGGCGGCGCAGCAGGGGGCGTCTACACCTTCGATGCGTTGCTCACCCTGCATGCCCATACCCAGTACTTTGTTTACGCAGACGTGAGCACCCGGGACATCGGGGGCGACAACGGCATCGAATACACAGGCGGCGACGCCAGCCCGCGCTACGCAGGTGGCAACTACTACGCCGGCATCCCCGCTGCGGCCAACGGCAGTTTGGCCTCATCGTTCCTCTTGAACCGGTTCTTTGCCTCGCCGGGCAACGACGCGGCCTTCAGGGTCACCGGTGTGGCCGCCGTGCCCGAACCCGGAACAGTCAGCCAGCTCTTCTCCGGCCTGGGTGTGCTTGGCTGCATTGCCCTGATCCCCCGCAAAAAGAGCTGAACCCATGACACACCCAATTTGGAAAACAATCGGCGCCACGCTCGCAGCCTTGACCCTGCTGGGCGGCCTGACGGCCTGCGGCGGCGGCGGTGGTGGCAGCGGCGGCGATGGCAACACCACGCCCACGGCGGCAGACACCAGCCCCGAACCCTTACCCGTGTCCACCGCGGTGCCGCGATTTGCCTATGTGGCCAACAGCACCAGCGACACGGTCTCGGTCTACCTGGTGGACGCCAGCACAGGGCAATGGCGCCCCAATGGTTATGCCGTCACCGGGCGCCGGCCCAGCGCCGTCACCGTTGACCCATCGGGCCAGTTTGCCTACGTGACGAACTACTACGGCGACAGCATTTCGGCCTACACGGTCAACGCCAGCAACGGCGCGCTGACCAAAGTGGGCGATGACGTGCCGACGGGCCAGACGCCGAGCACGATCACCATCGATGCCCGGCACCGCTTCGCCTACGTGGCCAACAGCGGCGGAGGCGGCTCCATTTCCATCTACGCCATCGACGCAGCCACGGGCGCACTGAGCAAGGGGGGCGACGACGTGCCCACGGGTGAAGGCCCTCAATCGCTCGTCATCGCGCCATCGGGCCAGTTTGCCTACCTGGCCACACGCGGTGCCCAAACGCTGCTGGCCTTTGCCATCGACGCTCAAACCGGCGCCCTCAAGCAAATCGGCGACGCCAGCCCCCTGGATGAGCCCGATGCCATCACGATCGATCCGGGTGGCAAATTTGTCTACGCCCTTGCGGATGGCGGCCACCTCACCACCTTCGGCATTGACGGCCACACCGGCGCCCCAAGCAGGGTGGGTGACGACGACATCGTGCCCGGAGACGAGTGCGTTGCCATCGCCATCGCGCCTTCAGGCAAGTTTGGTTACGTGGCCAACAAGTCCAGCAACACCGTCTCGGCCTTCTCTGTGAACAGGGCAACCGGCGCGGTGACCAACATCGGCGATGTGGCCTCCGGCAAGCAACCGGTTGCCGTGACGGTCGATGAGGCAGGCCACTTTGCATATGTGGCCAATGGCGGCGACCAGACGGTTTCGGCCTACCGCATCGACGCCAGCACCGGCTTGCTCACCCCCGTGAGCCAGGTGCGCGCGCAAATGGAGCCCAGCGCCGTCGCCGTGGTGAGCGGCCTGTCCGCCGCGAGCACAACGCCCCGGTTCATCTACGCCCCCAATGCGGACGCCAACGCGATCACGGCCTACAGCATCAACGCCACGGACGGCAGCCTGACGCCGATGGGTGACATGGCCAGCGGCTCCAAGCCAGGCATCATGGCCCTCGACCCTTACGGGCGGTGGGCCTACGTCGCCCACCAAAGCACCCGCACCATCTCGGTCTACCGCATCGACACCAATGGCGACCTGCATCCACTGAGCGAAGTGACCGAAGCAGGCGCGGACGATCCAGACCTGCTCGGGCCCACTTCCCTCGTGGTGGACCCTTCAGGCCGCTTTGTGTACGCCAATTACGCCAGCGCCAACGAGATCCAGGCCTTCGCGATGGACGCCAGCAACGGCACCTTGACGAGCGTTGGACACTTCGCGACCACGTCCTGGCCTCTCCAGCTGCTCATGGACCCGGTTGGCTTGTTCATCTACGCCAGCGGTTCATCGTCCAACCTCATCTCCATTTGGCGCATCGACACCCACACGGGCAGCCTGACCGCCCTGGATGACTCGGCCACGTCGACAGGTCGCTACGCCACGCTGGCCATGGACCCGTTCGGACAACGTGTCCAGGTGGTCACCAATGGACCCCAACTCGCGTTCTACGCCTACAACATTGACGCCAGCACCGGCCAGTTGGTCGATGCCCATCCGTCGCTGACGCCGCCGTCGCCTGCGAATGAGCAGCCGCCCCTCCCCACCGACCCGCCCACCCTGATGGCGGCGCCCTTTCTCATCGACCCCACGGGCAAGTTCGCGTACGCCGCCGTCCACAGCTCGGACCTGAACTACAACGTCTTGTCCACCTACACCATCAGCGCCACCGGGGTGCTGAGCAAGGTGGCCGATGTGCCCTTCGGCACAGCCGACAACTGGGCAGGCCCGATCGTCATCGACCCCTCCGGGCGGTTTGTCTATGCCTTCGACAGCACCACCGTGTCGGCCTACGGCATCAACGCTGGCACGGGCGCGGTGACCCGGGTAGGCGACCTGGCCCTTCAGGGCAACCTGACAGGCTCGGTGGTGGTGATGGGGGTGGTGCAGTAAGGCCAGTTGCCACGCGCCGCCCCCCTCATTCAGGGCGTGCGCGTCGGCACAATGTCTCAAAGGCTGCGGCAACCCCCTGCATCCTGCATCGGTCAGCCAGTTGACACTGACGACATCGCAGCCCGATGAGTCAAGCATGCTCCAGTCCGTTGAATCCGGCTTCACGAGCGTGTCCGTTGCCCCCCGTCACATGGATGTACGCCCGCAGGAAGGCCCAACGCCAGCCCTGACCCTGAAGGTGTCAGGCAAGCTGGCTCACCATGTGGCGCTGGGTCGCCTCATCAGTTCTGCCTTGGCACATGGTGTTTGCCTCGCCATGCTGATGATCGCCGTGTCGCTGGGCATGCTGCCTTCCGCGTACGTGGCTTGGGCGGCACCTGCACTCGTGCTGGCTCATGGCCTGTTGTGGACGCAGGTCGGGGCCAAGCGACCCACGCTCCGGCAAGACCCCGCCATGAACGTGCCGCTGAGCGTGATCGCGCTGGCGGCGGTGGTCTGTCTTGCCCTGGCCAGTGGCACGCACCGGGTGGAGGTGCTGTCGGCGGCGGCGCCATTTCTCATCCTGGCTTCATGCCACCTCAAGCGGCCAAGCGCTGCTTGGATCGGCTCGGCGCTTTTGGCGATGCTTGGCCTGGCATTGATGACCCTGTCTCACATGGGCCGCAACGTGCATGCGCTGGCGCTTGCCTTGCTGGCACTGGCCGCCCTTGGGGCATTCGGGTTGCACAGTGGGGCGGGCGGCTACGCCAGGCGCCTGCGGCTGTCTGCTGCCGACACCTGGGTTCGCTCTGCGGACCGTCGGCAACGCGACTTCATGCTGCGCTACCTCGTGGGGGCATTCAACTGCGCCGTGGGCGTCACGGTGCTGAACCTGGGGCTGCACTTTGGCATTTGCCATGAGCCACAGGTGGTGCGGTGGCTGACCTGGTTGGCGGCCGTGGTGATCGGGGTGTTCTACGTGATCTTGCGCAGTGGCCTGAATCGCCGCTTCTCGGACCCATCGATGACGGAATACCAGATCCTGGCGGCGGTCTCTTTTCTCGCCATGGGCTACTGGTTGGCCAGCACACGTGGCGAAGGTGTCGCCATGGTCATGCTGGTCATCATCTTGATGTTCGGGATGTTCAGCACCACGCCCGCAAAGATCGGGCGTTGCAGCCTGTACGGCTTGCTCACCTTCGGCATGGCCATGATGGCCGTGGGCTTGAACGACCCGGAGCCCGGTACGGCGGTGCTGCAAGGCATTCATTTGGCCGTGCTGGTCGTTGCCCTCCCGACCATCTACATTTTGGCCTCTCAACTGGCCCAGCTCCGGGCACGGCTGCGACAGCGCAAAGAGGCGCTGGCCGAGGCGCTGGTTCGCATCGAAGCCCTGGCCACCCGGGACGAACTGACCGGCCTGCCCAACCGGCGCGACATGCTGGCTCAACTGGCAGTTCAACACCAACGGGCGAAGCGCAATGGCAAGTCATTTTGCTTGTGCATGGTTGACATTGACCATTTCAAGAAGATCAACGATGAGCATGGGCACGGCGCGGGTGACGACGTTCTCAGGGCGTTTGCAAGCGCTGCCAAAGCCAGCCTTCGCGACACGGACGTGATCGCCCGTTGGGGAGGCGAAGAGTTCCTGGTGATGCTGCCTGACACCGAGCTTGAAGTGGCCCGCCTGGCCGTCGAGCGGATGCACGCCGCCATCGGTGCATCCAGGCCCAGCGGGATGCCCAATCTGGCCGTGACCTTCTCTGCCGGGCTTGTGAGGTGTGAACCGAATGAGCGCGTCAGCCTGGCCATTGAATGCGCCGATCGGGCGCTCTATCGGGCGAAGTCCGAAGGGCGCAACCGGACGGTGGTTGATGGTCCATGACTGAGCAATGAGGCCGTTGGCATCGAGCACAGCCCAACGGTCAGTGGAGGCTGCTCGCGCGGCGAGCACGCCGCAGGTTCGCGATGGCAAGGAGCCCAAGCACCATGAAGACGCTGGTGCTGGGCTCGGGCACCACGGATGCGCCAGACACCGTGACGCTGGTGATGGTGAAGTTGCCTGAGCCGAGGGAGTTGCCCTGTAGCGTGAGCAAAGAGAAATAGCCAACGTTGGATGAAGTCGCGGTGTTGAAGACCACCGGCTGCGAGAAGGAGAAGTTGTCGGTGGGCGCGCCAGGAAAGATGGCAAGCGGCGATGCCCCAGCATCCCAGGTTCGCAACTGGACAAAGCTCATGACGTTGTTGGCAACCGAAGTCACGTCGACGATGAACTGATTCGTTGGGCTTTGCGCATTTTTATAGATATAGCTCTCTGCAGCAGCATTGCTTGTGCTGCCCAGTGAGATGTTCAGCCCGCCCGAAAGGCTCAATTGGCCCGTTGGAGGCACGACCAGCACGGTGCCGTTGGTCGAGCCCTGCGCGAAGGTCACGCCATCGCCATCAACAGTGGTGTATTGACTGGAATCAACAGTCAGGAAACCCGCGACAGTTTGGTTGTCAAAGCCGTAACCAGGATCCATGACCCCCGTGAACGTGTAGGTGATGGGTTGTGCTTGCACTGCAAAGGCGCACAAAGCCAGCGCTGACGCCGCCAATTTACCCAGTGAGATTTTCTTCATTTTCTGATTTCTGACGTCAATTTGATGGGTCTGGAAAACATGTGACGCAATGCTGACATGGGAGAGACAACAAAGGCCTTCAGCAGGACCGTCTGATATCGATACCCAAGCCCAGGTTTGGCCGGCGCTTTGAAGTCAATACGGCGTGGCCATCAACAAGCTTCAACGTTCACTGCTTCCACTTGCCACCTTGAGCTTCACAGCTCTCCTTGGTTTCGGCAAGTTCTTTGGCGTCCCGCTTGTAGTAATAGCTGGTCATGGGTTGTCCAAAAAACCCCAAGCATGAAGCTGTTGCTTTGGGTGGGCACGACGGCAGGTAAGTTGTTTTGGGTGGTGGGCCGCCAAAGGCCTTTGCCAGGTTCTCGGATGTCTGAGCAAGCGATTGGCAAACGGACTTGAACCGATCATCTGGAACGCCCGAGTTTTCAAGGCAATCCTTGGTGGGCGTGGTCTTTCCGAAGACGACGATATCGCCCTCGATCAAACATGCCTTGTCTGCCGCGTAAGCGCCAATGCTGACAGCACTTGCAAGGATGGCCGCTGCAAATTTAACG
>CANBQJ010000147.1 GCA_947371645.1 Burkholderiales bacterium | reverse complement strand
GTGCGCTCGGTGACCGACACCAGCATGATGTTCATCACCCCGATGCCGCCCACGATGAGCGAGATCACGGCGATCGACGAAATCAGCAGCGTCATGGTCTGCGTGGTGCTCTCGATCGTCTGGCGGATGCTGTCGCTGTTGCGGGTGAAGAAGTCCTGCGTGTTGTGGCGCTGGGTGAGCAACTTCGTGATGCCCGATTCAGCCGCCGTGGACGACACGTCTTCGTTCACCCGCACCGTGATGCTGCGCAGGTAGCGCGTGCCGATCACGCGCCGCATGCCGGTGGTCACCGGCACCCAGACGTTGAGGTTGTCGCCCATGGAGAACATGCTCTCCTGGGGCGCCGTGACGCCAATGATGCGCACGGGCACCGCCCCCAGGAAAATCACCTGGCCCAGCGGGTTCTCGCCATTGGGGAACATCGCGGCCTGGGTGCCCGGGTCGATCACGGCTTCCTGCGTCTGGCGGCGCACGCTGTCGGCGTCGAAGGCCTGCCCCTGCGCCAGGGTATAGCCCTTGACGCGGAAGAACTGCTCGCCCACGCCGTTGACGTTGGCGGTCGCTTCCATGTTGCCGCGCCGCAGGGTCACGCTGGTGCTCACCGTGGGCGTCACGCTGTCCACATAGCTCAGTTGCTCGATGGCCGTGGCATCGGCCGGCACCATGGTGCGGATGCGCGCGGCCTGGCGGTCGCCAAAGTTCTTGCCCGGGAAGATGTCGATGGTGTTGGTGCCCATCGCCGAGATGTCCTTGAGCACCCGCTGGCGCGAGCCCTCGCCCAGGGCCACCATGGACACCACCGACGCGATGCCGATGATGATGCCCAGCATGGTCAGCAAGGTGCGCAGGCGGTGGCCCGCCATGGCCCGCACTGCCATGGCAAAGGCCTCGGTGAAGCGGTCGATCTGGGCGCGCCAGGGCTTGAGGTTGGCCGGTGGCGGCTCAGGTGCGCGTGGTTGCAACAAAGGGGCTTCACCGCCAGTGGAATCGCGCACGATCTGGCCGTCGGCCACCTCGATGACGCGCTGCGCGTGCTGCGCAACCTTGGCGTCGTGGGTGACGATGATCACCGTGTGGCCATCGGCGTGCAGCTCCTTGAGGATGCGCATCACCTCTTCGCCACTGCTGCTGTCCAGCGCACCGGTGGGCTCGTCGGCCAGGATGACGTCGCCGCCATTCATCAGCGCCCGCGCGATGCTCACGCGCTGCTGCTGACCGCCAGAGAGCTGCCCCGGCTTGTTGGCCAGGCGCTCGCTCAGGCCCAGCCGGCCCAGCAAAGCTGCCGCCTTGGCGCTGCGCGCCGACTTCTGCAGGCCGGCATAGATGGCCGGGATCTCGGCGTTGCCCACGGCGCTCATGTCGCCCAGCAAGTGGTAGCGCTGAAAGATGAAGCCGAAGTGTTCGCGGCGCAGACCGGCCAGCTGATCGGGCTCCAGCGCCGACGTGGCCTGGCCCGCCACCTTGTAGCTGCCACGCGTGGGCCGGTCCAGGCAGCCCAGGATGTTCATCAGCGTCGACTTGCCCGATCCCGAGGCGCCGATGATGGCCACCATCTCGCCTTCGAAGATGCGCAGGTTCACGCCCCGCAGCACGGCCACGGTGCCGTCGCCACTGGGGTACTCGCGCCAGAGGTCCTGCACCTCCAGCAGCACCGGCGCCGGCACGGCGTTGCCCCGCGCCCCACCGGATGACGAGGAGGGCGCGCTGTAGGGCGGAGCGAGTTCGCGGTGAGCCATGTCAAGCCTGAATCAGAACATGCCGCCCGGACGACGTCCACCGCCGCCTGAGGCACCGCTGGCCTCGCCCACCACCACTTCCTCGCCTTCCTTGAGGCCTTCGAGCACCTGGGCCTGCACGCGGTTGTTCAGGCCGATCTTGACCTGGCGCTGAACCACTTTCTTGAGCTCGCCCTGTGTCTCCAGCACGCTGACGGTGTAAGCCCTGGTTTTGCGGTCCCGCTTGCCCAAGGCACTGGCCGGGATGATCAGGGCCTTGTCCACCTTGTTGAGCACGATGTTGACCTGTGCGGTCATCAGCGGCCGCAGCCGGCCATCGGTGTTGGGGATGTCGAACAGGCCGTTGTAGTAGATGGCCGTGGTGGTGGCCGTTGCCGTGGTGACCTTGGTGTCGGTCTGGTCGACTTCAGGCACCGGCTCGATGCCCCGCAGCCTGGTCTCATACCGGTGGTTCGGGTCACCGAGGATGGTGAAGTAGGCGGGCAGGCCAGGCTTGACCCGCACCACATCGGCTTCGGAGATCTGAGCGCGCACCAGGATCTGGTCCAGCTTGGCCAGCTTGATGACCGTGGGCGCCGCCTGCAAGGCGTTCACGGTGCGCCCCTCTTCCAGCACGATGGCGATCACGGTGCCGTCGATGGGCGAGGTCATGCGCGTGTAGCCCAGGTTGACCTCGGCGGTGTCCAGCGAGATGCTGGCCTGCTTGATCTGCGCGTCGAGCGCAGCCAGGTCGGCGGCCGTGGTGGCCACGGAGGCCTCGGCGTCGTCCACATCGGCGCGCGAGCCCGCGTCCTGCTGAATCAGGGCCTGCTTGCGCTGCAAGTTGAGCTGTGCCTGTTTGAGCAAGGCCTGCTTGGCGCGGCGCTGGGCTTGCAACAAGGCGATCTGGGCTTGAGCGTTGCGCAAGGCGTTGGTCTGCGTCGTGGAGTCGATTTCGGCGACCAGCTGCCCCTTCCTGACCTTGTCGCCCAGGTCCACATAAATGCGCTTGATCTGGCCAGTGGCCTGCGCACCCACGTTCACCTCACGTGCCGCCAGCATCGTGCCGCTGGCCAGCACGGTGTCCTCCAGTTCGTCAGCCACCACCTTGGCGGTGATCACCTGGGGCGCTGCAGGTGGCGTGAAGAACGCCCGTTTGACACCGTAAGCCGCTGCGGCCAGCACCAAAAGGACCAGGCCCAAACGCCATCCCTTGAACCATTTGAATGTCATCCAATTCATCCTGTCAGTGTCTCAAAGCTCTGTGTCGCGCCGGCAAGCGCCGTGTGAAGCTCATGTAAATTTGACACATGCAAGCCTCCACCCTCATCACGGGCGCCAGCCAGGGCATCGGCGCCGCCACCGCCTTGACCCTCGCGCGCCGTGGCCACGCCTTGCTCATTCACTACGCCCACCAGCGGGATGCGGCCCAGGCCGTGGCCCAGGCCTGCCTGCAGGCAGGCGCACAGCAAGCGATCATCGCTCAAGCCGACATCGCCCATGAAGACGAAGTGCGGGCATTGTTCGCTGCAGCGGATGCGCAACTGCCCCCGTTGACCGGTTTGGTCAACAACGCCGGCATCGTGGACCGCAGCGCCAAACTGGCTGACATGAGCGGTGAGCGCCTGCAGCGCATGCTGGCCGTCAACGTGCTGGGCACCTTGCTGTGCGCCCGCGAAGCCGTGCGCCGCATGTCGACCCTGCACGGTGGCGCGGGCGGTGTGATCGTCAACGTGTCCAGCAGCGCGGTGCGCACGGGCTCGCCCGGCTTGTACGTGGACTACGCCGCCAGCAAGGGCGCGGTGGACGTCTTCACGCAGGGGCTGGCCAAAGAGGTGGCCGCAGAAGGCGTGCGCGTGGTCGCCGTGCGCCCGGGCATCACCGACACCGGCATCCACGCCTCGGGCGGCGAGCCCGACCGCGTGGCCCGCCTGGGGCCCACCCTGCCCATGGGCCGTGCGGCGCGCCCACAAGAAGTGGCCGATGCCATCGCGTGGCTGTTGGGCGAGCAAGCCAGCTACACCGCTGGCGCCATCCTGGACGTGACGGGTGGGCGGTGAAACGCCGGAACCTCTGCCGGCGCGTCCAGGCGCATCCGCAGGCCCAGGCACATCAGAAACTGAGCTGTCCCGAGAGGTACCAGCCCGCCTGTTTGTCCTTGCCCACGATGTTACCCAGGTCCACCCAGGCCGCCGTGACGTTGAACAACCGTGACGGGAACCAGGCCACGAACACGTCCCAGGCAGCATCTTCCCTGAGCGCCTGCGTGGCCGCCGAGGTGGCCAGCAGGTTGGGCTTCTGGCGGTACTCCGAGCCGATCACCAACCCATCGTTGACCATCAGCCCGAGGCTGCCTTCGGCCCGCCAGTGGCGGTTGTCGTCAGTTGGCCCGCCAAAACCCAGCAGGCCAAACTGGTTGGCACGGGTGTCGCGCAAGGCCACCGTCCCGATGACGTTGCGCCCCCACAAGGCACCCAGCCACACCTTGGTGGCGGTGACGTAGAGCTCGACATCATGGTCGTGCTGCGCGCCCAGCAGTCGAGCCACGTCGGCGTCGTCCACCGATTTGCGCTGCAGGCCCACACTGATCTGCGGCAGCTTGCGGTCCTGGTCGTAGACGGCATCGCCCACCAGGCGCAGCTTGGCGCCCACGCTGCTCATCTCGATGGACTTGCCCGGGATCACGTCGCCCAGCTTGAAAGACCACCTCGCCATGTTGAGCTCCAACCGGTCGCGGATGCCCACGGCCGCGCCCACCACGCGCAGGTCGTATCCACCCTGGGTCACCAGGCGGGTGGCATACGCAGCGGCCCCGACCTGGTTGTCGCTGCCCGTGCCGGTGATCGTGGCCCACGGCACCAGCCCACCGCCACCAGGGCCGTCCACGCTGGACACACCCCAGGTGCCCAGCAGGCGATCGCCCGCCCAGGCACACGGCGCCCAGGCCATGAGTGCGACCAGACCCAAAAAGCTAGACATCTGCATGTGGCGTGACGGCATGGTGGGGATGAAGCTGCTGGCTGGTGTTGAAAACACGTTCATTTGAGCCCTTGTTGCCAGGGGCGGAAGCGGCAAGATGAAGGCCGATTCCATGCTTGTCCAGCCGCTCCCATGCATGCACCTGCCTTGATCACACATTGGCGCCGCCTGCCGCGCCTGCAACGGCGCCACCTGATGCTGGCGTTGGGCGGCACCTTGCTCAGCTGGTTGCTGGCCCTGCTGATGGCCTGCACCTCGGCCCCTGTCGCGGTGCCGCTGTACAAGCGACTGGGGGGTCCGCAAGGCATCGACGCCATCACCTCGCGGGTTCTGGACCGCGTGGCCAGCGACCCACGCAGCAGCCATTCGTTTGACGGCATCCGCATGAGTTTCCTCAAGCGCAACGTCAGCGCCTACCTGTGCAAGGTGGCCGACGGCCCGTGCGTCTACGAGGGCGAGACCATGGCCCACGCCCACGCCCAATCCCACATCGGCGCCAACGAGTTCGACCTCATGGTGACCGTGCTGCGCGAGGAACTGGACCGCGCCAATGTGCGTGACGACGCCAAGAACGAGTTGCTGCGCCGCCTGGCGCCAACCAAACGCGAGATCGTTCAGCCATGAACCACATGCCCACCCGCCCAAGCCCCCACGGGCCGTCCGGGATGTCCAAGGCGTCCGTGCTCACACCACGCCTGCTTGCCTGGCCACTGGCGCTCCTGCCAGCGCTGGCCCTTGCTGCACCGCAGACCCTGACCGTGACGCTCAACGGCCAGGCGGTGTCTGGCGCGGTGGTGTCCGTGATCGTGAAAGGGGCCAAGGCCCAGGCCGCGCCCGACACCGTGGCCAACATGGGACAGCGCAACAAGGCATTCGAGCCCCAGGTGCTGGTTGTCCAGACGGGCACATCGGTCAGCTTCCCCAATTTCGACACGGTGCGTCACCACGTGTATTCGTTTTCGCCTGTGCACCCTTTCGAGATCAAGCTCTACGCCGGCACCCCCGCAGCACCCGTGCTGTTTGACAAGGCCGGCATCGCCACGCTGGGGTGCAACATCCATGACCGGATGCTGGGCTTCATCCATGTGGTGGACACGCCCTACTTTGGCGTCACCAACGAGCGTGGACAGCTCACCCTGGACTTGCCGGCCGGCGAACACCGGGCGCGGGTGTGGACCCAGGTCATGAGCGAGTCATTTGCCGGCGTGGACCAAACCTTGACGGCGGGCAAAGGCCCGGTGACCCTGACGGCGCAACGGCCCTGAGTGCCGGCGCCCCCGGCCTCAGAAGGCCGACAGGTCCAGCGTTGCACCCATGAGGTGCAACTGCAGCCCCAGACGCGCCTGAGCCGCTGTCCAAGGCCCCGTTGCCGGCCAGGTGTCGTCGGGCCTGGGCGACACGCCACCCCGCGCCACCCGGCTGCTGCGCCACACCACCACCCCCATCTGCCCAGCGGCCTTCAAGGCATCCACCAGGTCTTCGTGCACCGTGCCGTGCCCGGTACACGCCAGCAAGATGCCTCGCGGACGGGTCTCTGCCTGCGCCATCAACGCACGCACCAGCAGGCCATCTGCACCCGCATGGCTGGTGATCAGCGGCACGTGCGCAGGGGCTGCGTCCAGGACACCCCAACCCAAGGACAAAGGGGGCAACCAGGCCGCCATGTCGTCGGCCCCGTGCGCATGGCCCAGACCCACCGTTGAGGCCAGCAAAGGCAGTTCACCCCCGCCGTCAAAAGCGTCGATCGCATGGCTGTGCACCTTGCGAACATGGCTGCCCGCCCACACCCGGCCATGCAGCACCGCCACCACGCCTGACTGCCCACGCTGGTGTGCATGCAACACCGTGGCGACGGCGTCTGCCAGGTTGGCAGGGCCATCGGCATCTGGCGCGGTGGCCGGGCGCATGGCCGCAGTCAGCACGATGGGCTTGCCACGGGGTGCCAGCCAGTGCAGCAGCGCCGCCGATTCTTCCAGCGTGTCCGTGCCATGGGTGATCACCACGCCCAGCACGTCCGGATCAGCCAGGTGACCCTTCAAGGCGGCGGCCAGGGCTCGCCAGACCAGCCAGCCCATGTCTTTGCTGTCGACCTGGGCCACCTGCTCGCACAGCAGGTTCGCCGCCAGGGGGGCCAGCTCGGGCACCCCGGCCACGAGGCTGGCCACGCCCAACTGTGCCGCCTGGTACTGCCAGGGACGTGCGGCGTCCTGGCCTGTGCCGGCAATGGTGCCGCCCGTGCCCAGCACGACGACCTTGGCTGCCCGAGGCAGCGTGGCAGAAAAAATACTGGACAAAGAAACAGCCCTGTATAAAATAACAGCACACCATGAAGCACCACTGAGCCCAGCGCCCCAACCCACATGAGCAACGATAGCCCCAAACTGACGCCTCGCCAGCAAGAGATCTTCGAGCTGATCCAGCGCGCGATCGCCAGCACCGGTGCCCCGCCCACGCGGGCAGAAATCGCAGCAGAGCTGGGCTTCAAGTCTGCCAATGCCGCAGAAGAGCACCTGCAGGCCCTGGCGCGCAAAGGTGTGATCGAACTCGTGGGGGGCACCTCGCGCGGCATCCGCCTGCGGGCCGGCACCCTGGCCTCGGTCCATGAAGGCCGGGCTGCACGCGCAGCAGAAAACGGCGTCCTCAGCCAGTTGAGCCAACTGGGTCAAAAAGGCATGAGCCTGGCACTGCCGGGTCTGGAGCAACTGGTGCTGCCCCTGGTGGGCCGTGTGGCTGCTGGCCAACCCATCCTGGCTCAGGAGCACGTCGAGCAAAGCTACACCGTCGAACCCGGCCTCTTCGCCAAGCGCCCGGACTACCTGCTGCGGGTCAAGGGCATGAGCATGAAAGACGTCGGCATCATGGATGGCGACCTGCTGGCCGTGGCCCAGGCCCGTGAAGCCCGCAATGGCCAGATCGTGGTGGCCCGACTGGGTGATGAGGTCACCGTCAAACGGTTTCAGCGCACCAGGCAAGGCATTGAGCTCTTGCCTGAAAACACCGACTTCCAACCGATTGTGGTCGGGCCGGACACGCCCGACTTCGCCATCGAAGGTCTGGCCGTGGGCCTGATCCGCAAGCAGTTCCTGAACTGACCACGCAGCATGTGCTGCAACCGGTGACCCTGCGGGTGGCGGGCATGGGTCGGGCTTCACGGTCCGGCAATCCCGCAGGGTCACCGTCCCTTGAATCCTGCCGAGCTTCTCTTGCCGTTCTCCGGAGGTTCACCATGATTCACCACCTCGCACTGGCTTTCCATGTCCGTGAGCGCGCAGCGCTGATGGCCCAGGATCGCAACCCCAATGGCCCCGTCCCCAGCCGCCCTGCCCCCGTGCGGCCACGCCCCATCACCCCTTGGTCTGCGCCCAGAGCGCTGCAGGCGGCGGTGCCCCGCTTGCGCATCAGCAGCGACCCGGCAGATGCCCGCCGCACCGTGATCACCGGCCGCTTTGCCGAGGTCTGCGCTGCCCTTGACCGCCTGGTGAGGGAGCAAGAAGCAGCCGCCTGAAGGAGCACGCACCAAGCTGTGCGACCAAGCACAAAGGCCCCGAAGGGCCTTTGTCATCAGACAGCATGAGCTGCTGCGGGTCAGGGCTGGTCAGCCCATGTGCAGGCCACCGTTGACCGAGAAATCGGCGCCCGTGGCGAAGCCGGCGTCTTCGCCCGCCACCCATGACACCATCGCGGCAATCTCGTCAGGCGTGCCCAGGCGCTTGACAGGGATGGTGGCCACGATCTTGTCCAGCACGTCCTGGCGGATCGAACGCACCATGTCGGTGCCGATGTAGCCGGGCGACACGGTGTTCACGGTCACTCCCTTGTTGGCCACTTCTTGAGCCAGGGCCATGGTGAAGCCGTGCATGCCAGCCTTGGCGGCCGAGTAGTTGGTCTGGCCAAACTGGCCCTTTTCGCCATTCACCGAACTGATGTTGACGATGCGGCCCCAACCACGGTCCACCATGTCGTCGATCACCTGCTTGGTGACGTTGAACAAGCTGTTGAGGTTGGTGTCCATCACCGCGTCCCAATCCGCCTTGGTCATCTTGCGGAACATGCCATCACGCGTGATGCCGGCGTTGTTCACAAGCACATCAATGGGGCCATGTTCACCCTTGGTGCGGCGAAACGCTTCCACGGTCGACTCCCAGTCGGCCACATTGCCCACCGAAGCGTAGAAGTTGTAGCCCAGCGCCTTTTGCTCATCCAACCACTTGACGTGGTCACGGCTGGGGCCGCAACCTGCGATCACCTTGTAACCATCTTTGTGCAGACGCTGGCAGATCGAGGTACCGATGCCGCCCATGCCGCCGGTCACGTACGCTACTTTTTGTGTCATGTTGTGCTCCTCGTGTTGAGTCAGGGGTAAAACAGATCAGCGCTCGATGGTCAGGGCCACGCCCATGCCCCCACCGATGCACAGGGAAGCGATGCCCTTGCGGGCCTCGCGTTTTTGCATCTCGTGCAGCAGCGTGACCAGCACGCGGCA
>CANBQJ010000146.1 GCA_947371645.1 Burkholderiales bacterium | reverse complement strand
CTCGGAGATACGAACATGAAGGTTTATTACGACAAGGACGCCGACCTGAGCCTGATCAAGGGCAAGAACGTCGCCATCATCGGCTACGGCTCGCAAGGCCATGCCCACGCACAGAACCTGCGTGATTCGGGCGTCAACGTGACGGTCGGCCTGCGCAAGGGCGGTGCGTCCTGGAGCAAGGTCGAAGCCGCCGGCATCAAGGTGGCCGAAGTCAACGACGCCGTGAAGGCCGCTGACGTCGTCATGATCCTGCTGCCCGACGAGAACATCCCCGAGGTGTACAACAACAACGTCGCGCCCAACATCAAGCAAGGCGCCGTGCTGGCCTTCGCCCACGGCTTCAACGTGCACTACAACCAGGTCATCCCCCGCGCCGACCTGGACGTGATCATGGTCGCCCCCAAGGGCCCTGGCCACACCGTGCGCTCCGAGTACCTCAAGGGCGGCGGCGTGCCTTCCCTGATCGCGATCTACCAGGACAAGTCCGGCAAGGCCAAGGACATCGCGCTGTCTTACGCGGCAGCCAACGGTGGCACCAAGGGTGGCGTGATCGAGACCAACTTCCGTGAAGAAACCGAAACCGACCTGTTCGGCGAACAAGCCGTGCTGTGCGGCGGTGCGGTCGAACTGGTGAAGATGGGCTTCGAGACGCTGACCGAAGCCGGTTACGCGCCTGAGATGGCCTACTTCGAATGCCTGCACGAACTCAAGCTGATCGTTGACCTCATGTACGAAGGCGGCATCGCCAACATGAACTACTCGATCTCGAACAACGCCGAATACGGCGAGTACGTGACGGGTACGGAAGTGATCAACGAGAAGTCGCGTGAAGCCATGCGCAACGCCCTGAAGCGCATCCAGACTGGCGAATACGCCAAGATGTTCATCCAGGAAGGCAAGACGAACTACCCGAGCATGACCGCTCGCCGTCGCCTGAACGCTGTGCACCCGATCGAAACCGTCGGGGCTGAGTTGCGCGGCATGATGCCCTGGATCGCCAAGAACAAGCTGGTGGACCAGTCGAAGAACTGATGGTGCCAGGCAGCCTCGGCTGTTTGAAACGCGTCAGCAAAAGCCACCGGCTCACCCCGGTGGCTTTTTTTCGCCATATAGCCCGATCAGGGATAACGCCAATGGGGGCGGCAATATTACCGATGAGGGAAACCCTGGTTTTTGACCAGGTGGGACAGATCGTGTTGCGCATCCCCCGCAAGTGAGGGGGGTTAAGTTGCGACGACCTCGGCATGATCTGGTCATCAAGTTTTCCAGTTGGTCACTTAGCTTTTTCAGGAGCCTTCCCATGCAATTTTCGACGACCCTGCGTTCCACCGTTGCTGCTGCTGGCCTGGCCTTCGTGGCCCTTGCCGCCCACGCCGGCAACACCAGCATTGCCGCCAACGGCCTGATCGCCGACTCGGTTCAGGCCTTCTCCAAGAACGCGGCCAATGGCTTCAAGCTGGTGAACACCACCGTGCTGCCCCTGGGCAACGCCACCGCTGTCGCCGGCAGCACCTACCCTGCTTTCAGCTTCCCCATCACCACGATCACGGTTGACGCCAAGCTCAACATCGTCAGTGGTGACGCCAAGGGTTCTGCCCTGGAAATCTCGCGCACCAACGCCGACGGCGTGAAGGTGGGCGTGATCCTGGCCAACTTCACCCTGGACTACGTCAACAAGAAGGTGCTGGCTGACACCACCATCCTGGGTCAGGCCACGATCAAGCAACAGGCCACTTACACCTTCAACGTCAACACCCCCTTGAGCATCAAGTACAAGTTCCCGCTGGCCATCACCGGTCACGAAGTGCTCGACACGCTGTTCCTGACCGAACCCGCCAAGGATGCGTTCATGGCCGGCCTCGAACTGGATGACTTCATCCGCGCTGGCGTGCTGGACGTGACCGACTTCGGCACCCTGACGCAAGACATTCAGGTCAAGCTGCGTGCCAAGGCTGTGTCGAACAAGCCCTACACCGTGGCGCAGCCTGCTGCCAACTGATAAATTGCTGTCTCGGGCACATGGGTGCCCGGCGGCCCAGAACCCCGCAAGGCCCAGGCCCGGCGGGGTTTGTTTTTTTGGTGCTGTCAATTGGACAAGAGCTGTTTAAAACGGCTGACGGATAACGACAAATGATCACATACGACAAATCTGGCAAGACACCGGTCGTGGCCGGTGCGCTGGTGTTGGTGGTGGGGCTGGCGGCGGGTGCCTGGTTCTGGCGGGCGGAACAGTCGGTGGAGGCTCCTGCTGCAGCGTCCGACGCGACATCCAAGGCGCCCGGCAACTGGTTCCGCGCCGACTCTTCGGACGACGTGCACCATGTTTTGAACCCCGACGTCGCTTCGGATGGCCGCCCCAGCGATGTCGATCAAGGTGACTGGGTTTCCTTGAACGGGGCCCTGTCCAAGGCAGGTGTCGATGCCAAAGAGGCTGGCCGCATCGTCAGTTTCCTGCGCTTTCAGCATTCGTTCGAGTCCTGGCAGAACATGGACGAAACGCGCGATGCCGACCGTCGGCGCCGCATCGCCGAAGCGCTGCTGGCCGAAGTCCCCGACCGCCTGAAATCGGGCGACTTCACCCCGATCGAGGCCAACCTCATGGGGGCGGTGCTGATCGCAGGTCTGGCGGGCAACGACGAGGTCCGGGCCAAGAAGCTGGAAGACTGGCAGGCGCAGCTCAACCAGATCAGCCCGATGCCCGAGGATGAAAAGGCCTTCACCGCGCTCACCAAGAAGACAGAATTCAGCCGCCGGCTGGCTTCGGCCTACGACGACTGGCAAAAAACCGCGCAGGGTGACACCAACCGCACCCCGGCGAAGCTGGAGCAGGCCGTCGCCGACATCCGTCGCCAGGCGAACTCCGGCGAGCTGTGAGTGCTGGCCGTGCGCAGGTGCCGTCGGGTCATCCGCGCCGGCACCTGCCACGTTGAAGAGAGGCACTCGTCAACGGAAGGTGTCATGCGCCAGAAATTGTTTTCGCGATCAGGGTCTCGGTGGATGGCCGCGGGCTTGAGTCTTGCCTTGATGGCCGGGGCCGCGCAGGCGGCCACGCTGGAGGGCCAGACCTTTGACGACCGCGCCACGCTGGAGGGCAAGCCCTTGGTGCTCAATGGCCTGGGCCTGCGGGGCGTGGCCTGGCTCAAGGCCTTTGTGGCCGGGCTGTACGTCGGCGTGCCCAGCAAGGATGGGGCGCAACTGGTCGCCCAGGCTGGCCCCAAGCGTTTGCGCCTGCGCATCATGGTGGGTGCATCGGCGCACGAGTTGACCAAGTCACTGGTGGGGCGCATCGCAGACCACGAACCGCCCGCCCTGCAGCAACAAATTGCGCCGCGCATGCAGACCCTGGGGGCTCAGATCGACAGCCTGGGCAAGCTCAAGGAAGGCGATGCCGTGGACCTGGACTGGTTGCCAGGGCGCGGCACCCAGCTGAGCCGCAACGGCAAGGCGGTGGGCCCGGCTGTGGCCGGCGAAGACCTCTACGGCGCCGTGTTGCGCATCTTTGTGGGTGACCACCCTGTAGACCGCCGCCTGAAGGCTGGCCTGCTGGGAAGCGGTGCCTGAGCATGGGCTCAGCCATCGGCATCGAGGCCGGCATGGACCCCAGCATCGATCGGTTCATCGACGCACTGTGGCTGGAAGACGGCCTGAGCAAGCACACCCTGTCGGCTTACCGGCGAGACCTCCATGGCCTCCTGAACTGGCTGCGAGCGCACGAGTCGCTGGACACCTTGTTGCAGGCAGGTGAAGTGAACCTGCTGGCCTACGTGAGTGCCCTGCACGCACAGACCCGGCCGTCCACGGCCAGCCGCCGCCTCAGCGTGTGGCGTCGCTATTTCCGTTGGGCGATCCGCGAAAACCTGTGCACCCTCGACCCCACCTTGACCTTGATGCCGCCCAAGCGGCCGGCCCGGGTGCCGGGCACGGTCACCGAGCGGCAGGTGGAGGCGCTGTTGGGGGCGCCGGTTGTGGACGAGGCCCAGGGCCTGCGTGACCGCGCCATGCTGGAGTTGCTCTACGCCAGCGGCCTGCGCGTGAGCGAGCTGGTGTCGCTGCGCAGCGTGCAGGTGGCGATGACCGACGGGGTGGTTCACGTCTGGGGCAAAGGCAGCAAGGAGCGCCTCGTGCCTTTTGGCGAGGAGGCGGGCCGGTGGCTGGCGCGTTACCTTCAGCATGCCCGTCAGGACATCCTGGGCGACAAGACCAGTGAAGACCTGTTCGTGACCCGCCTGGGCCACCAGATGAGCCGGCAGATGTTCTGGAAGCTGATCAAGCGCTACGCCATCCAGTCCGGCATCACCCAGAACCTGTCGCCGCACACCTTGCGGCATGCCTTCGCCACGCACCTGCTCAACCATGGTGCAGACCTGCGTGTGGTGCAGATGCTGCTGGGCCACAGCGACATTTCCACCACCCAGATCTACACGCATGTGGCTCGGGAGCGGCTCAACCAGTTGCACCGGGCGCATCACCCGCGGGCTTGAAGCGCTCGGTGTTGCGGGTTCAGCCCTCGCCGGCGAGGTAGGCCATCTCTTCGTCGGTGAAGCCGGCAGCTCGCCGTGCCGCCTCGTTGAAGGGCGGGCGCATGCGGGGTGCCTCAAAGCGTTTCACCAGTTCCGGGTACAGCGCCACCGCGTCCAGGCCTTGCTGCCGACAGAGGTGGTGATACCAGCGGTTGCCGATGGCCACGTGGCCCACCTCATCGTGCAGGATGGTGTCGAGGATCTCGACGGCGCGGAGGTCGCCCGCGCGGCGCAGCTTGTCCTGAATCAGCGGCGTGGCGTCCAGGCCGCGTGCTTCCAGCGTGCGGGGCACCAGGGCCATGCGGGCCACGATGTCGTGCGCCGTCTTGGCACACATGTTCCACAGGCCGTCGTGGGCCGGGAAGTCACCATAGTCGAGGCCCATGCCCTGCAGGTGCTCACGCAGCAACTTGAAGTGGCTGGCTTCCTCAGCGGCCACCCGCAGCCAGTCGGTGTAGTACGCCAGCGGCATGCCGGCAAAGCGCCACACGGCGTCGCAAGCCAGGTTGATGGCGTTGAACTCGATGTGGCAGATGGCGTGCAGCAAGGCCGCGCGACCGTCGGTGGTGAACGGTGAGCGAGAGGGCACGGCGGTGGCCGAGACCAGGGCAGGGCGCTCGGGCCGGCCTGGCAGCGCGGCGCCTGAAGCCACAGCCTCGCTCAGGTCATCGCGTGCCCAGGCTGGGGGCTCGACGGCCTGGGTGGACGCCAAAGAGGCGCATGCCGACCACAGGCTCAGGGCGGCCAAGACCTTGCGTGCGGGGTCGCTTTCGCGGAGCACCGCCAGCGCGGCCAGTCGGGGGGAGTCACTCGCTTGCATGCCGGGATTGTGCCCCGCATGGCACTGGCGTCGGCCAGAGGCTTCAGTCGGCCCAGGTCACCCAGCCAAAATGCGCCGACACCAGGATCAGGACCCCGAAGGCGATGCGGTACCAGGCGAAGGGCTTGAAGTCATGGCTGGAGACATAGCGGATCAGCCAGCGCACGCAGGCCCAGGCCGAGATGAACGCGAAAACCAGGCCGACGCTGAACAGCGGGATGTCTTGCACCGACAGCAGGGCACGCTCTTTGTAGAGGCTGTAGACGCCGGCGCCAATCAGGGTGGGGATGCCCAGGAAGAAGCTGAAATCGGTGGCGGCCTTGCGCGAGATGCCCAGCAGCATGCCGCCGATGATGGTCGAGCCCGATCGGCTGGTGCCCGGCACCAGGGCCAGGCACTGGATGAAGCCCACCTTGATGGCGTCGGCCAGGCTCATGTCGTCGACCGTGGCAACGCGGGGCGTGGGTTTGCGTTTGGCCAGGTTCTCGGCCAGCAGGATGATGAAGCCGCCAGCGATGAAGGTGGTGGCCACCACAGTGGGGGTGAACAGGTGCGCCTTGATGGCCTTGCCCACGGCCAGGCCCATGACCACGGCGGGCAGGAAGCCGGCCATCACGTTGATGGCGAATCGCTGTGCCTTGGGGTCTGAGGCCAGGCCGCTGACCGTCTCCCGGATGCGCTGCGCGTAGACCAGCATGACGGCGAAGATGGCGCCCGTCTGGATGGCGATCTCGAAGACCTTGGCCTTGTCGGCACCTGTCGTGCGTGCGAAGTCCAGCAAGGCGTCGGCCAGGATCAGGTGTCCTGTGCTGGAGATGGGCAGGAACTCGGTCAAGCCCTCGACGACGCCCATGAGCGCCGACTTGATGAACAGCACCAGTTCCATGTTCCGACCACCCACCAAAATGCACAAGGTGCGGATCTTAGGTCAGTCCCATGACGCGATTGCCCGACCTGTCCCCAGGGACAGGGGGTCATGTCTACACTTCGCCACATGTCTGAAGTTTCCGAAACCGCTCGCACGGCCGATCACTCCGCCGCATCCCTGGCCGCCCTGGCACCTTGGCTGCCCAGCCTCTGGGTGAACCGAGGGCATGGCTTGCATGAGGCTTTGCAGGCCGAACATGGCCTGGGGCTGGGTACGCCCTGGCAGGGCGATCCGGTGCCGGCGCCGCGCTGGGCCGCTGTCAACGATGCGCTGGCGGCCGAACTGGGCTGGCCCGTGCACTGGGCCCAGCCGGACGGCAGTGCCCCAGGCGTGCCCAATGCCCTCCAGGTCATGGCGGGCAACGCCTTGTGGCCCGGCATGCAGGCCATGGCCACGGTCTACAGCGGCCACCAGTTCGGCGTGTGGGCCGGCCAGCTGGGCGACGGCCGCGCCTTGAGCCTGGGCGAGTTGCAAACGGCCTGTGGGGTGCAGGAACTCCAACTCAAAGGCGCAGGCGCCACGCCCTATTCACGTCGGGCCGATGGCCGTGCGGTGCTGCGGTCCTCCATCCGCGAGTACCTTTGCAGCGAAGCCATGCACGGCCTGGGCATCCCCACGACCCGGGCGCTGACCCTGGTGGCCTCACCACTGCCGGTGCGCCGCGAAGGCATCGAGACCGCTGCCGTGGTGTGCCGGGTGGCGCCCAGCTTCATGCGTTTCGGGCATTTCGAACATTTCGCGCACAGCGACGAGCCAGGCGCCAAGGCCGTGCTGCAAGCCCTGGTTGACCACGTCATTGCCCACCACAGGCCCGAGCTGCTGGACGCACCCGACCGCGCACTGGCCCTGCTGGACGATGCCGTGCAACGCACCGCCGAGCTCATGGCCGCCTGGCAGGCCGTGGGCTTTTGCCACGGCGTGATGAACACCGACAACATGTCCATCCTGGGCCTGACCATCGACTACGGCCCTTTTGGCTTCCTGGATGGCTTCAACCCCGACCACATCTGCAACCACTCCGACGACCGGGGTCGCTACAGCTGGAACAACCAGCCTCAGATCGGTTTCTGGAACCTCCGCGCCCTGGCCCAGGCGCTGCTGCCCCTGGTAGACGGTGCCAAGGGCGACCCGCAACCCGTCATCGACGTCCTGCAGACCTACGAGCAGCGCTTCCCCCAAGCCATGCGCCAGCGCTGGCGCGACAAGCTGGGCCTGGCCACCCAGCGCGACGACGATGGTGAGCTGGCTGTGGCGCTGCTGCAGGCCATGGCCAAAGGTGCAGCCGACTTCACCATCACCTTCCGCCGCCTGTGTGACTACCGCAGCGACCTGCCGCCCGATGCACCCGCCAACGCACCGGTGCGCGACATGTTCATCGACCGCGAAGCCTTCGACGCCTGGGCCCGGCGCTACAGTGAACGGCTGCTGGCCGAAGGCAGCGTGGACGCCGAGCGCGCCCAGCGCATGCGCCGCGCCAACCCCATCTACGTGTTGCGCAACCACATGGCCGAGGCCGCCATCCAGCTGGCCCGCAAGGGCGACTACAGCGAGGTGCAGCGCCTTCACCGCTTGCTGCAACGGCCTTTTGACGAGCAAGCCGGCTGCGAAGCCGACGCCGACTTCCCGCCCGCCTGGGCCACATCCATCGAGGTCTCCTGTTCATCATGAGCGATTACAAAGTCAAGAAGACCGACGCCGAATGGCGCACGCAACTCGACCCAATGGACTACCAGGTCACGCGCAAGGCGGCCACCGAACAGGCCTTCACCGGCCGCTTCTGGGACCACTTCCAGGACGGGCAGTACCGCTGCATCTGCTGCGGGGTGACGTTGTTTGACGCGCAGACCAAGTTCGACGCCGGCTGCGGCTGGCCCAGCTACTGGGCGCCCACCGAGCAGGCCCTGGTGGAGCGCGTCACCGACGCCAGCCACGGCATGGTGCGTGTGGAGGTGCGCTGCCAGAACTGCGGCGCCCACCTGGGGCATGTGTTCGACGACGGCCCGGCGCCCACGGGTGAGCGCTTCTGCATCAATTCGGCCGCGCTAGACTTCACGCCGCGTTCAACGTGAGCGCAGCAGGGGGCGGCGGTGCCCCCAAGTGCCCCAGCCATGAAGATCCTCCTCGACCTCCTGCCCATATTCCTGTTCTTCGCCAGCTACAAGTGGGGCGATGGGCACAAGGCCGAAGTGGCGCAGTGGATGACGCAGCACCTGGGCTTCCTGGTGTCTGGCGGTGTGGTGGGGGTGACCGAGGCGGCGGTGCTGCTGGCCACGGTGGTGGTGATCTTCGGCACGCTGCTGCAGATCGTCATCCTCAAGGGCATGGGCAAGACCATCGACAAGATGCTGTGGGCCGGCCTGTTCATCGTGGTCTTCCTCGGGGGGCTCACCTTGTGGTTCCACGATGAGACCTTCATCAAGTGGAAGCCCTCCGTCATCTACTGGCTGATGGCGGGTGGCTTCCTGGTCACCGAGGTCATCCTGGGCAAGAAGATGCTGGCGCAGATGATGGGCGGCGAGGTCGAAGCGCCCGACGCCATCTGGCGCCAGCTGGGTTGGGCCTGGGTGCTGTTTTTCGTCGGCATGGGCGTGCTCAACCTCTGGGTGGCCTACCACTTCAGCACGGACACCTGGGTGAGCTTCAAGATGTGGGGCAGCCTGGGGCTGACGCTGGCGTTCACGCTTGCTCAGGGTTTGTACCTTGGCAAGCACATCAAACCCGCCACGTGAGTGGCTTGGGGCTTACACCAAGCCCCGTTTCATGAAGAGGTCACAGACATGTCCAACGACACCGTTCACGCCGCCGACATCGAAGCTGCGTTGAAAGCGGCCTTGAGCCCCGAAGCGCTCGTGGTGACTGATGACAGCGCCTCTCACGCCGGTCACGCGGGCAGCGATGGTGCGGTCGAAGGCACCCACTTTTCTTTGCACATCAAGGCCC
>CANBQJ010000145.1 GCA_947371645.1 Burkholderiales bacterium | reverse complement strand
GCCGTCTCGGCCTTGTTCAGGCCTTGCAGGCCACCGTAGTGCCGCTCGTTGAGGCGCCAGCTCTTGACCACGGGCAACCAGATGCGGTCCATCGCGTCCAGGCAGTAGTTCAGCGTGTGGATGGCGCGCTTGAGCACCGAGGTGTAGGCCACGTCGAACTCGTAGCCTTCGGCCTTGAGCAGCTGGCCAGCCGACATGGCCTGCGACACGCCAGTGGGCGTCAGGTCTACGTCGACCCAGCCGGTAAAGCGGTTTTCCAGGTTCCAGGTCGATTCACCGTGGCGAATCAGCACGAGCTTGTACATGGCAGCAGCCTCAAGATGGGTTGACGGGCGCGGATGCCACAAAAGTGATCCCGCCCCGGTAAAGCCCGCGATTTTATAATCTCGCCCCGGCGCCCACGCATTGAAGGTGCGCCCACCCCCAAGAAAGAACCCCCTCGCATGAGCACCCCCCTGAACTTCCTGGTCGACAACTGGTACTGGGCCGTGGCCGCCATCGCCTCTGGCGGTGGCCTGCTGTGGCTGCAGCTCAAGGAAGGTGCGGGGGCCAGCGGCCTCAGCCCTGCCCTGGCGGTGCAGATGATCAACAAGGACAAGGCGCAGGTCATTGACGTGTGCTCCGCAGAAGAATTCGCCGCCGGCCACGTGGCGGGCGCCAAGAACGTGCCGCTGGAGCTGATCGGCACCCAGGCCAAGGGCCTGCCCAGCAACAAGAAGATCCCGTTGGTGGTGGTGTGCGCCAGTGGTGTGCGCTCGGGCAAGGCCGTGGCCGAACTGAACAAGCTGGGCTACGAGCAGGCCCAGTCGCTTGCCGGCGGACTCAAGGCCTGGCGCGAAGCCAACCTGCCGATCGAGAAGGCCTGAGGGCTGGACGCCGGGCCAGCGTGACGCCTTCACGCTTGGCCCCACGGCAGCGGCGGTGATGCAACTCGCGTGACAATCGTGTCAGCCGCGTGGTGCGGGCCAGTTGGCCAGTGATCCACGCCCCCGTCAACTGAACTGATGCCACCGGCCCTGCGAGGCCGGCACACACCATGCAAGCCGTCAAGATGTTCACCACCCAGGTCTGCCCCTTCTGCGTGCGGGCCAAGTCTTTGCTCAAGCAGCGGGGCGTGGCGTCCATTGAAGAGGTCCGGGTGGACCTGGACCCTGCCCAGCGCGACCACATGATGGCCATCACCGGCCGGCGCACCGTGCCGCAGATCTTCATTGGCGAGACCCATGTGGGCGGCTGCGACGAACTGGTCGCGCTGGACCAAAGCGGTGGCCTGATGCCCCTGCTCAACGGCGCCTGAACAACAGCCCCCGCAGGCGGGGGGCGCCAAGCGCGCAAGAGCGCGCGGTAACGCGGGCATACCCGGATCGCCGGGCCGACCTGGCTGGGCAGACAATTGTTCACGCACATAACAATTGACGGAGCCCCATGCAACACCCCCTTCGCCTGGCCGCGCTGGCCCTGAGCCTTGCCGCGCTGACGTCCTGCACCCAGGCCGCGACCGCGGCAGTCACCGCCAGCAGCACCGATGCCCGCACCCAATACCCCATCGTTCTGGTGCATGGCCTGATGGGTTTTGACACCATCCTGGGTGTCGACTACTGGTACCAGATCCCCGATGCCTTGCGC
Organism: Burkholderiales bacterium; assembly: GCA_947371645.1. The sequence goes on along the minus strand of CANBQJ010000145.1, from coordinate 7,668 downwards.
AAGGCGGGCGCCACCGTGCTGGTGGCCCAGGTCTCTGCCGTCAACGACAACGACGTGCGGGGCGAACAGCTGCTGCAACAGCTCAAGGCCTGGCAGGCGGCCAAGGGCTACAAGAAATTCAACCTGATCGGGCACAGCCAGGGCGGCCCCACGGCGCGCTACGTGGCCGGCGTGGCGCCTCAAGTGGTGGCCAGCGTGAGCACCGTGGGCAGCCCGCACACCATCGACACCTCGCTGCCAGCCGACGGCATCCAGCAGCTGCTGGTGACCCAGCCCAAGACGTTCGCCACCCTGGGCGCCCTGATCGACTGGCTGTCTGGCGCCCCCAAGCTGCCGCAAGACCCGGCTGCCCTGCTCGCCTGGGCCCAGAACACCGCCGCCTTCAACACCCGCTTCCCTGCCGGTGCGCCCACCACGGCCTGTGGCCAAGGGCCTGAACAGGCGGCCAGCGGCATCTACTTCTATTCGGTTGCAGGCAACCAGCCCAAGACCAACAGCTGGGACCCGTCCGACGCCATCCTGAACGCCACCACCGTGCCCAGCGACGGCCTGGTCACCGTTTGCGCCGCCCACTGGGGCAAGGTGCTTCGCGACGACTACCCCTGGAACCACCTCGACGAGGTCAACCAGGTGCTGGGGCTGATCGGCAAGGGCGCGCCGGACCCGGTGGCTTTCTACGTGCAGCAGGCCAATCGCCTGAAGGCCAAGGGGCTCTGAGCACCTTGGCCCTGCGTCGTCAACGACGCATCACTTGCAGGTGGTCGGCGCGGGCTTGCCGTCCAGACGGTCCAGCACGTAGTTGATGGACGGCAAGGTCGACACGGCCAGGCTCAGGTGGTCGCCAACGGCCACGCGGTTGTACTGCACGGCCTTGCCGGCAGCGCAGTAGCCTTGCACCAGGGCGTCCACGTCGGCCAACGGCATGATCTCGTCTTGTGAGCCTTCATAGATGTACATCGGCGCCATGGGCACGCGCTTGCCCAGCTTGTTGAGCTCACCGATGGCCTGGATCTCAGGCAGGTCCAGGAAGTTGGGGTCGCTCAGGAATTTGCTGCCCTTTTGGAACATGTACTTGGCAATCAGCATGTCGGGCTGGCCTTCCAGGCTGCCCAGCAGGCAACGGCTGCCCATGTCGGTGATCATGTCCTTGCCGGCTGCGGTGGCGTACTTGTTGGGGTCGATTTCAGGGTACGCGCGAGACAAGCCCACCACGGCGCCAAAGTAGACCGGGGCGAACAAGGTGCCGTCCACCTTCTTGGCCACATTGAGCAGGTCAACCGGGATGCCGCCCATGGCCGAGCCCACGATGTTCAGCTCAGGCGCGTATTCAGGTGCCACTTCATTGGCCCAGGCCGATGCATGGCCGCCACCGGAGTAGCCCATCAAGGCCACCGGAGTGGACTTGTTGAGGCCGCTCTTGCTGAAGTTCTCCACCGCGCGGATGCCGTCCAGCACGCCATGCGCCGTGTTGGGGCCAGCGATCCATTGCGACTGCAGGCCTTCGTAGTCGGCCATGGCCACCAGCACGCCAGCCTTGAGCGCCGGGTTGATGGTGTTTTTCTCAAAGAGCTTGTTGGTCAGCGTCAGGCCGGAAGGCGAGCAGTCCAGCGACAGGCTGTCGTAGAAGGACTGGAAGGCCAGCAGCTTGCGGCCCGTGGCCGGTGCGGCCGTTGGGATCAGCAGCGTGGTGACCGCAGCGGTGGGCTTGCCTTGGCCGTCCGTGGTGCGGTACATCAGCTGGTAGACCTCTTTCACCGACGATGCGTAGCTGGCGTTGGGCGTGGTGCGGTAGCGCAGCACGGCACCCGGCGCGGCAGCGTTCAGCACAGCGGCCGAGGGCGAGGTGTAGAAGGCGTCCTTGCTGGGCACCACAGAAGCGTTGGCGGCCGGGTAGACGGCCTGAGCAGACGCAGGGGTGAAGGCGGCCAACAAAGTGGCGCCGAGCACGGCGGACAAGCCGCAGGAGAGATGTTTACGCATGAAAAACTCCATCAAAGGGTAGTGGGACGATCGAAATGCGGCTGGGCGACTTGGTCACCGCACGCTGCAATCTGGCGAGTCAAACGTTGAATCGTTCATCGATCTGGGCATATGGTAGTCATAGCTATTTTTGCAAACAACCACCGAAAACCCTTAGCCGTCGCATATGGCAAATCAAAAGCACACAGGCGACAGCAAACCGCCGGAGATAACCCCAGCGATTCAATTGTCAGATGACCATCGGCAATGCGCGATGCACGGCAAATTCAAGGCAGCAAAGGCTCCAACAGCCTTTGCTGGTCTTCATGACTCAAATTGCATGGGGCATGAACTCATTCAGAAGATGCCTGCCTTGCCAATCAACTGAGCAACCAAGTCCGACACAGTGGTTGCCGGCTCAGGTTTGCGATTGATTTCCAACGCGCGGATCACCGGCTTCTTGCCAGAGAAATCCAACAGGTTGTCGACGAATGTGCCCACGTCCTGCAAGTTTTGCTCCTTGATGCCGGTGTCACCGAAAGTCACGATGGTCAGGCAGTGCGACATGTTGATCTGGCGGTAATTGGGTACGTAATAACCCAGGTTCGGCGAACTCGGCAGGTGTGAAACGAGATTACCAATATCCTGACGCCAGCGTCTATTCAGATTGGCCAGACGATCTTCTGGTGTTGCGGCCTGCGAGATGTCCGAGAAGAATTTCTCATAGGAAAAAGCCGAATAAACGCCATCCTCTTGAAAGAGGGCATAGCCCAAACGATCGTTAGGGAATATCTTGTTGAGCCCACCGGCAAGGCTGCCCAGGTTGTTGACGTCTCCAGCGGAGGGGTATTTGGCGATCAAATCGGTCACGATGCCATTGGGTCCGTCAAGGCCCCAGACCTCCCGGATCTTGTTGTGCAGCGGCAGAGAAGGGGACTCTTCTGGTGAACTGCTGCGAGGGGCCCAGAACAAGGGGCCGGAATCGGCCAGCAGGGCGGCGTTTTTGGCGCCCAAGGTTGTGCGCATCTGCGGGAAGTTGGCCGTGGAGCCCGTGCCGCCAGCAGAGAAGCCGGTCAGGAGCAGCACTTCAGGCTTGGGCATGTTGGCGGCCATCCATGCGGTCACCGCCTTGGCATTCACGCCACCCCGGTGGTACCAGGCAATGCTCCCGGTCTCATCGCTGTAGGTCGTGACCTTGTTGCCGGTGTGCACGTCGCCGGTGCAATAAGTCAGGTAAACGATGTTCCAGCTTTGGGTCTGCACCGAAGCAATGGGATCGATGCGAGCAGTAAAAGGCGTCACCAAGCCCAAGTGGGCCTGACGGTTCCAGTCCTGCAAATAGTTTGCCGGAATGCCGTCAGGATTGACTGCAGCCAGCAAAGTGCCGGCCTTGTTTTCGCATGAACCCTTCTCCCAACAGGCACCACCACCTTCGTACATCACCACGGTCTTGGTGGTCAATGGCGAACGGTTCACGAAAAACCGGTAGGGCGTGCCATTGCCGCAACTGGCACCACTGGAGGCTGGCAGTTCCACCATCTCCCATTTCAAGTATGCGGCTTGCGCGGCCACGCTTGTTATCAGGCTCAAGGCAGCACCCTTGAGCATGGCCAGCGTGGCTGCGCGCATGAAATTTTGAATTGACATCTGAGCTCACAGTGAGTTTTCGGATGCGTCAGTTTCAAGGACTGGCTTCGGTTTGAAATTTGCTTTTTCTGGTCACGCCAGCGCAGAACCCCTTGAACAGGGGGTGAAACACTGTCAGGTGTTTGACTGTGCACCACATGAGGGCTCAGGGTTAGCCTGATATGGGCTGCGTGCGCAGCAAACAATACAATTTACGGGGTGATATGCCATGGCTGTAGCAAATTCAACATCAACCGTTATCAAACCCCAGATGAAATTCATCATTGCCCATTCCCCCACACGCCGATGGGCCCCAACGGTGGCGCTGATTCTGGCGGGGGCGGGTGGCGTCGCTTGGTGGCTGTATACAGCCCCGCCTTTGGTAGATTTGGAATCCAAATCCGTGGTGCAGCCAGTTCAATCGACTGGCCAATTTGCAGTTGACGCATCGATGAACCTGCAAAAAGCCGAAACCGACGCTCGTCCTGCTGATTTTTCAGAAGCAGACTGGATTGCGCTGAACAAGGCAGTTGAAGCTGAGCCAGACAAGCCGAAGGAGCGTCAGCGTCTCATCGACTACTTGCGCTTTCAACGGGCGACCGAACAATGGCGCGCAATGAAAGGCAGTCCTGATGTGTCGCAGCGGCAAGCCCTTGCCCGTGAGTTGCTGAACATGCTGCCTCAGCATGTGGCCAACGGGGAACTCAACACCGGAGAAACAACTTTGCTGCTCCATGCCTTTGCGCAGGACTTGGTCGAAGACCCGCCACAACGGCAAGCCTGGATTGACGCGCAGATTCACAACTTGGCTGCCGCGCAAAATCCAGATCTTGAACGCACGCTGGCAGAAGACCGCCGCAAAAACGCAGATTTTTCGCGGCAGCAAGCGGAGATTGTCAACAAATGGACCAGCGGCGGACCAAGCAAAGGCGATGCGGCTGCGTTGGAAACCCAGCTGCAGGCTTTGCGTGAGCGGGTGTATGGGTCGACCGTTGGCAAATGATTCCACCGGTAGGGATTGGCGACCATGATCGGTCAACCCCTGTCAGTCGGATGACCGCTCATGTTCACCATTTGATTGAGATTGAAATTGCTTGAGGATGCGTTTCTCGGTTGACGACATGCCCGCCAGTTTCATCAAACCCTGGCGGTCGACCACCTCAATGCCCCCGTAGGTCACCCGGAGTACGCCCGAGTCGCGCAAAATCTGAACCGCTCGGTTGGTCGTCTGGCGTGACAGCGACAGCATCAAACCCAGCTGTGCCTGGCTGACGGACAGCAGGCACGGCCCTGTGTTGGCTGTACGTGCCGAGGCCTCGACCAGCCAGACCAACCGCCTCGCCAGCCGTGTTTCTGCAGGCAACAGGGCCTGGTCCTCCAAGGTGATGAAGGCCAGGCGCATGCGCAAGGCCATCAGCGCACCCAGTTCACGCCAGTACAGAGGGCTGGCGTCCAACATGGAGATGAGTTCACGCTGGGGCACATGAAGCACGCGAACGGCGTCTTCGGCCACAGCGTTGTGTGTGCGGGGAAACTGATCGAACAGCGAAATCTCGCCCAACCAGCTGGGCGGATCCATCAGCGACAAAATGGCGTCCTTGCCCGCCTCGGTTGTGCCGGATATCCGCAAAGAGCCCTCCAGCACGGCATACAAGCCATCCGACGCATCGCCCCTGCAGAACAATTTCTCACCGCTTCGCATGCGGCGCATGGTGGCCAATGAAAGGATGTCGGCCTCAAAACCCCTGGAGACGCCACCAAACCAAGCATCAGATCTCAACAGGGCCAGCACCTCGGGTGTGATCCATTCGCGCATAGTCAAAAATCAATGAAATAGCAACCGAAACAAAAACCGAATTTCCCACCCAGCAAAAATGCACGCCTGAGGTCTACTGAAGAATGCACTCGCCTGATATCTCAATGATTTTGAAAATCGAAAACGGCCCACAAGAATTCATATTCGGTAACCGATCACCTGCTGATGATCGGTGCCACTGATGTCAGAAATCACACTGCGCTGATCACACCGGCAAAATGAGGTGCTTGGCGATTTGCTCCGCCTCCAGCGCGATTTCGCGCAGCATCCCGGTGGCCGACACGTGGTAGCCGCAGAAATACAGTCCTGGTTCTGCCGCCACCGGCTTACCGCTGCAATGTGGTGCGCCTTCTGGGCTCAGCACCCCCGCAGACACTTCCAGCCACCTGCTCAGCCCCGTGCGATAGCCCGTGGCCAGCACCACCGCATCAAAGTCTTCGGCGCGCCCGTCGGTGAAGACCACGCCTTGCGGTGTGAACTGCCGGATCCCCGGTCGCACCGCCACATGACCGGCCCGCATCAAGCCGATGGTCCCGGTGTCGATGAAAGGCACCTTGCCCTGCGTGCGGATCTGCGTGATCGGCCCTTGTGCCGGACGCTTCAGCCCCAAGGGCTCCAGGTTGCCCACCAACAGGCGGGTCAGCGGGGCGTTCAGCGCGTCGGCCAGTTTCGGTGGCATCCACTGTTGGGAGATGCCAAAGGTCAGGAAGGGGATGCCGAAGATCTCTTTGGGAATGACGTTGACGGCGCTGCGCACGGCCATGCTGACTTGGGCGCCGTGCTCGTGCAGGTCGACCGCGATCTCGCCGCCTGAGTTGCCCAGGCCCACCACCAGCACGCGCTGTTTGCTGAAGGGCTTGCCGTTCTGGTAGGCGCCACTGTGAACCACGGTGCCGCCGTAGAAGTTCAGGCCGGGCCATTCGGGCAGGTGGGGGTGCCGGTTGTAGCCACCCGCGACCACCAGCGTGTCGCTGTGCCAGAGCCGGTCACCGCAGTGCACCACCCAGGACTTGCCCTCGCGGTGCGCGCGGGTCACGCTTTGGCCAAAGCGGATCTGCAAGCCCCAGGTGCGCGCATAGTCTTCCAGGTAATCGACCACCTGCTGGCGGCTGGGGTAGCGCGGCGCGTTGGCTGGCCAGGGCGTGCCGGGCAGTGCGGAGTGCGCCTTGTCGGTGTGCAGGCGCAAGCGGTCGTAGTGGCCGCGCCAGGCCGAGCCCACTTGCTGGCTTTGCTCCAGGATCACGGCGGACAGGCCGCGCTGCTTCAGGCTGGCTGCGACGGCCAGGCCCGCCGGGCCTGCGCCGATGACCAGGGTGGGAACGCGGGTGGGGACTTGGGTGCTTGTGCTCATTTGGCCAGAACGTCCTTGGCAGCTTGTTCGCCGGAGCGGACGGCGCCTTCCATGTAACCCATCCACACGCCAGCGGTTTCGGTGCCGGCCCAGTGCACGCGGCCAATGGGGGCACGCAAGGCCGGCCCGAAGCCGGTCAAGACCCCTGGCGGGAAGACGCCCACGGGCCCCCCCCCGCTGAAGGTCTCAGCCTGCCAGTTCATCTCGCCATAAGCCGTGGGCGTGGCCGCCTTGGGGCCGAAGTACACCTTCATGGCGTCCAGCACGTTTTGCTTGCGCGCGGCTGGCGTCATCAGCGAGGCGTCGCGCGCGTCCTGCCCGTCGATGAAGCCCATGAGCACGCCCGGCGCGCCGGCTTCTGGCGGCGTGTTGTCGAAGATGATCTTGGGCAGGAAGGCGTCGCTGATGCACTGGCCACTGAGGCCATCGTCACGCCAGAAGGGCTTGTCGTAGACGCAATGCACCTTCCAGGCCGCGCCCATGGGCACGCGCTGGCCCAGTTGCACGCGTTGCTGCATGAGGCCGTCCAGCGGCGCAAAGCGGACGCCTGCGGTCATCGCGGGTGCCATGGCCACCACCACCCGCTGGCCGCGCACGGTGAACTGGTCGCCAGTGACCTCCACGCCATTGGGTTGCTGCACCACGCTGCGCACCGCGGCGCCATAGGCGATGCTGCTCTGGATGGTGCGCGCCATGGCCAGGGCGATGGCCTGCGAGCCGCCCACGATGCGGTCTTGCTGGGCACCGCCTGTGGTGCTGAGCATCAGGCTCAGGCCGCCGCCACGGCGGAGGTAGGTCAGCAAGAACAGCATGGAGATGTCCCGGGGCTCGGTGGACAACAAGGCCAGCACGGCCAGGCGCAGCTGTTGTCGTCCCGTCTGGGTGATGGTGTTGGCGTCGATCCAGTCCTGCGCGG
>CANBQJ010000144.1 GCA_947371645.1 Burkholderiales bacterium | reverse complement strand
GTGGGTGACGCGGCCCCGCAGGCCCCGGCCATTGACAACGTCATTGACGACGTGGGCACGGTCACGGGCAACGTGGCCAAGAACGGCGTCACCGACGACGCCAAGCCCACCATCAAGGGCACGGCCGAGCCGGGCGTGACGGTCACGGTCTATGACGGCAACACGGTTCTGGGCACAACCAAGGTGGCCGCAGACGGCACCTGGAGCCTGACCCCCGCGACCGCACTGACGGATGGCACACACCACATCAACGCCACAGCCACCAACGCCGCGGGCAACACCAGCCCGAGCACGGGCGACTACCCGCTGACGGTGGACACCACGCCGACCGTCAGGACCGTGGAGCCAGGTCAACCTGGTATCGCTGACGACAGCACCACGGAAGGCGGCAGCGTGAGCTACAACGTCACGCTCAGCATTGCCTCCGACAGGGCAACCACCTTGAGCTTCAAGCTCGGCGGTGGCACGGCGGGCGCGACCGATTTCGGCACGCCCACATTCACAAACAACGTGACGCTGAACCCGGACGGCACGATCAACGTGCCCCCTGGCGTGATCAGCTTCACCGTCACCGTGCCGACCACGCAGGACACGCTCCCGGAGTCCACGGAGACCTTGCCGTTGGCCATTGGCGGCGTCACAGGTACCGCGCTCATCATCGACAACGATGCGATCCCCAAGATCGACCTGGATGGCAACGACTCCTCGGGGGCCGCGGCAGGGGGCTTCAAAACGACCTTCACCGAGAAGGGTGCAGCCGTGCACATTGCTGACACGGACATTGGCATCACCGATGCCGACAGCACCCGTCTCGCCAGCGCCACCGTCACGCTGACGAACGCGAAGGCAGGCGACGTGCTGAGCTTCCTGGACACCGTGCCTGCCAACATCACCGCCAAGATCGTCGGGAACCAGGTGGTGTTCACGGGCAGCGATACCCTGGCGAACTACCAGGCGGCCATCCGTGCCGTGGGCTTTGCCAACACGAGCGACAACCCCGACACCACCGCACGCAACTTCGATGTGGTGGTCAACGACGGCGGCAACAACAGCGACGTGGTCCATGCCACCGTCAACGTGACGGCCGTCAACGACGCCCCTGTGGTGCAGGTCGCGACCAACAGCGTGGCGGAAGAGGGCTTGCCTGGCGGCCTGGCAGGCACAACCGGCACCACCAATGTGCCAGGTGCCAATGCTTGCGCGGGCAAGATCATCTTCAGTGACGTTGATTCTTCGACGCTCACCGTCAGCCTGACCGCACCGACGACCGACGTTTACGCGACCAACGGCACGAAGGTCACCTGGGCCAGTGACGGTCATGGCGGCCTTGTGGGCACGGCAGGTGCGACCACGGTGGCCACGGCCACCATGGACAACGCCAACAACCCCGGTGCCTACACGTTCACCTTGCTGGCCCCGATCAAGCATGCGGGCGCAGGCGAAGACACCCAAAACATCAGCTTTGGCGTGGACGTGACCGATGGCCTGCTCACCTCGCACAGCAGCCTGAACATCGGCGTCAAGGACGACTCACCGGTGGCGCCCCCCCCGATCCAGCAGTCACTGCAGACCATCGACAGCAACCTGCTGATCGTGCTGGACAACTCCGGCTCCATGAGCGACCCCAGCGGCATCGGCAGCCTCACGCGCCTGGCTGCAGCGGTGCAGTCGATCAACAACTTGCTCGACAAGTACGAGGACCTGGGTGGCGTGGCCGTGCGCCTGGTGACCTTCTCCAGCAATGCCACCACGCTGGGCAACGGCTGGCTGACGGTGGCCGAAGCCAAAACCTTGCTGGCCACGGTGCAGCCCACGCTCAACACCGACTACGACGCAGCCCTGTCCACGGCGCAAACGGCGTATGCCACGGCTGGCAAGTTGCTGGGTGCCCAGAACGTTGCCTACTTCTTCTCGGACGGTAACCCGAACGAGGGCACGGGCGGCCAGTCTGGCGCCGGCACGACCGCCGCAGAAGAGCAGACCTGGACGACCTTCCTCAACAACAACCAGATCAACTGCTATGCCGTGGGTCTGGGCACGGGCGTCAACCAGGACGCCCTGGACCCGATCGCTTACGACGGCCAGGCCAGCGACAACACCCACGGTGTGGTCGTGACCAGCCTCACCGCCCTGGATGCCACGCTGGCAAACACTTACGCCGGTTCAATCAAGGGCAACCTGACGGCTTCAGGCACGTTGAAGGCTGCCATGGGTGCCGACGGCTTCGGGCATGTGGACAACATCACCGTCGACGGCGTGGCTTACCACTTCGACGCGTCCCATACGCACTACACCATCCAAACCAAGTTGCTCGGTACCCTCGATGTCGATCAATCGGGTGACTACAGCTACAACGCACCAGGCCAGCTGGGCACAGCGGCCAAGGAGGTGTTCAGCTTTGGTCTGGCCGATGGCGATGGTGACGTGGCCACCTCGACCCTGACGCTGAACCTGGAGCGCACGTTGGTGCAAAACGGCACTTCCGCTGGCGACACCTACGTCACCGTCCAGCAGTCCAGCATCCTGATGGGGCGCGATGGCAATGACGTGCTCACCGCGGGTCCTGGCGGCAGCCACCTGGACGGCAACGCCGGCAACGACACCCTCAACGGTGCTGGTGGCGCAGACTCCTTGCACGGTGGTGCAGGCAACGACGTCCTCATCGGTGGGGCGGGCGACGACACCTTGGTCGGTGGCGTGGGCAGCGACACCATGACCGGTGGCGCAGGTGCCGACGTGTTCGCCTGGCACTTGGCCGATCCGGGCACCACGGCGGCCCGGGCGCAAGACACCATCAAGGATTTCAGCACCAGCCAGGGCGATGTGCTCGATCTGCGCGACCTGCTGCAAGGCGAGACCAACGTGCCGACCACGCTGGACAACTACCTGTCCTTCGACACCACCACGACCTCGGGCACCACCATCATCAAGGTGAGCCCGACCGGTGGCGGCTTTGGCGGCGGGCTGTTCAACCCGTCCACGGAAACCGAGCGCATCGTGCTGGAAGGCGTCAACCTGCGGACGGACCTGGGCCTGGCGGCCACCGCCAATGACGCCACGGTCATCGCCAAGTTGCTGGAGAAGAAATCGCTGCTTGTTGACAACGCATGATTCCTGATTGATCAGGCAAAAGGGCCCTCGCCGACCGGTTCAGAACCGATGGGCGAGGGCCCTTTTTTGTCTGAACCGGCCCACAGTGGACCTGGCGTTTCGCCCAGTTCAGGCGGAAAGCAGGTTCAACCCGCCTTGGACAGCTTGCCCTGCACCATCCGGTAGTGCGCGTCCAGCGCCTCGAACACGATGTACAAATGGTTCACCACCGTGTCCATCGGCGTTTCGAAGTTGGACCACAGCCACTCCTTGGCCGAATGGATGCACGCCCCTGTGACGATGGCGGCCATCATCCCGGACGCCAGGCCCATTTGCGCCAACCCGGGGTAGAGCAGATCGATGAAGGCCTGGATGGCGCCCACATAGTCGCGGGTGGCTGCATGCGCCCCGCCCATGCTCTTGGCATTGGCGCCCATGGCGTCGATCAGCATGATCCGGGCGCGCCGCCGCTCGTCTTGAAGGAAGGCGAACCAGGCGGCCAATGCCTGTTTGATCGTCTCCTGATGCCCGGCCTGCTGCCCTCGTGCACTCACCAGGATCGACATCAGGCGCCCCAGCAGTTCTTCATGCAACTGCTGGTAATGGTGTCAAACAACTCGCTCAAGCCAGAGAACGACTCGTAAAAGTAGCGTTCGCTCAGGCCGGCACTGCCGCAGACGTCGCGCACCGTGGTGGCGTGGTAGCCCTTGGTGCCGAGCGTCTCCGGGCCCGCTTCCAGCAACCTTTGGCGGCGTTCCATCCGGCGCGCCTGCGCATCCACACCTTTGTGGTTACGCGTGACGCGGCTGTAGGCGGGCGGGGCGTGGCGAAATCGGTCATGGCGGTCTGTTGGGCTCAAGGATATCCCCGTTGTCGCGGGGATCTGGGCCACCGTTCGGGGTTTGCACGGGTTTCGTTCCTCGTTCGATGCGATAACTTCCCTACTTCTGACAACACATGTTTCCTGAAATGACTGTTGTCAAAAGTTGGCTAACCCGCCCGGTCGGGTGGCCGTTCACCGAATGAGGAGCCTATCCATGAAGACCATCCATCCCACACGCATCGTGCTGGCCCTGTCCAGTGCCCTGGCCGCCGCGGCCCATGCTGCCACACCCGTGCCGGTCAACCAGACCTGCTTCGATGCGCGCGTTGCCAGCACCTACATCGCCGGCACCACCGGCAGCAAAGACACCCAGGCGGCGGCGAATGTGCCGGCGCGCCTCATCCCCTGCCTCATTGAAACCGACCTGGGCACCTCGGAACCGGCCATGCTCGTCCGCAAGGATGGCTTGCTGGTGTATTCGCCTGTGCACCTGCCCGACGGCGGCATTGGCGTGATGCAGTCCAAGGACAACGGCGGCAGTTGGAACGTCACCGTGCCCCTGCGCGCCGACGGCACGTCGCACAGCCGCGTTCAGCCCAGCACCTACTTGGAGCCTGAAACCGGTCGCCTGCTGTTCAGCAGCTCGCGTTCCAGCTTCTCGCCGATCAAGATCCAGCTCGGCCTGGACATGAGCATCTCCGATGACGGCGGCGAAACCTGGCGTGCCAGCACCGTGACCAACTACAAAGGCCTGGACTGGGTCAAGTACGCGGCCGGCCAGCCCAAGACCAGCACGCTGAACGGCTTCCCCAAGGTGCTGTACCTCTCGGGGCCCACACCGATCTCGACTTCGGCCGTGGTGGTGGCCCCCAAGACGCAACAGGTGCTCAAGTCACTGGACGGCGGCGACACCTGGGTGGAAGCCGGCGGTTTTGACATCACGCTGGGCGGCTCCAACTGCCCCTTCAGCGACTACATCCTGTTCGGCGCCAGCACCACCTTGCCGGACGGCACCCTGGTCATCGGTGGCCGTCATTGCACCAAGGTCGGCGTGGCCGTGAGCAAGGACGAAGGCAAGACCTGGACGGTGAAGGACATCCCCAACACCAAGCTGATCACGGGCACGACCACCATCGGCATCCCGGCCAACCCCAACTTCGTGCTGGGCCAGCCCATCACCTCGGACGCCGACGGCAATCTGTATGCGCTGTACGCCGACGACAAGAACCTGTTGCGCCTGACGGTGTCGCGAGACCAAGGCACGACCTGGTCGACGCCTGTGGTGGTGTCTGCACCCAAGATCACGCAGGTTCACCTGACCAGCCTGGCGGTCAAGGCGCCTGGCCAGATCGCCATTGCCTACTACGGCAGCGAAGACACCGGTTCGGTCGTCGTCAACCACAACGTCTATGTGGCCGAGTCCTATGACGTGTTCAAGGCTCAGCCCGTTTTCAAATCGCAGCTGGTCAATCGTGCCGACACGCCTTTGTTCCCCAAGGGCTTTGACTCCAACTACATCGGCATGTTCCTGGGCGGTGACCTGGCCGAGTTGACGCAGATCCAGTACGCCCCCAACGGTGACTTGTTCGTGTCGTTTGTGCAGGACATGTGCCCGGGCGGCCTCACCACCACCAGCAATTGCAAGTGGGACTTCCAGGCCCACAACAAGTCGCGTTATCGCGCGCTGGTTGGCCATCTGACCCACTGACCTCTGTTGTCACCTCAAGCCGATCCGGGAGGCATCCCGGGTCTCGCTTTCGCCATCATTTGCCGATACCCCCTGGAGTACACACCATGATCACTCGCTTCTCCCTCACCGCGCTGGCCGCCAGCGTGCTGGCCTTCACGCTGGGCGCGCAAGCCGCCCATGCCGGCCAGCCCCTGTACGTGCCCAACACCACCGCCGACACCGTGTCCGTGATCGACACCGATACCGGTGCCGTCACCAAGACCATTCCCGTCAAAGGCCTGCCCTTCATCGCCACACCCACGGCCGACGGCAAGAAGGTCTACATCGACAACCTGGGCGTCAACGTCAACGGCGTGTCCGTGATCAACACGGCCGATGACTCGGTCAAGCTGATCAAGACCAAGTTCCCGCCCTTTGCCATCGTGTTGTCGCCCGACCAGACCAAGGTCTACGCGCTCAAGGCCACCCAGGGCCTGACCACCGGCGTCGACATCATCGACACCGCCACCGACACCATCGTCAAGAGCTACAACGTGGGGAGCATCGTGGCGCCCGTGGGCCTGCAGATCAGCCCCGATGGCAAGACGATCTACATCTCCTACGTGACCGGGAGCGTCGGCGCGTTCGATGCGGCCACTGGCAAGCAGGTCTTCAAACCCAAGTACTTTGGCGGTGTGCTGCCGGCGTGGTTGTCGCTGTCGCGTGACGGCAATCACCTGTACGTGCTGAACTTCATCTCTGGCGACACCATCGTGGTGGACACCAAGACCTGGACGCAGGTGGCCAAGATCGACAACGGTGGCGTCAACTCCGAGCCGGCCATTTCTGCCGAAAACCTGGATGGCAGCAAGTTGTACATCACCAACTTCGGCTCGCAGACCATCCAGGTGGTGGACAAGGCGACGTGGAAGCAGGTGGGCCTCATCAAGACCGAAGGCCGCCCACTGGGCATCACCATCGCGGCCGATGGCGCTGGCTATTACAGCGACTGGGGGCTGAAATCGGTGGCGGCCTTCAAGCCGCCCTTGGCCACGGCCCTGACCTGGGTGCAGCTTTTCATTGCGGGCAAAGGCTCGCTGGACAAGATCGGCAATGGTCAGGTGGTGAAGTTTGACCCCAGCACGCTGGAGATCCTGGGCAAGACCGCCGTCGGCGTGACGCCCAACATCATCGAAGTGGGCCCGGTGCAGTGATGCGTTGAGTGGCGGTGTCGGGTGCAGGGGCCAGAACTGCACCCGATGCCAAAGTGGAACGGCGCCAACCTTGTGCAGGGTTGGCGCCGTTTTTTTGTGGGGATGTCAGGCAGACGTCAGCGGAACTTGGCCTGCGGCACGGTCTTGAGGTCGCTGGGCAGGCTGCTCACGTACTGGGCCAGCAGCTTGAGTTCAGCCGGCTTGAACAGCTTGGACTGTGCTGCCATGATGACGTTGCCACGGCCCACTTGCGGGTTGCCCTCGGTCTGGTAAGCCTTCAAAGCCACGTAGACGTAGTCGGCATGCTGGCCAGCCAGCTTGGGGTAGCTGCCGTCGATGGGCTTGTTGAGGCCTTCGCCGTGGCAGGACACGCAGTTGCCTTTGGTCAGCAAGGCCTGCACCTCGGATGAAGGTGCGCCGCCATGGCCGGCTCGCGGAGGCAGGTTCTTGCCGCTGGCTTCATAGTAGGCGCCGATGTCGGCCATGTCTTGTTCGGTCAGCGGGGCAGCGATGCCCTTCATGGTCGGGTGCTTGCGTTCACCCTTTTGGTAAGCGGTGAGGGCGGACACGATGTACTTGGCGTTCTGCCCCGAAATCATGGGCACCTTGTGCACCTCGGGGAAGCTGGCCTGGTAGCCCGGGATGCCATGGCAGCCGATGCACATGGCCACCTTGGTCTTGGCTGCATCGAGGTTGGGGGTGATGGCAGCCTGCGCTGCGCCTCCGCCCATCGCCAGCACAAAGAACAGCGGCAGCAGGGCGCGGGAGGCGGGCAGGGCGCCAGGGCCGCGAAGCGAAGACAGTTCGGGGGATGGGGAAGTGTGCAGTGCTTTCATGAATCAGGCGGGTAAAAGGGCCAACAGGAAAAACACGGAGAACCACCATTATTAGGGGGCGCCCTATACTGGAACACAGTAACAACCCGGTTGAGCCTGCGCATGAAATTCCAAGGTACCGATCAATACGTCGCCACCGACGACCTGAAACTCGCTGTCAACGCCGCGCTCAAGCTGCAAAGGCCATTGTTGGTCAAGGGCGAGCCGGGCACCGGCAAGACCATGCTGGCCGAGCAGGTGTCCGAAGCCTTGGGGCTGCCGTTGTTGCAATGGCACATCAAATCAACCACCAAGGCGCAGCAGGGCCTGTACGAGTATGACGCTGTCAGCCGCCTGCGCGACAGCCAATTGGGCGACGAGAAGGTGCGCGACATCCACAACTACATCGTCAAGGGTGTGTTGTGGCAGGCTTTCGATGCCGACCAGCAGGTGGCGTTGCTCATCGACGAGATCGACAAGGCGGACATCGAATTCCCCAATGACCTCCTGCGCGAAATCGACCGCATGGAGTTCTACGTCTACGAGACACGCCAACTGGTCAAGGCCAAGCACCGCCCGCTGGTGATCATCACCTCGAACAACGAGAAGGACCTGCCGGACGCCTTCCTGCGCCGCTGCTTCTTTCACTACATCCGCTTCCCCGACGCGGCCACGATGCAGCAGATCGTGAGTGTGCACTTCCCGCACATCAAGAAGGACCTGCTGGCCGCCGCCATGCGCCACTTCTACGAGGTTCGCAACCTGCCGGGCCTGAAGAAGAAACCCAGCACCTCGGAGTTGATCGACTGGCTCAAGCTGCTGGTGGCCGAAGACATCCCGGTGGAAGCGCTGCAAAGCAAGGATGAGAAGGTCAGCGTGCCGCCGCTGGTGGGGGCGCTGCTCAAGAACGAGCAGGACCTGAGCCTGTTCGATCGCCTGGTGCAGATGGCGCGCCACAACCGCTGACACATCAGCGGGTCAGGGGATCAGGCCTTGCGGTTGCGCCGTGCTGGCGCCTTGGACGCCACCACCCGGTTGCGGCCTTCGGCTTTGGCCTGGTAGAGGGCTTCGTCGGCGCGGGTCAGCAAGGCCTGCAGCGTTTCGCCGGCTTCCGCCGCACAGGCCAGGCCCGTGCTGATGCTGACGCTGATGAGCTCGTCGTTCCAGGGGATGCTGGTCTGGGCCACGGCTTCGCGCAGGCGTTCTGCCGCTTGCAAGCCGCCTTCGTGCAGGGTGTGCGGCAGCAGCACGCAGAACTCTTCGCCACCGTAGCGGGCCACGCGGTCCACCTCGCGGGCCTTGACCTGCAGGGTGCGCGCCACGGCGCACAACACCGCGTCGCCGGCGGCATGGCCCAGGCGGTCGTTGATGCGCTTGAAGTGGTCGATGTCGATCAGCAGCACCGAAAACGGGTCGCCAAAGCGCTGCAGGCGCTGGTCTTCGCGGTCCAGCAGGTACTCGATGGCACGGCGGTTGAGCAAGCCGGTGAGCGCATCGTGGTGTGAGAGGTGTTCCAAGCGGCGCACCAGGCGCATCACCACCACATAGCCCAGCACAAAGGCCGACAGGATGGACAGGGCCACGCTGCAGAACACGATCAGGAAGAGGCGTTGCTCCGGGTTGAGGTCGACCATCGGCCACAGGCGGTCCGGGATCAGGTCGCTGGCGGTGGCCAGGGCAAACACGGCCACGGCCAGGCT
>CANBQJ010000143.1 GCA_947371645.1 Burkholderiales bacterium | reverse complement strand
GGCAGCCAGGTCGACTGCGGCGGGGCCTACCCCGGCTGGGCGCCCAACCCCGCATCACCCTTGCTGGCGGTCTGCCAACGCGTCTACCAACAGCGCTTCCAGGCCGATTCGGCCGTGCAGGTCATCCACGCCGGGCTGGAGTGCGGCATCCTGGCGGCCAAGCACCCGGGCCTGGACATCGTGTCTTTCGGGCCTACCATCCGCGGTGCGCACGCGCCAGGTGAAGCCGTCGAAGTGGCCACCGTGGCCCATTGCTGGACGCTGCTGAAAGACATCGTGCAGGCCGTGGCGCAAGGTGAGCTCGCAAGCGCGTGAGCGCGGCGATGCCCGCGCCGCACCGCCCCCTGTGCGCGCGCTGCGAGCGACCCGTGCGCACCTGCCTGTGCCCCTGGGTGCGGCCCACGGCCAATGCGGTGTCGGTTCAGCTTTGGCAGCACCCCGATGAGGTGGGCCACGCGAAGGGCAGCGCCACCTTGCTGCGCCTGTCTCTGGCGCGGTGTGCGCTGCAGGTGTCGCCACCGGATCAACTGGAGGCGCCCTTGCCGGCTGACTGGCTGGTGCCTGGGACGGCGCTGCTGTTTCCCACCGACGCCGTCCATGTCGCCCGACCCGAAGCCGCTGCGGCAGCCGTGGCCGAAGCAAGCCGGGTGAATGCTTTGATCGTGCTGGACGGCACCTGGCGCCAGAGCCGCCAGATGCTGCGCGCCCAGCCGGCCCTGGCGCAACTGCCACGCGTCGCGGTGCCCGCCGAGCTGCTGGCTGCACATGGCCAACGCTACCGCGTGCGCAAGGCCCATCAGGCGGGCCAGCTCTCCACCCTGGAGGCGGTGGTGCTGGCTCTGGGCCACATCGAGCAGGATGCCGATCGCTACAGGCCCCTCCTGCAGGCTTTCGAGTCCTGGGTGGACGGCCTGATGGCCTGGCGGCCCACCCGCTGAGCGCGAAGCGCCCATGACCAGGTATCGCTAGACGATACCCAAAGTGCCTGTGCAGGCAACCTGGTACAAAATGCTGGCCATTTGGCACGCACAAGGCGACAGTGGCTCCCCCATCCCAAGCCAGGAGTCCGACATGTTTCGACGCCGTTCACCTCATCTGCCTCACCCCGCCGACCTGGCCGTGGGCGACATCGTTTTCACCCGCGTCACCGCGCGCCCTTTCCTGGAGGTGGCGGCGGCCACCGCCTGCTGGACCAACCATGTGGGCATCGTTGTCGCCACGGACGGCCCCGAGCCGCTGATCGCCGAGAGCACCTACCCGCTGTCCCGCATCGGCACCTGGTCTGGCTTCGTGGCGCGCTCGGAGCGGGCAGGCGCAGGCCACCGCGTGGCGGTGATGCGTTTGGCCGGCGCCTGGACGGTGGACGAGCGCACGCGCCTGGCCCAGGCCACGCAGCGCCGCCTGGGCCGCTGGTACGCCACCGGCTTCAACCTGGATGGCCGCCGCCAGTTCTGTTCACGCTTTGTGCGCGAGGTGGTGCAAGAGGCCAGGGGTGTGGCCCTCGGTGAGGTGCAGACTTTTGCCCAGCTGCTGAGCGCCAACCCCCAGGCCAGGCAGGGCTTCTGGCGCCTGTGGTTTGGTGGGCGCATGCCCTGGGCACGCCGCACGCTGACGCCCGCCAGCCTGTACCGCGATGCGCGCCTGCAGCCCTGCCTGGACGGCCACGTCGGCGAAGGCCTGTCTGCCGCGCGGTGAGGGGTCGTCGGTCAAGGCCGATGTTGGCGTGCGGCCTTGGGTGATGGCCTTGGAGCAGGCTGCCTGGGCGTCGAGCGGTCACGGATCAGCAGCAACAGGCCTTCAAACACCCGCGAGGTGGCCTGCACCAGCGTGGCCTGGCTGGCTTCGCGGCCGGTGAGCAGCCAGTGGGTGATGGTCTGGCTGATGGCGCCCACCAGGGCCACGCCCATCACGCGGGCTTCGGTGGGCTCGGGTTGCCAGCCGGGCAGGTGCTGGCGTGCCACCAGCAGGATCAGGTCGGCAAAGCGGGCCACGCACTGGCTGTAGACCGCGTCCACGCGCGGGCTGACGCCCAGCACCTCCAGCCAGCAGACGCGGGCCACGCGCGGGTCGCTGGCCATGCCGATCACGGCGGCCAGGCCGTCGCGGATGTGCTGCAAGGCGTCGTCCAGGTCGCGTGAGGCGGACAGCGTCAGCACCAGGGCTTGCTCCAGGCGGTCGAACTCGCGCTGGTAGACGGCGATCAGCAGGTCCTCCATGGTGTCAAACGAGGCGTAGAAATAGCGGTCGGTCAGCTCGGCTTGTTTGCACAGCTGGCGCACGGTGGCCTGGCGGTAGCCGCTGGTGCCAAAGCACTGCAGGCCGGCGTCCAGGAAGGCCTCGCGCCGGCGGCTGAGGCGCTGCGCGGGCGATTCGCCGCCATATGGGCGCTCTGGGCGCGCTGGGCGCTCGGTGGTCGTGGCGGGAGCGGAGGTCTTGGGCATGCCCATATTTGACGACAATCGTCTTCACTTGTAAACTGACGACACACAACATCACATCTGAGACATGCAGCACCACACCGCCCTCATCATCGGCAGCGGCTTCGGCGGCCAGGCTGCCGCCGTCAACCTGCGGCGCATCGGCATCGAGGATTTCCTCATCCTGGAGCGCCGCGCCTGGATGGGCGGCACCTGGAGCCAGAACAGCTATCCCGGTGCAGCGGTGGACGTGCAGTCGCCGCTGTACTCGCTGTCTTTCGAGCCCTACCCGTGGACACAGATGTTCGCCGAGCAGGACGAGCTGGTGCAGTACACCGAGTTCGTGCTCAAGAAGCACGGCCTGCGCGAGAAGACCCTGCTCAATGCCGACGTCACCCGCGTGCAGTGGGACGAGGCCAAGGCGCTGTGGCGCGTGAGCACCGCCAGCGCGGGCGAGTTCACCGCCCAGTTCCTGATCAACGCCTCGGGCCCCTTGAGCACACCGGTGATCCCCAACTTCAAGGGTCGCGACACCTTCAAGGGCCACAGCTTCCACACGAACAACTGGGACCACCAGTACGCATACCAAGGCAAGCGCGTGGCCATCATCGGCAGCGGTGCC
The DNA here is from genome assembly GCA_947371645.1 of Burkholderiales bacterium. The sequence goes on along the minus strand of CANBQJ010000143.1, from coordinate 6,455 downwards.
AGCGCGGCCCAGGTGATCCCGGCCATCGCGCCGGATGTGGGGCACCTGCACGTGTTCCAGCGCACGCCGCACTGGGTGCTGCCGCGGCCCGACCGCGTGTTCAAGCCCTGGCAGCGCGCCCTGCTCCAGAACAAGCTGATCTACAAGGCCGTGCGCACCTTCATCTACTGGGAGCTGGAGATGCGCATGCTGGGCTTCAAGTACTCCAAGGCGGGGCTGAACTTCGTGGCCCAGCAGCCTGCGCTCAAGCACATCCGCACCCAGCTGAAAGACCCCAAGCTGCAGGCCGCGGTCACGCCCGATTTCACCATCGGCTGCAAGCGCATCATCTTGTCGAGCACGCTGTACCCGGCGCTGGCCAGGCCCAACGTCACCCTGCACGCCAAGGACGACGGCATCGCCGAGATCAACGAGCGCGGCATCGTCACGGCCCGGGGCCAGCAGGTGGACGTCGACCTCATCGTCTACTCCACCGGCTATGACGCCACCGACGGCGTGATCTCCTACCCCGTGATCGGCAAGGGCGGCCAGTCGGTGGCCGATGTCTGGGCCGAATACCCTCGTGCCTACCTGGGCACGGCCATGCCCGGCTTCCCCAACCTCTTCGTGGTCACCGGCCCCAACACCGGCATCGGCCACACCTCGGCCATCTTCGTGATCGAGGCACAGATGGAGTACATCCGCCGGGCCATCCAGTCGGTGCAGGCACGCCAGGGCAAGACCATCGAGGTCAAGGCCCAGGCCGAAGCCGACTACACGGCCATGATCCACCGCGAGATGAAAAAGACGGTGTGGCACTGGGGTGGTTGCCACAGCTGGTACCAGAGCAAGAGCGGCCACGTGATCGCCATGTTCCCCGGCTTCAGTTTCACCTTCCGCCAGATGGCCAAGGCCTTCAAGCCGGCCGACCACGTCATCAGCTGAAGCGCGCTGCGCCTTGCCCTGGCCTGTCAAGGCGCCGGTGTGCGCTTTGTCACGCTCCGCGTGAGGCCGTTTGCAAACGACTGCAAAGCACCTCACACCTCAGGCCTGTCTCGCCGATATGCCCGACATGGACGCCCAGCCAGGTGAGACGTGACACAAGCCCCGGGCCAGCAGGCCTTTGCCCCCAGCGCGCCCCCCGGCGAGCACGATGCGCCGCTGCCCGGCCATGACCCGCACCTGAGCCGCCTCACCGCAACGCTGGCAGGCGGCCATGCCTGGCTGCGCTTCCCGCGCGAGCTGGAGGCGGCCTTCCAGGGTGACTGCTTTGGCCCGCGCCGGTTCATGCTCGTGCTCATGGCCGTGATCGGCCTGCTGGGCTACCTGGCGGTCACGCACAACGACGCCACCCTGCTGCCTGACCTGTTGCCCCACCTGCAGACCCTGCACCGCCTGACCCTGTGGGGCGGGTCGGCCAGCCTGGTGTTTGCCGTGTTGTTGTCGCTGCGCTGGCGGCGCAGCTGGGTGTTCGATGCCTTGACGGCCCTCAACGCGGTGGTGGTCAGCCTGGCCATCGTGTGGATGGGCGTGGCCAGCCGCGCCGACACCGCCATCACCCACACGTCCATCGTCATCGGTGTGGTCATGTTCGCCTGCATCGCGGCGCGGCTGCGCTTCTACTGGGCCTTGAGCTGCTGCGCCATCACCGTCGTCACCTACGGCACGCTGGTCCACGGGCACACGCCATGGCAGGCCATGGTGGCCCAGGCCAACCTCACCTTGTTGATGATGACCAGCATCTTCACCCTGGTGGTCAACTACGCCATGGAACACGCCGAACGCCGCAACTGGCTGCTGCGCCAGGTGGAGCGCCACCAACGTGGCCGCATGCTGCAAGACACCTTGCGCCTGCAGCGCCTGTCCACCGAAGACCCGCTCACCGGACTGGCCAACCGCCGGCAGTTCGATGTGGACCTGCAGCGCGCCTGGGCCCGTGCGGCGGCGGCCGATCAGCCCCTGTCGCTGGTGCTGCTGGACGTCGACCACTTCAAGGCCTACAACGACAGCCACGGCCACCCTCAGGGCGACGACTGTCTCCAGCAACTGGCCGCCGTGCTGGCGCAGTGGGCCAGCACCCACGATGGCCTGGCCGCTCGCCTCGGGGGCGAAGAGTTTGCCCTGCTGCTGCCCCAGCAGCGTGGTGCGGCGGCCGCCACGGTGGCCCAGGGCCTGTGCGAGGCCGTGGCCGCCTTGCAGCGCCCGCACCGCGCTTCACCGGTGGCGGCGCACGTCACGGTCAGCGTGGGTGTGGCCGAGGCCCGCCCGCAGCGCGATGGCCTGCCGCAGTCGGTGCTCCAGGCCGCCGACACGGCGCTCTACCAGGCCAAGGACTCCGGCCGCAACCGCGTGTGCCTGGCGCCGCCCGCCCTGGCGCGTGGCCCGACCGCGGCCGCCATGCCTGCCCATGCGCCTCCCACCGACTGGCCTGCGCTCGCCCCTGACCCGCAGGCCATGCCCCTGACGCCCGAAGTGCAGCGCCTGCAGTCCCTGTTGCACAAGGGGCTGTGGCGGCTGCGCTTTCCCAAGCCCATGGAAGCGGCCTACCTGGCGCACCACGAGGTGGACCGCCGCCGCCACGTCTGGCGCTCGGCCCTGGCGGGCTTGTTCCTGTTCAACGCCTACCTCTTTGGCAGCACCGCCCACTTTCCCGATGTCGGCGCGCAGCTGCTGATGGCCCTGGCTGCGCTGAGCCTGCTCATGGTGGGCGGCGTGATGGCCAGCAGCAGCCCGCGGGTGTCGCCCTCGCAGCGCGAGGCCATCTACAGCCTGGGCGTGTGTGTCATGGCGATCGCCTCCACCTGGTTGCTGTCGCGCAGCCAGGCCGATTCGGTCTACAGCTTCCTGGTCTGCCTGGTGCTCATCCCGCTGTTCGCCGGCGCGGGTGCCCGCCTGCCCTTCTGGTACGCGGTGCCACCTGCCGTGGTCACCATCGGCGCCATCGTCCTCTTGTTCAAGCCGCACAGTGCCCTGGCCCAGCTGCTTTTCAGCGACAGCCTGGTCACCGTGACCAACGCCACCATCTACCCCCTGGTGGCGGCCTATGCCCTGGACCATGCCGAGCGCAAGCAATGGCTGCTCTCACGCGTGGCCGACCGCCAGCGCGACGCCCTGGCCCAGCTGGCGGCCCAGCTGCAGACGCTGTCCATGACCGATGCGCTCACCGGCTTGCCCAACCGGCGCCACTTTGAAGAGGCTTACGGCCAGCAACACCGGGTGGCCCTGCGCGAGGGCCTGCCGCTGGCCGTGCTGGTGATCGATGTGGACCACTTCAAGCGCTACAACGATGGGCACGGACACCCGGCCGGAGACGCCTGCCTGCAGGAGGTGGCCGAAGCCCTGGCGCGCGTGGCCCAGGCCAGCCAGGGCCAGGTGGCCCGCCTGGGCGGTGAGGAGTTCGGCCTCTTGTTGCAGGCCGATGCCCAGCGTGCCCGGCGCGTGGCCGAGATGGCCTGTGCCGTGGTGCGTGACCGCCGCATCGTGCACGCCCACGCCGGGCCCGGCGCCAGCCTGCACCTGACCATCAGCGTGGGCCTGAGCTGTCGCGCACCCCGCCACGACAGCACCATGCTGCACTACCTGGCCGAAGCCGATGAGGCCTTGTACCGCGCCAAGTCGCAGGGCCGCGACCGTGTGGTCAGCCTTCAGGACCTGCAGGCGCCGGGCCTGACGCCGGCGGCAGAGCCTAGCCTGGCGTGAGCCCGGCCTTCCAGCTGGAGGGCGCCTGGCCCGTCCAGCGTTTGAAGGCGCGCCGGAAGTTGGCCGGCTCGGTGTAGCCCAGCGTGTAGGCAATTTCCTGCAGGCTCAGCTTGCCGGCCTGGATGTGCTTCAAGGCCAGGTTGTGGCGCACGTCTTCGAGGATCTGCTGGTAGGACGTGCCTTCGTCCAGCAGGCGGCGGTGCAGGGTGCGAGGCGTCATGTTGAACAGCCGGGCCACCACCTGCAAAGAGGGGAAGCCCAGCTGCTTGTCCAGCATCACGCGACGCACCTTGATGCTCAGGGTGGCGCTGGCGTCGCGCTTGTCCAGTTCCTGCTGGCACAGCCGGGCGGCTTCTTCGAAGGTGGCCGTGTCGGCGGTGCTCAGGGGCAGGTCCACCGTCACCTGCGGCAACACCAGGCCCGACCAGCCCTGGTCATAGAGCACCTCGCAGCCCAACATGTCGCAGGCCAGGGCCCCGTGGGCGGGTTCGCTCTGCTGGAAGCACACCCGGCGCACCTGGCCGGCACCCAGGGTGATCTGGTCGATCAGGTTCTTGATGGTGAGCACCACCGCTTCGGTGACCAGGTTCTCGATGTCGCCCAGGTCGCGCGCAGGCGGGAAGCTCACCCAGAGTTCGTCGCCATGCTCGGCCTGCTCGACCCTCAGCATGGTGGTGCGCAGCGGCAAAAAGGTCTGCAGCAGGTGCAGGGCCTGGCGCAGGGTGCTGCTGTTCATGGCGGCATAGCCCAGCATGCCATGGGTGTTGATGCGCAGGCGCTCGCCCACCAGCAGGCCCAGGGCCGGCTCCTGGGTGGCGGCCAGGGCGTGGCGCGCCAGTTTGGCAAAGGCCGTGAAGCTCAGCACGCGCTGGCCGTCGGCCAGGTCGGCCACCGTGAGGTCGGCGGTGGCCAGCAGGGCAGGCACGTCTGCCCCCATGGTGCCAAGCAGGTCGGCCATCAGGCGCACGTAGTGCAGGGGCAGGGCGTCGTCGTTCAAAGTGAGCGGATTGTCAATAAATGACTCCTGAGTGTCAAGGCAGAACCTTTTTTTGTCACCCCGGTATTACTACGATGCTGACATTGACCACTGCCTCGCTTGCAGCCCCATGTTTTCTTTCTTCAAGAAATCAGGCCCCACACAGGCCCACATCAACGGCGTGCCGATCACGGTGCAGCCCAAGGAGACGCTGTTGCAGGCGGCCTTGCGCCAGGGCATCGACTTCCCGCACAGCTGCCGCGTGGGCGGTTGCGCCACCTGCAAGTGCAAGCTGGTGGAAGGCAAGGTCAAGGAACTGACCCAGACCGGTTACATCCTGTCCGACGACGACCTGGACCAGGGCATGATCCTGGCCTGTCAGGCCGTGCCCCGCACCGATGTGCGCATCGAAGTCGACCTGTCTGCCCAGGGCGCTCGCCGCACGGTACCGGGTCGCGTGGTGGCGCAGGAACAGCTCACCCACGACATCAGCAGCCTGCGCATCCAGCTCGATGAGGCCCTGCCCTACAAGGCCGGCCAGTTTGCCCAGCTGTCGCTGGACAGCCTGCCGGGCGTGGCCCGCAGCTACTCTTTTGCCACCGCCGTGCAGCCCAATGCGCAGGTCACCTTCTTCGTGCGCAAGGTGGAGGGCGGGCAGTTCTCCGGCCATGTGCACGGGCAGTCGCTGGTGGGCCAGGCGGTCAAGGTGGAAGGCCCCCTGGGCGACTTCTGGCTGCGCCAGGCCGATTCACCCCTGCTCCTGGTGGCCGGCGGCAGCGGGCTGGCGCCCATCCTGGCCTTGCTGGAAGACGCCCTGGCGCAGGGCGTCAAGCGCCCCGTTCACCTCTTGTTCGGCGCCCGCAGCCAGGCCGACCTCTACGGCCTGCCCGCCATCGAAGCCATGGCCAAGGCCTGGCCAGCTGCCTTCCAGTTCACGCCGGTGCTGTCGGCCGAGCCCGAAGGCTCTGGCTGGGCGGGCGCGCGCGGCATGGTCGGAGAGGCCGTGACTGCCCAGCTGCTGCCTGGCGCCCACGCTTACCTGTGCGGCCCGCCACCCATGGTCGACGCCGTCAGCACCTTGCTGCGCGATCGCGGCGTGCCGCGCGAACACATCCACGCCGACCGTTTCACCACCTTGCACGACGTGCCCGCTGCCGCCTGAGGTGCAAGCCAGATCACCGAGAGATCACAGAGAAACCGCCATGAACATCTTTCACTACCTCAAGTACTTCCTGTTCCACGTCATCGGGCTGATCGCCGTGGTGATGGTCACCGCCGGTGGCAGCTGGATCACGGGCGGCCTCTTCGCCATCCTCGTCATCTACATGGCGGGCGATGCCCTGTGCGGCGACGACACCAGCACCCCGAAGTTCAAGTACCCCGGCGTGCTGACCGTCCAGCTGTGGATGGCCTTGCCCCTGCTGTCGATGATCGTGTTTGGCGCCATGTGGAGCATGAGCAGCGGAGACCCCCTGGGCTACGGCGCCTTCGTGCAGCAGCTCACCGGCTACGACGCCCTGGCCGCGCGCGACAACACTTTCTGGGTGCACCACGTCTCGGTGTTCATCGCCACGGGCCTGATGATCGGCATGATCGGCACCATCACCGCCCATGAGCTGACGCACCGCACCTGGGACCCGATCTCGATGTTCGTCGGGCGCTGGCTGCTGGCCTTCAGCTTCGACACCATCTTCTCGATCGAGCACGTCTACGGCCACCACCGCTATGTGTCCACCATCGACGACCCGGCCACCGCACCGCGCGGCCGCAACGTGTACACCCACATCGTGGCGTCCACCAT
>CANBQJ010000142.1 GCA_947371645.1 Burkholderiales bacterium | reverse complement strand
AAATGGGACACGGGCACGGTCACGTGCTGTTCTTTACCGCGTGTGTCGGTGAAGCGGAAATCAACGAACTTGACTTCGTTGTCCTTCACCAGCTTCATGACGTCTGCGACGGTCTTGTTGGCCATCAGGTGCTCCTAGCAAGAGGCTGAATGTGAATTCGAAAAGGGGGTTCTGGCTGTTTCCGGATCAGAAACAGCGCGTCAGTGTAATAGCAGAAAGCGTGCCTCCACTGAGGCGACTCAGGGCATTCACCAAGCACCGGAATGCGTCGCAGCCACCGATTCGGTGCAGTTGGTGCACCGGATGGGGAAATGAGAGGCGGCGGCAGTGTCAACGGCGGCAGCGATGCGAAGGACGCTGCGTGCGATCGATTTCATCCCGTGGCGTGAACTCGATTATGCGCACCACAAACGTGCGCAATGGTGGTGCGCATCAACCTCGCACAGAAACGGGGCCAGTTTTTGCACCAAGTTGGAGCAGACCCGCCATCATGGCCTCGAAGGCCGCCAGCGCCTGGGCTTCGTCGCCCTTGACACCCAGCTCGACGTGGCGACCGTGCACCGGGTGGTCCACGCTGGGGAGGCTGAACACCTTGACCGGCGCGAACTGCGCTTCGATGTCGACCATCAGGGGCGTCAGCACCGACTCGATCGCGCCGTAGACGACCACGGCCTTCTCAAAGACCCGGGCCGTGCCGTGCAGATCAGCGTGCAAGGTGTCGAGCACCCAGGCCACCATGGGCCAGGCCATGACCGGGAAACCCGGGACGCAATGCACCCGGCCGGCCATGCTGAAGCCCGGGATGCGGTTGTAGGGGTTGGGGATGAGGGTGGCGCCTTGCGGGAAGTGCCCCATCTGCAGGCGCCTGAGGGTGTCGGCGGATTGCGGGTCGAAGGCAGCGCCGTCCGCATCGGCCATCTCGCGGCAACGCTGCAGGATCAAAGGCTCTGCCTCGGGGTGCAGGGCGAGTGGGCGGCCCCAGGCCCGGGCAGCGCAGGCGCGGGTGTGGTCATCAGGTGTGGCGCCAATGCCGCCAAAGGAGAACACCACCTCACCGCTGTCCAGGGCCTCTTTCAAGGCCCGGGTGATGCGCTCGGGGTGGTCGCCTTCATGGCGCGCCCAGCTCAGCGCCATGTGGCGTTCGCCCAGCAGCGAGATCGCTTTGGCCAGGTGTTTGTCTTCGCGTCGGCCGCTGAGGATCTCGTCGCCGATGATGATCACGCCTGCCATGCAGTCTCCAGTGGTGTGAACGGTCAGCCGCAGATCTTGCCTGCGCGGCAGGGCTCAGGCCAGCTCAAGCGGCATCGGGCCCGCGCCACAGTCGCTTCAAACCCAGCCATTGCTGGCGCCAGAAGCCCTCGCCGTAATCCCGCCCGCCGTATTCAGGCAGTTGGTCACGGATGCCGGTGGGCTCGTAGGCGCCGCCAAAACGCGCGGTGCCAAAAATCACGTCCCACACGGGGAAGAGCACGGCGAAGTTGCAGCCACCCAGGGTGCCGGGGCGCTCGCCTTCATGCCCGATGCCGATGGCGTGGTGCAGTCGGTGAAAGTGCGGCCCCACAACCAGGCGCTCGCCCAGCCAGCCCAGGCTCACGCGGGCGTTCACGTGCGAGAAGCTCTCCATCAACTGGGTGACGGCCACCACCGCGATGAACTGGCCTGGCGGCACGCCGATCACCCGCGCGGTGAAAGCCAGCAGCACGTCACGGATGACGTCGTCGAGCAGGTGGTTGCGGTTGTCTGTCCACATGGTCATGTGGCGCTGGCTGTGGTGCACGGCATGCAGCGCCCACCAGCGGTCCACCTGATGCTGGCCACGGTGTATCCAGTAGTCCAGCAGGTCCAGGGCCAGCAGGTAGACCACAAAACTGGCCCAGGCGGTGTCGCTCACACCGGGCCACAAGGGGCCCAGGTAGGTGTCGAGCTGGACACCGTCCCAGCCATGGATGCGGGCAGCGCCAAAGAGCTCGTCCAGCAGGGGCTCCACCGAGAAAAACATGGCCACGCGAAACAGGCCCAGGCGGTGGATGAGGGTGTAGAGCACGTCCGTGGTGCGGCTGCGCCAGGGGCCGCGCGGCTCCAGGGGGCGGAGGCGCTCCAGCGGCCCCAGGACGGCGAGCAGCACGGTGAGCTGAATGAGGCCCACCAGCAACCAGCCTGTGGCGTCGTAGGCGTCTTCGGACAGGTTGCCCCAGCCCAGCGCGTAGACCAGGGGCTGCGCGAGGGCCTCGAAGAGCCAGGTCTGCAGGCTGCCGAAGGCGTCGGTGAAGCGGGTGATGAGATCGTTGAACGACATGTGAAACAAGCCCGCACGGGCTCAAGGCGCCAGGCCCACGCGGGCGAAATCAGGGTGCTCGCGCAGGGTGGCAAAACACAGGCCCTTGGCCTGCAGACCCACGACCAGCGGCTCCAGCACGGCCGGGGCCCAAGGGTCCTGGCGCGACCAGATGCCCAGGTGCATCAGCAGGATATCGCCTGCGCGCACGCTGCGCAGCGCACGCTGCAACAAGACGTCATTGGGGTAACGGTCACTGGCCAGTTCGTCGCCCAGGAAACCGGCAGGCGTCCAGGGCACGTGGCGCCAGCCACAGGCCTGTGCGGCCTGCAAGAGAGCAGGCGACGTTTTGCCGCCCGGCGCCCGGAACAGCGCCCGCATGCGCTGGCCGGTCATGGCCTGAAAGCGCGTGGCGGGGCGAGCCAGTTCGGCGCAGTACCCGGCCTTGCTGAGGCTCACCACCTGGCCGGTTTGGGGGCCTGCTGTCGCCTTGAAACGGAAACCCGTCGGCGTGTCCGCCAGCCACGACAGGTGGTCCCAGGTGTGAGAGCCGAAGTCGTGGCCCTGGCCCGCGAGGGCCTTCCACCAATCGGCCCAATGGTCGTCCAGCGTGCTGCCGGCGGGGCGCTCACCCACGGCCTGGGTGCGTTCATTGGCCAGGAAAAAGGTGGCGTGCACCTGGTGCCTGCGCAGCACGTCGACGATGCCGGGGGCCACGCCCATGTGGCCGGTGTCGATGGTGAGGTAGACCGGCTGGCTGCATGGCGCCGTGCCGGATGGCGCTGCAACGGTGGCCGCTGCCAGCACCGGCGTCTGGCTCAGGGTCAAGGCCAGCGCCACGCTCAGCGCCAGACAGGGTGCAAGCAGGTGGCGCGTGGTGGTCATGGGGCAAAAAGGTTCGCTCAGGACCGCGGCGCGTGGTCCAGCGTCCACACCCCGTGGGGAGAACGGCCCATGGGCACCTGGCGCACCACCTTGCCGCTGACGGTGTCGATCACCGTCAACTTGCGGGCCCACCGAGACGTCACCAGCAGCGTTTTGCCATCGGCCAGGAGGTCCATGCAATCGGGGCCACCGGGCGCCGGATAAGTGGCCACCACCGTCAGGGTCTGCATGTCGATCTTGCTGATGGTGTTGCCGGCGCGGTTGCTCAGCAGCACATGGCGCTTGTCGCCCCAGGCGCGGAAGGCGTGGGCGCCCTCACCGGTGGGGATGCGCTTGACGAGCACGGGCTTGGCGCCGCTCACGTCATAAACCTCGACGAAGCGGTCGCCGGTCAGGCCCAGCAGCAACTGCTTGTCGTCGGGGGTGAGGAAGACGTCGGCGGGCAGCTTGCCCACCGGCACTTTCCAGCGGATGGTCTGGGTGGCCAGGTCAATGGCCACCAGTTCGTCGCTGTCCTGCATGGACACATAAGCCACGGTGCTCTTGCTGTCCACGTAGATGTGGCTGGGCGTCTTGCCCGTGGGCACGCGCTTGGCCAGGGTCAGGTCCACCCCGCCGCCGGTGCGGGGCGTGGCGCGGTAGAAGTCAACGTGGTTGAGTCGGTTGGCCGCGGTGATCAGCCACTTCATGTCCGGCGAGAACCGCAGCTGATACGGGTCGGCGATCTTGTCGATCACGCGCTGAACCTCGCCGGTGTGCGGGTCCAGCAGCGTCAGGGTGTCGCCCAGGGCGTTGGCCACCATGAGGGACTTTTCGTCGGGTGTGAGGTAGAGGTGGTGTGGTTCTTTGCCCGTGGGCACGCGCCGGATTTCCTGGTAGGTAACCGGGTCCACGATGCTGATGGTCGCGTCCAGCGAGTTCAGCACGAAGATGGGAGGCTTGCTGCCCGGCTTGGCCGGCAGGGCCGCCGGCTGGGCTTGCGCCAGGCCCAGCATGCAAGCCCACAGCAGCACGGCGCGCCAGGGGCCAAAAAGCCTGCGACAGGCGGCAAGGGTGGGGGCAAACGGGGCAGACGTCATCGAAAGGGCTCAAGCGGTCAAGCCTGCCAGTTTAAGTCGTGCGCACCGCCCCGCCTGGTGCGCTGTGTCAAGAGCCCGCCGGGATGGCGGCCGCCGTGGTGCGGTGACCGCAGCGCCACATCAATCGTTGTCGCCACCCAGCACCGAACCCAGCAGGCTGCCCGCAGCGCCCAGGCCCAGCAGAGAGCTTTCTTCGCGGCCGCCGCCACCGGTCTGCGGGGCAGCGGCAAAGATGCGCGAAGCCAGGCGCGAAAACGGCAGGCTTTGTACCCACAACTGCCCCGGGCCGGTGAGCTTGGCCAGGAAGACACCTTCGCCGCCGAACAAGGCCGTCTTGACCTTGCCCACGTACTGGATGTCAAAGTCCACGCCCTGGGTGTAGGCCACCACACAACCGGTGTCCACCAGCAGGGATTCGCCGGCCTGGAGGTCGCGGCGCACCACGGTGCCACCGGCGTGCACGAAGGCCATGCCATCGCCGTCCAGGCGCTGCATGATGAAACCCTCACCGCCAAAAAAGCCGGTGCCCAGCTTTTTCTGGAAGGCGATGCCCAGGCTCACACCTCGGGCGGCGCACAGGAACGCATCCTTCTGGCAGATCAGCGTGCCCCCCAACTGTTTGAGGTCCATGGGCAGGATCTTGCCGGGGTAGGGCGCAGCAAAGGCCACGCGCTTCTTGCCCTGGCCCTGGTTCGAGTAGATGGTGGTGAACAGGCTTTCGCCCGTGACCAGGCGCTTGCCCGCACCCAGCAACTTGCCAAACAACCCGCCGGTTTGCTGCTTGCTGCCGTCGCCAAAGACGGTGTCCATCTCGATGCCCATCTCCATGAACATCATGGCGCCAGCTTCGCCAATGGCGGCCTCGCCCGGGTCGAGCTCCACCTCGACGAACTGCATCTCCGACCCGCGGATTTCGTAATCCACCACATCCATGCTCATTGCGATTTCCTTTCAAGGCCCCAGACGCTGGGGAGATTGCGGAGGCCCGGAGCCCGCCGCTGGCATTACCATGTGGCGCTGATTGTCACCCAGCCAGGCGGTCATCCCCGGTGACCGCCCGCACACCTGCCCCACCTCACCACATGCCGCCACTTGAGCCCCTGCACCTGCCCACACTCACCCTGGTGATCGGCGTGGTGCTGTTCACGGCAGCGGCCATCATGACCCTGGTGGGCGTCACCCAGCGCACCTACCGTGGCTTCTGGTGGTGGACCACGGCGCAGTGGGGCAACATGGCCAGCGCCATCTGCCTGCTGCTGCACGCCGTGCACCCCTGGTTTCTGCCGCTCTCGGTGTTGTTGAGCCTGCAATGGCCACTGACCATGCTGGCGGGCACCCGGCAGTTTTACGCGCGCAGCAATTTCCGCACGCCCCAGTGGGCCGACCTGCTGCTGCTCCTGTCTGGCTTCGTGCTCTACCTCACGATCTGGCGCCAGAACCCCGACGACATCGGCGCCCGCGTGGCCACGTTCAGCCTGATCAACATCAGCAACTACGGCTACACGGCCTGGCAGGTGCACTCCATCCGCGACTGGCGCCAGAGCCCCTATCTGAAGACCATCTTGCTGCTGCTGTGCGTGGCCGTGGTGGTGCAGTTGCCCCGCATGGTGGCCGCCTTCGGCACCTGGGGTGCGCCCGTGGTCGACCCCAATCAGGTGCAGCAACCGGTGGTGCTCATCGGCCTGGTGGCAGGGGTCATGTTCTCGGTCTACATGTGCCTGTTGCTCACCTATGAGCGCACCGAGCAGGACTTGCGCGAGTCTCACCGCCAGCTGCGCGTGCTGGCCGACTTCGACATGCTCACCCAGGTGCCCAACCGGCGTCACTTCAACGAAATGGCGCAGCAAACCTTGCGCCTGAGCCCGCCGGGCCGCTCATCGCTGATGGTGTTCAACATCGACCACTTCAAGCAGGTCAACGACGAAAGCGGCCACGCCGGCGGCGACGAAGCCCTCAAGCTGGTGGCCGGGACCGCACGCAAGATGCTGCGCAGCCGCGACCTGCTTGGCCGCCTGGGCGGTGACGAGTTCGTGGCCCTGCTGGCCGACACCTCCATCAAGGACGCGCTGCACGTGGCCGACCGCATGGTCCGCCACCTGGACCGCGAGCGCCGCACCCTGCACCAAAAGCCGCTGAGCCTGAGCTTTGGCGTGGTGCAGATCGTGCCCAATGAGTCCATGACCGATGCCACCCACCGTGCCGACCAGGCCCTGCAGCAGGCCAAGCAGCAAGGCCGTGGACGCGCCGTGGCCGTCCAGCATGACGAGGCGAGCCCGCCCGATGTGGCCGCCTTGGTGCCCACGCCCGAATCCCCCGAATCGCCAGAAGACCCGGCCTTGGCCGACGCCAGCGACCGCAGGCGCCGCAGTGATCTGGCCAACCAGGGCGACGAGGCCGGCGACCAGGGCTGAAAACGCCCCGTCGTGCCCTCAGGCGACAATCGCGCTTTGACACAGACGGGCCGCGGCCCGGACCACCGCATGGCCCTGCCCCCCGCCCAATCCGCCCAAGACTGGGACTGCATCGTCATCGGTGCCGGAGCCGCCGGCTTGTTCTGCGCCGGCATGGCCGGGCAACTTGGCCTGCGTGTGCTGGTGCTGGACCATGCCCCCAAGGTGGCAGAGAAGATCCGCATCTCGGGCGGCGGGCGCTGCAACTTCACCAACCTGGACGTGTCGGCGGCCAACTTCCTGAGCGCCAACCCGCATTTCTGCCGCTCGGCGCTGGCTGGCTACACCCCGCAGGACTTCATCACCCTGGTGCAGCGCCACGGCATCGCCTGGCACGAGAAGCACCGTGGCCAGCTGTTTTGCGACCAGCGCAGCGAAGACATCATCCGCATGCTGCTGGCCGAGTGCGAGCAAGGTGGCGTCACCCGCCACCAACCCTGCGCCGTGCACGCCGTTCGGCCGCTGTCGGCAGACGCGGCCATGCGCTTCGAGCTGGACACCGACACCGGCCCGCAGCGCGCGCGCCACCTGGTGATCGCCACCGGCGGCCTGTCCATCCCCAAGGTCGGCGCGACTGATTTTGGCCAGCGCCTGGCCGTGCAGATGGGCCACAGCCTCCAGCCCTTGCGCCCTGCCCTCGTCCCCCTGACCTTCGACGCGCAAGCCTGGTCGCCCTTTGTGCCGCTGGCTGGCGCCGCCATGGCGGTCAAGGTGCAAGCCGAACCAGCTCCGGTACCCGAAGGCCGCAAAGGCAAACGCGGCCCACAGGCCGTGCCCTTCCTGGAAGACCTCCTGTTCACGCACCGTGGCCTGAGCGGCCCCGCCATCCTGCAGGTGTCCAGCTACTGGCACCCCGGCCAGCCCCTGACCATCGACCTGGCCCCAGGGGTGGACCTGGCGGACGCGCTGCGCACCGCCAAGCACGGCTCGCGCAAGCAACTGGGCACGGCCTGGTCTGCGCTGATGCAAGGCCAGATGCCCCAGCGCGCGGCGCAGGCCTGGCTCCAGGCCCTGGCCGCACAGCAGACGCAGGCCGATGCCCCGCAACTGCACCCCGACCTGCCCCTGGCCGAATGCAAGGACAAGACGCTGGCCCTGCTGGGCGAGACCGCCAACGCCTGGGCCATCACCCCCACGGGCACAGAAGGCTACGCCAAGGCCGAGGTGACGGCCGGTGGCGTGGACACGCAGGAACTGCAGTCGGCCACGATGGAGAGCAAACGCGTGGCCGGCCTGCACTTCATCGGCGAGGTCGTGGACGTGACCGGCTGGCTGGGCGGCTACAACTTCCAGTGGGCCTGGGCCAGCGCCGCCGCCTGTGCGCGGGGCATGGCGGCCCAGCGCACGCCCGCAGCCTGATCCATCGCGTAAGATTCTGCCCATGAGCAGCACGCACTTCGGTTTCAAGCAGGTCGACGAGTCTGAGAAGGCTTCCAGGGTTCGGGGTGTCTTCGACTCCGTGGCCGCCAAATACGACGTCATGAACGACCTGATGTCCATGGGCATGCACCGCCTTTGGAAGGCCTACACCGTGGCCGCCAGCGGCGTGCGCGAAGGCTCCAAGGTGCTGGACATTGCCGGCGGCACAGGCGACCTGGCCGAGGCCTTCGCCCGCCGCGCCGGCAAGACCGGCATGGTGGTGCACACCGACATCAACGAGGCCATGCTGGCCACCGGCAGAGACCGTCTGCTCAACCAGGGCCTGGCCCTGCCCACGACGATTTGCGACGCCGAAAAGCTGCCCTTCCCCACCGGCACCTTTGACGTGGTGACGGTGGCGTTTGGCCTGCGCAACATGACCCACAAGGATGCCGCCCTGGCCGAGATGTGCCGCGTGCTGCGCCCCGGTGGTCGCCTGCTGGTGCTGGAATTTTCCAAGGTGGCCAAGCCGCTGGAAAAGGCCTACGACTGGTACTCCTTCAAGGTGCTGCCCAAGCTGGGCCAGTTCGTGGCCGGTGACGCCGAGAGCTACCAGTACCTGGCCGAATCCATCCGCATGCACCCGGATCAGGCCACACTGAAGGCCATGATGAAGACCGCTGGTTTTGGCCATGTCGACGTCCACAACATGACCGGCGGCGTCGTGGCCCTGCACATGGGCATCAAGTGCTGACCCAGCCGCGTCAGGGCTGAACGCCCAGCAACGACATCTTGAGCCGCTCATCGGGAGCGTGCTCGCCCAGCCACAGCGACAGCAAGGCGACATTGAAGTCGACGCCCGGGATGTCCGGGCAGATGGCCTGATCGCCCACGCTCACCCGCGTGCCTCGCCCCGGCTCGTACTCCATCTTCACGACCTCCCCCCGGTGCACGTCGCCATGGCGCGCAAAGGCCTGAGACAACTGGTTCAGCCTTTCGCGCACAGCCTCATGGCGCTCAGGCGGCAACACATCCAGCACCGCCTTGCCAAAACCTTCCGACATCTGCCTGGCCTCGACGTCACGCAACATCACCACCTGGATGCTGTGCGGCACGTCGCTGGCCAGCAAGGCGCTGGCATCGTGCTGGGCCTCAGGCAGGTAGAGCGCCATGGCATAGACCTTGATGATCATCTTGGCGCGGATGCCGCCGCCATTGAGCAACAAGGGCCGAGCCCCCAGCAGGTACCGCCCACCGAAATGCGTGTTGCCCAGGCTCAGCCCGGCCGCGTTGGCGTCTGCCTTGGCCTCGGTTCCGGGCGCCTCGGAAGCCGCAGTCTGCGGTGCGCTGGCCGCGACCCCGGCATTCGGCAACCCTTGCGCCAGGGCAAGCCCGACATGCGGTGCGAGCGTCAGCACCAACAACAGCCCACGCCGCCAGTGCCAAGGCGC
>CANBQJ010000141.1 GCA_947371645.1 Burkholderiales bacterium | reverse complement strand
CACACTTGAGCTTGGCCATGGAGGCCATCTTGGTGACGTCCTGCCCGGCCACGTAGTCTTCGACTGCGCGGTAGATCAGCGAGCGCAGGGCTTCCACCTCGGTGCGCAGCTCGGCCAGCCTGAAGTGGATCACCTGGTTGTCGATCAGGGGCTTGCCGAAGGTGTGGCGGTCGCGGCAGTAGGCGATGGTCTGGTCGATGACCATGTCCATCATCTTCAGCGAGTTGGCCGACGCATACAGGCGCTCTTCCTGGAAGGTCATCATCTGCATCATGAAGCCCGCACCTTCCATGCCGACCAGGTTGCGGCGGGGCACGCGCACGTTGTCGAAGAAGATCTGCGAGGTGTCCGACGACCGCATGCCGATCTTGTCGATCTTCTGTTTGGTGATGCCTTTGGCGTCCATGGGCACGATGATCATGGACTTGGTCTCGTGCGGCTTGCCCTCGGACGTGTTGGCCAGCAGGCAGCACCAGTCGGCCTGCAGCGAGTTGGTGATCCACATCTTGCTGCCGTTGATGACGTAGTCGTCGCCTTCCTTGCGGGCCCAGGTCTTGACGGCGGCGACATCGGAGCCACCCCCCACCTCGCTCACGCCGATGCAGCCCACCATGTCGCCGGCGATCGCCGGGGCCAGGTACTCGTGCTTGAGCTGATCAGAGCCAAAGCGGGCCAGGGCGGGGGTGCACATGTCGGTCTGCACGCCAATGGCCATGGTGATGCCGCCATCGGGGATGGCGCCCAGCTCTTCGGCCACCACCATCTGATAGGAAAAATCGAGGCCCATGCCGCCGTAGGCCGGGTCGTACTTGACGCCCAGCAGGCCCAGCTGGCCCATCTTCTTGAAGACCTCGTGGGCGGGGAAGATCTCGGCGTCTTCCCACTCGCGGACATGGGGGTTGATTTCTGCTTCGCAGAAACGGCGGACGGTTTCGGCCAGCTGCCGGTGTTCGGAAGTGAATTGCATGGTCGCTCCTGGGTGATTGCTTCTGATGCGAAGGCACCCCTGGCGCGTGGCCACTGCAGGTTCGGCATGCGGTGTGCCGTTCGTGCGGATCAGATTGCGCGAACGCACGCGGCCCCACCACTGGGGCTCACCCGCATGCCGGTCCAGCTATCAGGACAAAGTGGGCCGGCGGCGCCCCCGTGTTTGCGGGGGTTTTAACCGCGTGCGCCAGTTCAGCGGATGCCCACGAACATCTTCCAGCGCTTCTCGTTTTGCTGCTTGGCCTGGTAGAGCGCCTGGTCGGCGTGCTGCAGCAGGGTCGCCACGTTGTGCACCGCATCGGTGTAGGCGGCCATGCCCACCGAAATGCCCACGCCGATCTCGTCGTGCGAAGGCAAGGTGATGGGCGCACTCACCGCCTTGACGATGCGCTTGGCCAGCACCTGGGCCGACTCCTTGCCGCCATGGCGCATGACCACGCCGAACTCGTCGCCGCCAAAGCGCGAGACGACATCGCCCTGGCGCACACACTTGAGCAGCCGCGCGGCCACCTCGCGCAGCACGGCCTCGCCGGCGTTGTGGCCAAAGCCGTCCTTGACGGCCTTGAAGCCGTCGAGGTCCATGTTGAGCACGGTGAAGGGCTCACCGGTGCGCATGGCGTGGCCCAGCTCCAGCTCCAGCGTCTGGCAGAAGAAGCCGCGGTTGGACAGGCCGGTGAGCGCGTCCGTCACACTGTGTTGCGCCAGTGCGGCCCGCAAGGCGCCGGCTTCGGCGATGGCAGAGGCGGCAGGGGCCAGGCTTTGCAGCAGGTGGATCTCGGCTTCGTTGAACAGGCGCGGCTTGGTGTCAAACACAGCCAGGGTGGCCAGGGGCCAGCCCTGCTCGTCGCGCACGGCCACGCCGGCATAGGCCCGCCAGCCGCGGTGTTGCAGCCAGGGCGACGATGACCAGCGCGTGTCGCGGGCCAGGTCGTGCACCTGCCAGGGCACATCGGGCTGCAGCACCGTGTAGGCGCAGGGCGTGTGGGCCTTCGGGCAGGCTGGCAGGTCGGGCAGCGGCGGCTGGGCGGCCAGGGGCGCCCATTGCTGGGCGTCCAGCCAGCCCAGGATGGCCACCGGGCAGTTCAGGGCCTGGGCACTGGCGCTGACCAGGGCCTGGGCGCGGTGGCGCTCGGTCTCTGACCAGCCGGCTTGCCAGCGCTTGAGCGCCTGCAGCCTGGGTTCGTCGTGGAGGGGCGTTGGAGGGGGGGCGAGGACTTCAGCAACCATGTCACACCTGAATGTCAATGGCTTGCTTATCGGCAGATCAAGCGCCGCACCAAAGTGGTCAGCGGCTGGGCGTGACATGCATCACGGAACTGGGCCGCCAGGCCGCGCTACCCGGGGATAGCCCGTGACACAGTGCGCTCCGGCGCGCGCAGGATGAAGGCCTCTGTCAACGCACCGCACCACAGGACGCACCCCGCATGAACACCAACGCCTATCTGCAGCAGCCTACCCCCTTGTTCGGCCACAGCCAGCACGCCGGTGGCTGGCCCAAGCTGGGCTTTGAAACGGCCGAGGCCATCGACGAGCCCATGGCAGACGACGAACTGGAGTGAGCCTTCGCCTGCGCACGCCGCCCTGGGGATTACCCGCAAAGTGGCGTGCAAGGTCCAATGGCCGGGCCGGAGTGGGGTACTGTGCTGTTCATTCATCTCAGAATGAAGGGGCCAGGGACCATGGATGCCGCCACCAAGCCACAACCGGTGTGGGCTGCCGCAGAACCTGCGGCCAGCGACATCGGCGCAGTCTTTGACCACGAAGCCGCGCTGGAGGCATGCGGGCGCGGCGAGCGTTTCGCCTTGCGCGCGCTCTTCAACCACGAGTCGCGTGCGCTGCTGACCCTGGCCGCGCGCATCCTGCGCGACCCCGAGCGCGCGCAAGATGCCTTGTGCGAAAGCTTTGTCCTGATCTGGCACCAGGCGGCGGCCTTCCGCCGGGACCTGGGCTCAGGCCGCGCCTGGATGCATGCGCGCGTGCGCGAGGTGTCCCTGGCGAGCGCGCGCCGCCTGCCGGCCTCTGACGCTGTCGCTGTCGCTGCCGACTCGGGTGAGCCCGACCGGGCGTCGACCTGGCAACCCACCTGGCCCGACGCCAGCCTGCGCGCCATCCACCTGGACGGCCGGCCGCTGGAGGACGTGGCCAGCCGCCTGGGGCGCCCTGTGCAAGCCGTGCGCGCAGAACTCCGCCAAGCCTTGCTGGCCATGAGGGTGCACCCGGCGCAGCCGGCAAGTTCTGCCGACCAGCAGGAGCGTGTGGCCAGCGCCGGCGAGTTCGTGTGGGGCAGCCTCACGCCGCCCGAACGCGAGGGCCTGGCGCGGCGCCTTGGGCGTGACCCCGCCTTGCTCGCCGAGGTCTACACCTGGCAAGACCGCCTGCTCAGCCTGATGCCGCCCCCGCCAGCGCCCCGCGTGCCACCTGAAGCCTGGCCGCGCATCGCCGACAGCCTGGGGCTGGCCGACCGCTTTGACCGCTTGAGCCACCTCAACCGTGCGGCTGTCCAGCCTGTGCAAGGGTGGTGGCGTGCGGGCGCCATGCGCGTGGTCGTCACGCTGTCAGCGCTGCTGTGCTTTGGCCTGGGGCTGATGCTGGTGTGGGCCGCCATGGGCGGCGCGCCGTCGTCGGTCGAGTTTGGGGGGCGCTACATGGCCGTGCTCAACAGCCCGCAGGAGCAGGCGGCCTGGGTGCTGGTGGCCACGCAGGGCGAGCGCATCCGCATCACGCCCTTGAGCACCCAGACCCCGGTGGCCGAAGGCCAGCAGCTGGTGTTGTGGCTGCGCTCGACGCCGGGACAAGCGCCGGTGCGGGTGGGGCGCGTGTCGCCGGACCGGCCCACCGAGTGGGCGGCAGACCACCTGCCCGAACTGCTGACCGGCCAGACCGTCGAGCTGACGGTGGAAAGCCGGACCGGCCTCGGGGATGGCCAGCCGCCAGGCCAGACTCAGGGTCCGGTGGTGGCCCAGGGCAGCATGGCCTTGTTGTGAGCGCCGCGGTGGCCCGGGCAGCGGCGGTGTGTGCAATCCGGCACGTTCCGATCGGTCGCCTGCCAAGGCCCTCAATCCCCGTGGGGCGCTGCCGATAAGCAGACATGGCTGCTGGAACCCAACCCATGTCGGCGCCGGCTTCCGGTGCTTCACCCGCCTCAGGGCGGGGCTTGACACCTGCTGCGACCGCCTTGCTCGCCCTGCTTTTGCTGGGGCTGAGTTCGCTGTGTTTGCGCTGGTATGACGCCTGGTCTCGGGCGCAGGCCGACGGCGCCGCCGCGATGCTGATGCTCACCTTGCCTGAGCCCGCGCAGGACATGAAGGTGCCGCCCTCGCTGGCGCTGGCCATGCAGCCGCGCACCAATGTGCTGGCCCTGACCCATTGCCGCGACAAGCAGTGCACCACCCTGCATGCACGCGCCCAGGCCACCACCTGCGACCCCGGCCAGAGCTGGCAGCCCCAGTGCGCCACCGTGGCCGACCCCAATGTGCCGGGCACCCGCATGCTGGTGCACTTCGACCTGATGCCGGTGGCACTCGGCAGCGTGCTGGACTTCAGCCTGAGCGCCCTGCTGTGCGGTGTGGTGGTCTGGGGCTGGCGACGTGCCCTGCCGGCGCAGGAACAAGAGGCGCCTGTGGCCTCCGTGCGCATGCCCTCGCGCAGCTCCGATTTCGACCCGCTCACCGGCCTGCTCAACCGCGTGGCCTTTGAAGAGGCGCTCAAGCGCCACAACGAGGCGGCGCAGCAGGCGTCCAAAGGCACCGACGGCTGCCTGATGTACTTCGACCTGGACCGCTTCAAGATCATCAACGACACCCATGGCCACATTGCCGGGGACGTGGTGCTCAAGACCGTGGCCAAGCGCCTGAAAGACACCCTGGGCAAGGATGTGCTGCTGGGCCGCCTGGGTGGCGACGAATTCGCCGTGCTGCTGGTGGACGTGGGCTCGCCCGCCGTCATCGAGCGCATGGGCAAGGTGCTGATCGAAGCCGTGTCCAAGCCCATCCAGATCGACACCATCACCGACTACGTGGGCCTGAGCATCGGCGCCTACATGCTCAAGCGCGGCACCCTGAGCGTGGGCGACATGCTGCACCGCGCCGACCTGGCCATGTACGAGGCCAAGAAGGCTGGCCGTGGCCGCCTGGTGATGTTCGAAGACTCGATGGATTCGGCCTCGCGCAGCCGTGCGCAGATCCAGGCCGACCTGAAAAAGGGCATCGATTCGCGCCAGATGTTCATGTGCTACCAGCCGCAGTTCGACGCGCACGACAGCATCCGTGGCGTGGAGGCCCTGGTGCGCTGGCGCCACCCCTCGCGCGGCCTGGTGCCACCGGACGAGTTCATCGGCGTCTCCGAGAAGAACGGCCTGATCGTCCCCCTGGGCCGCCTCATCCTGGACATGGTCTGCGCTGACCTGGTCGAGCTGCGCTCGCAGGACCTGCACCTGCCCTATGTGAGCGTCAACGTGTCGCTGCGCCAGTTGTCGGACCCGCACTTCGTGGACGACGTGCAGGAGACCCTGGCCCGCCACCAGCTGACGTCCACCGACATCGAGTTCGAGATCACCGAGAGCACGGCCATGGTGGGCGGCTCCGGCAAGGAAAACGCCACCTTGCAGAAGCTGCGTGCGCTGGGCTTTCGCCTGGCCATCGACGACTTCGGGTCGGGCTATTCGTCCATCGGGCGCCTGTTGGACCTGAAGGTCGACAAGCTCAAGATCGACCGCGTCTTCGTGGCGGCCATCAGCAAGCCGGGCTTCGACCCCGCCTTGCTGGAGCTGATGATCAGCTTGGCCCAGCGCCTGGGCATCAAGAGCGTGGCCGAAGGCGTGGAGACCGTGGACCAGGTGGTGTGGCTGCGCCAGGCCGGCTGCCAGATGATGCAGGGCTACCTCTACGCCAAACCCATGGCCCTGAGCCAGCTCATCCAGTGGATGCACCAGCAAGAGGGCACCCACGCTCAGGACGGCGGCGTGTGGGCCCCCACCCAGACCATGGAGTGGGCCGAGGCCTGAGCGCCTGCGCCCACGGGCCCGGCGGGTGCCGGAAATCCAGATTACCAAATGTGGCGCTGGTGGGCAAAATGGGTCCGGGGTACTTGCGGCAGCTTGACGTTAACGTCAATATTCAACCGCTGCACGCAGGCATGAACATGCCCATTGTCAAAAGGGCATCGGCGGCGACACCGGTCACGCACGGGTGTCGCCCAGGCTTCAACTGACGTGCATGGCGCATGCGGTAATTCAAATTACCTCATGCCAGGACCAGACACGACAGCGGTCAGCAGACCGAGGAGACCCCGATGACCATTCAATGCTTCACCCCTGCCTGGATGACGGACGAGCACCGCATGCTGTTCGACACGGCCGTGCGCTTCTTCAAGGAGCAATGGGGGCCCCGCGACGAGGCCTGGCGCGCCCAGGGGATGCTCGACCGCGAGGCCTGGCGCGAAGCCGGCGCCCAGGGCTTTTTGTGCGCGGGCATCCCTGAAGAATACGGTGGTGGCGGTGGCGACTTCGGCCACGAGGCCGCGCTGATCCTGGCGCAGGGCGAAGCCGGCATCAGCGGCTTTGGCGGCTCGCTGCACTCGGGCATCGTCGCGCCCTACATCCTCCACTTCGGCACCGAAGCGCAGAAGAAGCGCTGGCTGCCCAAGCTGGCCACAGGTGAGCTGGTGGGCGCCATCGCCATGACCGAGCCCGGCACCGGCTCTGACCTGCAAGGCGTGCGCACCCTGGCCCTGAAAGAAGGCAGCCACTACCGCATCAACGGCAGCAAGACTTTCATCACCAACGGGCAGCTGGCCAACCTGGTCATCCTGGTCGTCAAGACGAACAAGGACGAAGGCGCGCACGGCATCTCGCTCATGGTCGTGGAGACCGATGAGGTGCAGGGCTTCCGCCGTGGCCGCAACCTCGACAAGCTGGGCATGGAGGCGCAAGACACCTCCGAGCTGTTTTTCGACGACATGCAGGTGCCGGTCGACAACCTGCTGGGCGGCGCAGAAGGCCAGGGCTTCTTCCAGCTGATGCAGGAGCTGCCGCAAGAGCGCCTGCTGGTGGCGCTGGCCGGTGTGGCCGCCATGCAGTTCGCCATGAAAGAAACCTTGGCCTACACCAAGGAGCGCAAGGCCTTTGGCAAGGCGGTGTTCAACTTCCAGAACACCCGTTTCAAGCTGGCCGAATGCCAGGCCCTGCTGATGGCCTGCGCCGCCATGACCGACGCCGCCATGGTGGAGCACATGCAAGGCAAGCTGGGCGTGGACCGCGCGGCCCTGCTCAAGTACTACGTGACCGAGCAGCAGTTCAAGCTGGCCGACGAGTGCTTGCAGCTGTTTGGCGGCTACGGCTACATGCGCGAATACCCAATCGCCCGCATGTGGGCCGATTCGCGCGTGCAGCGCATCTATGGCGGCACCAACGAGATCATGAAAGAGCTGGCTTCACGCTTCCTGTGAACGCTGACCACCCGCACAACCGAGACCGAGGAGACACCCCGTGACCGAAGCCTACATCTATGACGCCGTGCGCACCCCGCGCGGCAAAGGCAAGAAAGACGGCAGCCTGCACCAGGCCACGCCCGTGTGGCTGCTGCGCACCTTGCTGCAGGCCTTGCAACAACGCAACCAACTTGACACGTCATTGGTCGATGACCTGGTGTTGGGCTGCGTGACCCCAGTGGGCGAGCAAGGCGCCGACATCGCTCGCACCGCGGTGCTGGACGCTGGCTGGGCGCAAAGCGTGGCCGGTGTCACCCTGTCGCGCTTCTGTGCATCGGGCCTGGAGGCCATCAACCAATCGGCGCAGCGCATCGCCTCGGGCATGGAAGACATGATCGTGGCCGGTGGCGTCGAGTCCATGAGCCGCTGGCCCATGGGCTCTGACGGTGGCGCCTGGGTCATGGACCCGCGCATCAACGCTGGCACGGCCTTCGTGCCGCAAGGCATCAGCGCCGATTTGATCGCCACGCTGGAAGGCTTCTCGCGGCAAGACCTCGACGCCTACGCGTCCGAGTCGCACCGCCGAGCCGCGCTGGCGCAGGCTGAAGGCCGCTTCGACAAGTCCGTCGTGTCGGTCAAGGACATCAACGGCATGCTGATGCTGGGCCGCGACGAGACCATCCGCCCGGGCACCTCGGTCGAGTCCCTGTCCAAGCTCAGCCCATCGTTCGAGATGATGGGCAGCATGGGCTTCGACGCCACGGCGCTGGACAAGTACACCACCATCGAGCGCATCACCCACAGCCACCACGCGGGCAACTCGTCTGGCATCGTCGACGGTGCGGCCCTGCTGCTGCTGGGCAGCAAGCAAGCCGGCATCAAGGCAGGCTTGAAGCCCCGCGCCCGGGTGCGCATGTGCGCGGTCATCGGCTCCGAGCCGACCATCATGCTGACCGGGCCCACGCCCGCCTGCCAGAAGGCGCTCAACAAGCTGGGCATGACCCCGGGCGACATCGACCTGTGGGAGGTCAACGAGGCCTTCGCCACCGTGCCCATGAAAACCGCACGTGACCTGGGTGTCTCGCTGGACCGCGTCAACGTCAACGGCGGCGCCATCGCCATGGGCCACCCCCTGGGTGCCACCGGCGCCATCATCCTGGGCACGGCCCTGGACGAGCTGGAACGCACGGGCAAGGCCACCGCACTGGCCTCTCTGTGCATCGGTGCCGGCATGGGCATCGCCACCATCATCGAACGCGTCTGACCCGGGGGCCACCACATGACTCAAGCTTTCTCTTTTGACATCGACGCCGACGGCATCGGCCTGGTCACCATCGACATGCCCGGGCGCGCCATGAACGTGCTCAACCCCACGCTCACCGAGCCCTTCGCCGCGCTGGTCACCCGCCTGGAAACCGATGCCGACATCAAGGGCCTGGTGATCACCTCGGGCAAGCCCACCTTCATCGTGGGCGCCGACATCGACCAGCTCACGCAGATCACGCGCGCCGAAGACGCCTTCGCCGTGTGCGAAGCCTTGAAGCGCGACCTGCGCCGCATGGAGAAGTGCGGCAAGCCCGTGGTCGCGGCCCTCAACGGCACCGCCTTGGGTGGCGGCCTGGAGCTGGCCCTGGCCTGCCACGCGCGCATCGCCTTGACCGACCCCAAGCTCAAGCTGGGCCTGCCCGAAGTGAAGCTGGGCCTGCTGCCCGGAGGCGGCGGCACCCAGCGTGTGCCCCGCCTGATCGGCATCCAGAAGGCCATGGACCTGATCACCACCGGCAAAGAGCTGACGGCAACCAAGGCCAAGGAGATGGGCCTGGTGACCGACCTGGCCGCCGACCGCACCGAGCTGCTGGCCAAGGCCAAGGCCTGGTGCCTGGCCAACCCCAAGGCCGCCGCGCCGTGGGACACCAAAGGCTTCAAGATCCCCGGTGGGGACAGCAAGAGCCCGGCCGTGGTGCAGGTGCTGGCCATCGCGCCGTCGATGGCCAACGCCAAGGCACATGGCAACTACCCGGCGCTCACCCACATCATGAGCTGCCTGTTCGAAGGCTGCCTGCTGGACTTCGATGCCGCTTGCCAGGTGGAGTCGCGCTACTTCGCGGCCTGCGTGGTCTCGCCCACCAGCAAGAACATGATCAACACCTTGTGGCACCAGCTCAACGCCATCAAGAAGGGCCAGTCGCGGCCCAAGGGCATCGCTGAAGGCAAGGTGAAAAAGGTGGGCATCCTGGGCGCCGGCATGATGGGCGC
>CANBQJ010000140.1 GCA_947371645.1 Burkholderiales bacterium | reverse complement strand
CCACCGGCCACCTCTGGCTGGGCGCGGCCAATGGCGGCTCCTCACTCGTGGAGTTCCAGATCGCCGCCGATGGCACCCTCACCCAACTGCGCACCCTCGATGTCTCCGCTCAAGGCGTCAACCAAAACGAAATCTCCGGCCTGAGCTTCGCCCCGGACGGCAAGCTCTGGGTCGCCTCCACGCAAGGCGAGGTCTACAAAGTCAATGTGGGTGCATGATGCAAACACCACGCACGAGAACAGGATCCCACATGGACTCCCGCTTGAACGGTTCTGGCCTGACCCACTGCCGCAACGCCTTGCGGCTGCTGTGTGCATCGGTCGCCCTGGTGACGGGCACCTTGGCCTCTGCCGCCAACGTTCAGTACACGGCGACCAACCTGGCCGATGCAGTGGCCGGGCAAGACCTCTGGCGCCTCGACTACAGCGTGAAGGGGCCCTTCGCCACCTTCGATGCGCTGAACCTCCTGTTCGCGCCGGCGCAGTTTTCGTCACTGACCCTGCTGAGCAATGACCAGGGCGCCAAGCTGGACCCACTGCTCAGCCAGCCCGATGCGGGCCTGGGCACCGATGGGCAACTGCTGCTGACGGCATTGAGCCCTTTGGACAGCAGCTTTGCCGCCAAGGTCTCGCTGCGCTTCGTCTGGTCAGGCCCTGGTCAACCCGGTGCACAGCCCTTTGAGGTGCTGGACGGTGACTTCAATGTCGTCGCGTCCGGCCAGACCGTGGCAACAGCCACCGTGCCTGAAGTGGGTGCGATCTGGATGGGCGTGCTCGGGGGCGGGATCGCCTGGGCATGCGTGCGCCGCCGCCGTGACGCCCGGGCCTGACAAGCCCGGCCTCGCGTCAGGACAGGAGCTCACACCCTGCCGGCAAAGCCGATGAGCTTGCGCAGGTCGCGGTCCTGTTTCAAGGTCTGCTGGCGTTGAGCGCGCAAGCGGCGCTCTGCCTGCTGCTGAGCCCACCAACGCCCCAGGTCCAGCACCGCCAGCTGGATGTGCATGCCCTGGAGCATCCAGCGCCGCCTTGAGTCTGGCCACGCCTGCCACAAGGCGTCTTGGGCGCAAACGATGGCGCGCAACGTACCCGGGTCACCCTGGCGCCCGCATCGACCGTACAGCTGACGGTCCACGCGCGGCGAGTCATGAAACTCGGTGAGGATGACGTGGAGGCCCCCGGCCACCCGCGCGCGGTCATCCAGACGGATGTCGGTGCCGCGGCCCGCCATGTTCGTGGCCACCGTGATCCGTCCCGACTGCCCGGCTTGCGCCACGATCTCGCTCTCCTGCGCATCCTGCCGGGCGTTGAGCACCACATGCGGCACCCCGCGCGCCATGAACACCGCACAGACCTGCTCTGAAGCTTCGACGCTGCGTGTGCCCACCAGCACCGCTTGCCCGGCCTGCGCGGCCCGCAGCGCGTCGTCACACACCGCCTGCCATTTCAGGTCGCGATCCGGCCAGCACTGCGCGGGCAACACCCTGCGCTGGTCCGGGCGATGTGGGGGCAGCTTGCGCACGCCCAGGCGATAGACCGTCCACAGTTCTCGCGAGGCCTCGGAAGCCGTCCCCGTCAAGCCAGACAGCAGGTAGTACCGTCGGAAGAAGCGCTGAAAAGTCAGCCGCGCCATCGTGTCGCGCCCTGCGGTCTGCGCCAGCCCTTCCTTGGCCTCCACCATCTGGTGCAGGCCCTGCTCCCAGGACCGGTCGGGCATCAGGCGGCCTGTGGACTCGTCCACGATCTGCACCTTGCCTTCGTCGGACACCAGGTAGTGCTGGTCACGGTGGAAGAGGTGCAAGGCGGTCAGGGCCTGGCGCAGCAAGGTCTCTTGCCAGGCACGCGATCGCCACATGGCCCGCACGCCAGCAGGCATGGCCGGCACCGCATCCAAGGCCGCTGGCAGCACCTCCAGGCGCCGTCCTTCACGCATGATGTGGTGGCGCCCAGGCACCAAGCCGCGTGCGGCCGACACGGCCCAGTCCATCAGCTCGGCTTCATACTGGCCAGGCACCTCCCTCGACAGGATCATGGGTGTGCTGGCCTCGTCGATGAGCACGCTGTCGGCCTCGTCGACGATGGCAAAGTGCAGGGCCGGCACCACAGGCGGCTCAGGCGACAGCTGGCCAGGCAGGTCACCGACCCAGGCCTGCCGCGCGCAAGCCACTCGCCACGGCGTCTGCCCATGCCCCACCAGCGTGTCCTTGAGGTAGTCGAACACCAGCTCCTTGCCGCTGACGTAGCAAACAGCTTGCTGGTAGGCCAGCCGCCGCAAGGGCACTTCCATGCCGTCCACCACGTGCGCGGCGCCCAGGCCAAAGAAGGCGAACAAGGGCTGCATCTCCTGCGCATCGCGCTGGGCGAGGTAGTCGTTGGTGCTGACCACGTGCACGCGCGCGCCCGACCCCGCCATCACCGTGGCCGCCAGGGCCGCCACCAGGGTTTTGCCCTCGCCGGTGCGCATCTCCGCCAGGTGACCGCGCAGCAGCAGGCCCGCCCCCATGAACTGCACGCCGTGTGGCCACATGCCCAATCGCCGCTGGCTGGCCAGGCCCACGCAGGCCCAGATGCGGGCCCAATCCACCTGCCATCGCCAGGGCTGGGCATGGCACTTCACGTGTGAGAGCGACCGGCGAAAGCGCGCTACGACCTCGTCGTCCGAGCAGCCGGCCATGTCCTGCGCAGCGCGGCCGATCTCTGCGTCCACCGCGTCGATGCGGCGCCTGGACACCCCGCGAGGCGGCAGCCAGCCAGGCAGGTCGCGCAGGGCACGGTCCAGCTTGGGCCCCAGCTCGGCGCCACGCTCGTCGCGTTGCGTGTCGGCCCGCACCCAGGTGGGCCCGGCCAGCTTGCGCGCCAGGGTGGCATCAGGCTTCAGTGCTGCGTGCATGCCGGCCCCTCACCAAGCCAGCCGCGACAGGAAGGTCTGGCGCAAGCGCAGCCCCATTTGCAGCAACAAAGGCGTGCGACCCAGGTCAAAGCGCACGTCGGCACGGCCACCAAACACGTCCACCAACACCGGCTGGCTCAAGGCCACCTCCAAGTCGAAGACGCGCGCCAGGCTTCGGCGCCCTTCACCATCCGACGGGTCGACCGCAATATCGCCGCCGCCACGCGTGCCCAAAGCCGCCGACACCAGCGCCACGTCTCCGCCCGGCACCAGGCGCCGCAGGGTCGCGGCAACCGGCCTGGCCTGGGACTGCCACGGCCGCACCGCCAGGCCCTGCAGGCGACCTTGGATGAGGTCCATGTCATCCTGGGTCACCGCCACGCGCACCAACCGTGCGGGGCCGTCCACCGTGTAGCCCAGGATGTCACCGCGCTTCACATGGCGCCCTGCCCAGACCGTGTCCACGGCTTGCGTCCAGCGCCCCCGCGTGCCCGCCACCACGGTCAGGGCGGCCCAGCGCTTGTGGGCTTCTTGCCAGCGCAACTGCCGTGATGCCAGCGTCTCCTGCAAGCCCTGCACCTGCGCAGGCGCTTGCACCTGTGCCTGGCGCAGCGCTGCCTGGGCCTGCGCCACCGCTGCCGTGGCCGACTGAAACTCCGCCATCACCGAGGGGTTGTCCAGTTGCACCAGGGTCTGCCCAGCCACCACGGGCTGGCCGTCGCTCACCTCTGCATTGCGCACGTGGCCATCCACCTGCGCCCGCACGATGGCCTCATCGGGCAACCACAGCACGCCCTGGTGCACCGTGTGAAAGGGCACCGGCACCAGGGCGATGAGGCCCAGGGCCAGCAGCAACAGGGCCAAGGCCCTTCTGGACGCGACGCCACGTCGCCTGGCCAGCGTGGACGACTGGCGCAGGTGTTGCCAGCCCCGCCACACCGGCACCACCAGGCTGCTCCACACCGCCATCAAGGCCATCAAAGCGCCCGCCAGGAGGTACTGGCCCAGCACGAACCAGATCACCCCGATGGTGACCGTGAGCTGATAGATCGGCGCCAGCAGCCCGTAGGCCAGCAGCAGCTTGCGCTCGCCCTCCACGCCCACAGGCGCTTGGGCGTCCGGTGAGCCCAGGACGAAGCGGTCCAGCAGGTAGCGGCGGTACTGTCCGGCGCGCTGGGCCAGGTTCGGCGCCTCCAGCAGGTCGCACAGAACGAAGTAGCCGTCGTAGCGCATCAGCGGGTTGCCGTTGATCAGCAGCGTCGACACGCCCGCGATCAGCACCACGTTGTAAGCCAGCGCCTTGACCACGCCATCTTGCGCAGACAACCACACCAGCAAGGCCAGGGCACCCAGCGCCAGCTCGGCCATGATGCCGGCGGCGGCGACCGCCGCACGCGCCCACTTGTCGTGAAAGCGGTAGGACGCGCTGGCATCGACATATGGCACAGGCGTGAACAGGATGAGCATCAGGCCCATCTCCCGAACCCGCCCGCCCCAGGCCTTCACGGCCATGCCGTGTGCACACTCGTGCACCGCTTTCACCAGGGGGTAGACCAGCCACAGCACCGCCAGGTTGGAGGCCGACAGCACGCGGTCTGACAGGTTGTCGGTGAGCTCGCCCAGGTGCTGCCAGGCCAGGCCTGCAGCGGGCAACACCAGCACCAGCCAGAGGCACAGCACCGGCCAGGTGAACAGGGCACGCGCCAGGGTGGCATGGCGTTCGAACCAGGGGTCAGGGTGCAGCAGTGGCAGACGCAGGCTCATGGGGTTGAGCCAGCTTTGCATGCGGCGCTGGCGATGCTGCTGCTGGTGGCGTTCCTGCACCTCGGCGGCATCCGGCGAGGTGTGGTTGCGCAGCAAGTCCTGCCCATGCAGGGTGGACATGAGCTGGACCAGCTCCGTCTGGGTGATGACCGCAGCGTGCTCGCCACCTTCACCTCCGTCCGCGCCCTCCCGACCGGCGAGGCCACAGGCCATCGCCCAGACCTCATCGAGGCTGCGCAGGCCATCCAGCAGGCGCACCACCGACCACACCTGGGGCGTGAGCCGGTGAAAACGCTGGCTCACCGGGTCGACCAGCAACACCCATGGCCGGCCACGCAATCGCCGGTGGATGACCTGCACGCCATCGCGCAGGCTCAAGCGGGCGTGTCGCACGGCATGCCAGTGCTCAGACAGCAGCGACATGCTCACCCCGATGTGCCGTGCTCACCACAACCAGGCCCACAGCTTGAGCTGCAACCAGTCGCGGGTAGAGCGGGTCCAGACGTCCAGCAGCACCGTGCGCCCCACGTCCACCTTGCCCACGCCCTGCATGCCCGGGCTCAGTGGCGGCAAGGGGCCGACCCACTGCGCCTCGACCCGAAAGCCGTTGACGCCTTCTTCGACACTGGCCGTGGACGTCACCCGGCTGATGCGAAACGGGTAGCTGCTGCTGGGGTGGCCCGTCAGCCGCACCTGGCCCGGCTGCCCCAGCTTCACGCGAGGGATGTCGTGATCGGGCACGTGCAGGACCACCCGGTAGCCATCGGTGTCGGCCACCTCGAACATCTCTTTGCCATTGTCGACCGGGCTGCCCAGCTTCTGGCTCCAGTCACCGGAGACGACCAGGCCAGACATGGGTGCACGCAAGTCCACTCGCGCCAGCTTGGTGTCGGCCAGGGTGAGCTGGGCTTCAGCCTGCTGCAGTTCGGCCTGTGCCAGGGCGGCGGCACCTGTGTCGCGCTCGGCCAGGGCCTGCCTCAACTTGCCTGCGGCTTGCTCTCGGGCGCTGCGTTGCGCGGCCTGGTCCAGGCGGATGTCTCGGTCGTCCAGCACCGCCAGCAACTGGCCTTCGCGGACGCGCTCACCCGGCCTCACGCGCACCTGAGCCACGAAGCCATCGAAGGGTGCCGTCACCAGCTGGCGCGTCTGACCCTCGATCACGGTGCTGGCCGTGACCCGCTCGTCCACCGGCACCAGGCCCAGCGCCGCCACCAGCACCAGGGCCAGCACACTGCCGGCCTTCCAGCCCAGGTGCCCTGGGCCCACGCCTTTGCGCCACACGCCCTGCACGGATGCCCAGGCATGGGCCATCAGACCACGCTCGGCCAGCGCCCACTGGCGCAGCAAGGGCTCGACCAGCGCCAGGCTGGCGCGCAAGATCACCGCCATGCCATCCGGCCTGGCCGCCTGCGCCTGGCCTTGTTGCGACCACACGGCCACCAGCACGCTCACCGCCTGCCCATCGTGCAAGACGGGCAACGCCCAGCCAGCGGGCTCGTCCACCTCATGCAGAGTGGCGGCAGCCTGCATGGCCAGCTCGGTGGCCGCGGCCAAGGCCGGTGCACCCGTTTCGGCCCAGGCGGTCTCGGAGGTCACCCACCATCGAGGCACCCCGCGCCGCACCTGGAAATGGCTCAGGCTCACATCAGGGGCAGCCTGCACCGGCCAGGCCTGCCGGGCCAGGACGGCACTGCGGTTGAGCCAATCCTGTGCCGCCGTGCGGGCCTGATCGTGAGAGGCAACATGGGCCAGCATGTCCAGCAGTTGCGCGCCCTGAACGCGCTGGGTCAGCCCTTCGCGCCGCCAAGCCAGTTGCAACCAGGCGGCCGACAGGCGCACCAGCTGCATCGTGCGTTCGGTACAAGGGGGCACCAGCGCCACACCCACGACCGCAGGCTGGCCATCCGCACCCTCCAGGGCCAGGCCCATCAGCAATTCCGGTGAGTGCGTCTCTGCCGGGGACACGCACACCGGCTGCTGAGCAGACACCTGCGCGCGCAGCGCCACCCACCGCGCCTGCAAGGTGGCCTCGGCATCTGGAAAATCCAGCCGCGTGCCCTCGTCCACCGCAAACACCGCCACCCCCCGGAGTGCCACACCCACCCCACGCAGGTGCGCAGCCCAGGCCCACGCGGGGTGCTGCATCTGCACCAGGTCTGGCTGGGCGGGCGGTGGCGAGGCATGGCGAAGGCGTTCGCCCATGGGGTGAGGACTCAACAGGGGGCTCCCAGGCTGAATGGCGAGAGGGGACACGGCGGGTGCAACTGCTGATTTTGTCCAATTCGACACACTGCGCCAATGCCTTTGGTCAGGGGGATCGGTATTGAAAGATTCACGAAAGGCTTCCAGCACCACAATGCCAGTTTGCAATCCGCTCATATACGGGTTTGCAGACACGGCAGTGCAAGCTTGGGTAAGGCAAACTGCCGGGCCAGATTCACAAACCTCAACCAGGGCGACCAGTCAGCCATGTCCGTTCGGCGGCCATCGACCCCAGAAAGCTGATCTTGTTGAAGTCGGACATGTCAGCCAACATCACCTGGCGGGGGATTGACCCCCTGCCAGCGCTCAGCCAGGCCGCTAGCCCCACCCACGCCATCGTGCTGTGCAAGGTATTGACGGGGCTGGCGACCGTGCGCGCGCTCGCCCGTGAAGGGGTGCACGTCCACGCGGTGACCTTCGACCCGGCAGACCCGCTCAAGGTGTCGCGCTACCCCAGCGAAGTCTCCTTGCTGGAGGCCAGCCCGACGGCCGCCCGGCTGCTGCAGCACATCCGCGATGTGGCGCGCAAGATGCCGGTCAAACCCGTGCTGATCGCCACCTGCGACCACCAGGCCCTGTTCCTGGCACGCCACCGCCATCAGCTGAGCAAGGTGTGCCGACTCTGGGACACCTCGTTTTCAGTGATCAGCAGCATCATCCAGAAAGAGCGCCTGTACGGCCTGGCGGAAGCCGCCGACGTGCCGGTCATCCCCTGGACGCGCTGCGAAGACGACTCCGCCTTCCAGGGTTGGGTGGCGCAATTCCCACCGCCCTACATCGTCAAGCCCAGCTATGGGGGCCGCAAAGGCGTGGCCATTGCCGCCAAGAACGAGGTCTTCGACAGCCGGGAAGGCCTGCTGGACTACATGCGCGACCGGCCGCGGGATGGCCTGCTGGTGCAGCAGATCCTGCAAGGTGGCGATGGCGAGATCTACGACACCTACGGCTACGCCGACGCACAGGGGTCCGTGCGCACCATCTGCACCCACCGGCGCATCCGGCAGCACCCACCGCACTTCGGCAGCACCACTTACGGTGAGATCCCGTCTACGCGCTGCCCCACCGACGACGTCATCATCCCTTACACGCTGGCGCTGCTGGGGCACACCCGTTACCACGGGATCTTCGGCATCGAGTGGTTGCGCGACAGCAGCACCGGCCGCTTCTACCTGATCGATTTCAACGCACGGCCGTTCAGCTCGATCGGCCACCTGGAAGACTGCGGGCTGAACCTGCCCTGGGTGGCCATGCGCGAGCTGTGTGGCGACCCCCTGCGCGACCTGCCACTGCTGCCCACGCTCACCCACAAGCTCTGGGTCAACCTGGCGAGAGATGTGCAATCGCGGTCTCACCAGGCAGCTCAGGAACGCGTGTCTCGCTGGGCCTGGTTGCGCAGCCTGCTGCAGGCCAAAGGCCACGCCTACCTGGACTGGCGCGACCCTCACCCCGCCTTGCTCAAGACCATGGAGATCCTGCCGGCCCTGATTCGCATCCTGCTGATCAGCTGATCAAGCCAGGCGGTGGCTCTCCAGGTGGATGCTGGTCTCGGTGTGGCTGATGCCCTTGATCAGGCGGATGCGCTCCATCACTTTCGACAAGCCTTGCAGGTGGTCGGCGCGCAACTCGGCCAGCAGGTCCCAGCGGCCATTGGTGTCGTGCAAGGCGGCCACGCCGGGGTCACCCAGCAGGATGCTGATGACCTTGCGCATGTCGTTGCCCTCTACAGCGATGCTCATCCACGCCACGATCTCATCTGGCCGGCTGTCCGGCCTCAGGCGCACCGTGTAGCCCAGGATCACGCCCGCGTCTTCGAGCTTGCGGATGCGGTTGCCCACCGTGCCGCGTGAGACGCCCAGCTTGTGCGCCAGATCGGCCACGCTCAGGCGTGCGTCCTGGCGCAAGAGGGCCAGCAGTTGCAAGTCCAGACTGTCCATGCTTGCCATATTGACATCAACGGCTGCCGATGTGTCAGCTTTTTGCGCAATGCGTGAACCTTTGCGGCATGGTGCTTGACGGCGCCTCCTTGCACACTGGGGCTGTCCGCTTGAGAGGCCCCTCATGACCTGCCCCACCGCACCCATCCCCCGCATCGGCACCCATTTCCTGAGCGCGCACGACGCCGCCCGCCTGGTCCAGCGCCAGGGTTTGCCGGCCACCTTGCAAGGGCTGGCCTTGGCCATCCAGTCCGACTTCCAGCGCTGGCCTGAGTTCGACAAATCACCCCGCATCGCCCGCCACGCGCCTGAAGGCGTGATCGAACTCATGCCGATCGCGGACGCGCACCTCTACAGCTTCAAGTTCGTCAACGGCCACCCGGGCAACACGGCCGCAGGCTTGCCCACCGTCATGGCCTTTGGCGTGCTGGCCGACATGCACACGGGCACGCCCTTGCTGGTCAGCGAGCTCACCTTGAGCACCGCCCTGCGCACCGCCGCCACATCGGCCATGGCCGCACGCACCCTGGCACGCCCAGGCAGCCAGGTCATGGCCATCATCGGCAACGGCGCGCAAAGCGCCTTCCAGGCCGTTGCCTTCCAGCACCTGGTGGGCATCACGAGCGTGCGCCTCTTCGACGTCGACCTCGAAGCCACCCACCAGCTGATGCACCGCCTGGGTGGGACGGGCCTGCACATCCAGGCCTGCCACAGCGTGGACGAGGCCCTGCACGGCGCCGACATCGTCACCACGCTCACCGCCGACAAAACGCAAGCCACCATCGTGCACGACCGCCAGGTGCGCCCCGGCATGCACCTCAATGCCGTGGGCGGCGACTGCC
>CANBQJ010000139.1 GCA_947371645.1 Burkholderiales bacterium | reverse complement strand
CGAGTTGGTCCCACTCCTTCCCATCCCGAACAGGACAGTGAAACGACTCAGCGCCGATGATAGTGCGGATTCCCGTGTGAAAGTAGGACATCGTCAGGCTACCTCTACCCCCCAAAGCAATTCAAGCCCCTGCGTGTGCAGGGGCTTTTTGCGTTCTGGCGGGCACACGCGGCCCCCGTTCAGATCAGGGCTGTCGACGATTTCACTGAGGCCGTGGGAATGGGCAGGTGGACCCTGGACACCAGCATGGTGTTCGCGGGTTCTTGCTCGACTTGGTTTTGACCGCTTGCGGTATATTGGCGCTATGTTTGATGTCCTCGTTTACCTTTACGAGCACTATTGGCGACCGGACGCTTGCCCGGACGCGGATCAGTTGGTTCGGAAATTGGCGTCGGTGGGCTTTGAGCAAGAAGAGATCTCTGAGGCACTCACTTGGCTCGACGGTCTTCAGTCCGTGACGCAGCATGCCATCGAGGCCCCTGCTGACACGTCTTGTCGGATCTTCGTTGACGCTGAACTCGATCGCTTGGGTGTGGAGGCTCTGGGCTTCCTGCACTTCCTGGCTTCGGCAGGCGTGCTGACGCCGACCTTGCGCGAAGTCTTGCTGGACCGCGTGATGGCCGTGCCCCATGGGCCGGTTTCCTTGGACGACTTCAAGATTCTGGTGCTGCTGGTGTTCTGGAGCTTTGGCAAAGAGCCGGATGCCCTCATCCTTGACGAGCTGTTTGTCGATGACGACGAGCGGCTGATCCACTGATCTGGCATGAACTGTGGGCTGAACTGGCCCGATCGTGTCACTCAAGCGGCAGCCGATTGTTCCGAATAAGAGGCATCCGGGTTGCTGGCGTGCTTCGCGCCGGCCCGGTTTGTCAGACATGTCCATCTTTCAGCCCCGGTTCTTCTCGCATGGCACATCAGGCCCACACCAGGCCTTGAAGCGTGCCCTGTTTGTGTTCGTGTTGATGCTGTCCGGCTGCGATCAATTGGGCATCGAGACACCGCAAAAGGCCGCTGAACGGGTTCAAGCGGATGCCAAGGCCGTTGGCGGTGCTTGCCGGCACGCGCTCCGTGCGATCGAGGACTGCTACACGCTCAACCCCAAGGCGGAGAAGTCGGCGGTGTACGCCGGCTGGCGGGAGATGGACGAGTACATGCGTGAGAACAAACTGGAGGGCGTGGCGCCGGTGGTGCCGCGGCCAGTGCCGGGCGCGGCTTCGGCGGCATCCAGGCCTGCGTCGGAAGACGAAGACACCGAAGAACCCGATCCAGCACCCAAGAAGGGCGTTGGCAAGGCGGGAGCCAAAGCGCACTGATTCTCCGGTCTGCCTTCAAAAGGCGGCTGAAGACCGCACAATCTGCGGGTGAACACAAGCGCGAACACCCCCAAGGCTGAGGCACTTGAACAGACGCCGGCGCGACGCCCTTGGGATCGGGTGGATCTGAAGGCGCTGTGGCGCCACCCCGAGCGCCGACAAGGGATGGTGGACATGGCCCGGGTGATGCCCGGCATGGTCGCCTGGGGCGTGGTTACCGGTGTGGTGATGGCCAAGTCAGGCCTGCCAGTGTGGGTGGCGGCCACGATGGCCCTGTGTGTGTTCGCGGCCAGCGCTCAACTGTCGGCGGTACCGCTCTTGTTGGTTGGGGCGCCCTTGTGGGTGATCTGGCTGACGGCCGCGTGCGTCAACCTCCGCTTCGTGATTTTCAGTGCGCAGATGCGCCTCCACCTGATCGCGCTGCCCCTGCGTTGGCGCTTGCTGGCGGGTTACCTCACAGCTGACGTGACCTATGTGTTGACGGTACAGCGGCACGGTGAATCCGAGCCTGCAGGCCCTGAGTACATCGACCCCCTGGCCTACTTCCTGGGGCTGGCTGTCGTGAACTGGACAGGTTGGTGCGCTGCAGCGTTGCTGGGGGTGATGGGTGCGACCTGGATCCCGACCCAATGGGGGCTGAGCTTTGCGGGTGCCCTGGCCTTGCTGGCTTTGCTGGTGAACCTGTCGCGTGACCGCCGCACGTTCACGGCGGCCGTGGTGGCCGGTGCCGCAGCGGCGGCGTTCTACAGCCTGCCCTTCAAGCTCTACATCGTGATGGCCGTGGTGATCGGTGTGGCCGTTGGCCTGGGCTGGGACACCTGGGCCCGCGCCCGTGAAGAAGGCGAGTGCTGATGGCCACGGTGACTTGGGTGCAGTACAAGGACGCGGCCTACATGGGGTTGGGTGTGGCGGGGCTGGTGGCCTTGTCGGTGTTGACGCGGTCGGCGTTTTTCCTGAGCGACAGACCCTGGCGCATGCCCGTGTGGGTGGAGCGCGGTTTGCGATATGCGCCGATGGCGGCCCTGGCTGCCGTCGTGCTGCCCGAGGTGCTGCTGCAAGGTGGGCATTGGCCCCAACACTGGGTGGATGCGCGATTCGTGGCGGCGCCGGTGGCGGCGTTGTGGGCCTGGTGGCGCAAGGACATGCTGGGCACGATCATCGTGGGCATGGCGGTGTACCTCCCTTTGCGGGCGTGGTGGGGCTGACGAAACCTGCCACCCGGTGATGCGTGAGGCTGGCGCGATCTGGCAAGGGTTGCATCGGCCAGGCTGTGGCGTTGTGGGGTGCCCATGACAGAAGGCGCGGACGGGGGCATCGCAATGGGTGGCGCGTGACTGCAGGGTATGGATCGGGCGCGCAAGTTCCTACAATGGTGGATTCAGCGTTTCAGCCTCCGCGTCACACACCATGAACATCCTCCGATTTGAAGACCTCGTCGCCCAGGGCAAAGTTGCGGGCCAACGCGTGTTCATCCGCGCCGACCTGAACGTGCCGCA
The DNA here is from genome assembly GCA_947371645.1 of Burkholderiales bacterium. The sequence goes on along the minus strand of CANBQJ010000139.1, from coordinate 6,920 downwards.
AGATGACGCAGGGCACATCACCGAAGACACACGCATCCGCGCTTCGGTGCCGGCCATCGAGCTGGCGCTCAAAGCCGGCGCCGCCGTGATGGTGACTTCGCACCTGGGCCGCCCCACCGAGGGCGAGTTCAAGCCGGAGGACTCGCTGGCCCCCGTGGCCCAGCGCCTGGGCGAGCTGATGGGCCGTGAGGTCAAACTGGTGAGCAACTGGGTGGACGGCGTGAGCGTCAACCCTGGCGAGGTCGTCCTGTTGGAAAACTGTCGCCTCAACAAGGGCGAGAAGAAGAACGACGAAGCGCTGGCCCGCAAGATGGCGGCGCTGTGCGACATCTTCGTGAACGACGCCTTCGGCACGGCGCACCGGGCTGAAGGCACGACTTACGGCATCGCGCAGTTTGCCAAGGTGGCCTGCGCCGGCCCGTTGTTGTCGGCCGAGATCGACGCCATCAGCAAGGCCCTCGAAGCCCCCAAGCGCCCGCTGGTGGCCATCGTGGCGGGCTCGAAGGTGTCGACGAAGCTGACCATTCTGGAGTCGCTGTCGAAGAATGTGGACGGGCTGATCGTGGGTGGTGGCATTGCCAACACCTTCATGCTGGCCGCTGGCCTGAAGATCGGCAAGTCGCTGGCCGAGCCGGACCTGGTGGGCGCGGCCAAGGCCGTGATCGCGTCGATGAAGGCGCGGGGCGCCGAGGTGCCCATCCCTGAGGACGTGGTGGTGGCCAAAACCTTCGCGGCCGATGCGCCGGCAACGGTGAAGGCGGCCGCCGATGTGGCCGACGATGACATGATTCTGGACATCGGCCCCAAGACGGCAGCCCGTCTGGCGGCCCAGTTGAAGGCCGCAGGCACCATCGTGTGGAACGGCCCGGTGGGCGTGTTCGAGTTCGAGGCCTTCGAGAACGGCACGAAGACGATTGCCCGCGCGATCGCCGAGTCCAGCGCCTTCAGCATCGCCGGTGGTGGCGACACGCTGGCCGCGATCGCCAAGTACGGCATCGAGCAGAACGTGGGCTACATCTCGACGGGTGGCGGCGCCTTCCTGGAGGTGCTGGAGGGCAAGACCTTGCCGGCCTTCGAGATCTTGAGCAAACGCGCAGCCGGCTGAGCGACGCCTTCGTACAGCGCATCGCTGGCGGCGATGGCGTCACCGCCGGTGCGCTCAAAGGTCTGCATCCAGGTGTCAAAGCAGGCTGGGGTGCCGCTGTGCCAGGGGTGGAAGCCGGGCTTGAACCAGGCCAGGTAAGGCTTGACCAGCGGGCCCATGAGGCCGCCTGGTTTGTAGAGCCACCACAGGCCGCGCAGCCACAGGGCCCAGCGCTGGCGACGGCTGAAGCCGTCCACGCGCAGCATGTGGGCCATGATCTGGAAGACGAAGAGGGGGAACTGGATGCTGACTTCGATCAGTGCCCAGACCCGCAGAAAGTAGCCCACGCCGGCCTGTTGCTGCATCAGGTCGAAGGCCACGCCCTTGTGTTCGACCTCTTCGATGGCGTGCCAGACGTACATGGCGCGCACGCGCGGGTCGGCGTCCATGAAATGGGCGGGGTGGTCGGTGAAGCCCTGGGCCATGAGGGCCGTGAGGTGCTCGCTGGCGGCGGTCAACGCCAGGGTGTGGGGGCGGCTGAAGCGTTGCCTGGCCACCTCGAAGAGGTGGTGGCGCTGGTTGCGCAGGATGGTGTCCACCTTGACGCCTTGCGCGGCAAGTCTGGCGTTGAAGGCCCGGTGGACGCGGCTGTGCTGCACCTCCTGGCGCGCGAAATCAAGCGTGGCGGCCTGTTGCGCGGGGTCGGGGCACTGGGCACTGAAGTCGCGCACGCAGGCGATGAAGAAGCGCTCACCCTCCGGGAAGAGGGTGGACATGGCGTCGAAAAAGCGCGTCTTGAAGGCGTCGCCGCCATACCAGTGGCGGGGGATGTCCTGGTCGAGGCCAAAGTCCAGGCCTTCGCGTACCACCAGGGCAGGCTGGGCGTTGGATGGGCAGTGCGCGGGGTGCTGTGGAGCCATCTCGAGATCATCGGACGGCCACCGCCGGGGTCAAGGGGCTGGCGGGGCTGGGGCGTGAGCGATGCACGCTCGCGGCGCAGATCTTGTGTTGGCGATCAGGCGCCAGCGGCGTGCAGCACGTTGCCCGCCTCGATGGGGTCACCGGTGCGGTTGAAGGTCTCCAGCCACAGGCCGTAGCTTTGCAGCTGACCATGCTGCCAGGGATGGAAGCCGGGCTTGAAGTACTGGAGGTAGGGGCCCAGCATGGCCATGTAGACCCCGCCGGGCTTGTACAGCCACCACAGGCCCTTGGCGAACAGGCCCAGGCGCTGACCAAAGCCGAAGCCGTCGGCCTTGAGCATGGTGCGCGCAATGATCAGGGTGTTGATGTTGAAGCCCAGGGTGACGACCAGCAGCGCAAAGATGCGGCGCAGGTAGCCGACCTTGGCGATCTTCTGCATCACGTCAAAAGCCACGGCCTTGTGCTCGACTTCTTCCATGGCGTGCCAGGCGTACATGGCGCGCATGCGGTGGTCGACCTTGGCCAGCACCTCCTTGCGCTCGAACAGCACGTGGGCCATGGTGGCGGTGAGGTGTTCTGCTGCTGCCGTGTCGGCCAGCGTGACGTAGGACGGCAGGTACTTGCGCAGCAGGTTGAACATGATGTGGTGCTGCGTGGCCTCGATCGCGTCGACATCGATGCCTTGCGCCTTGAGCCGGTTGTTGTACTGGCTGTGGACGATGCCGTGCTGGCCTTCCTGGCGCATGAAGTCCTTGACGTCTTGCAGCAGTTGCGGGTCGGTGATCTGGTCGCGGTAGTCGCGCACGCAGCTGATGAAATAGCGCTCGCCTTCGGGGAAGATGGTCGACATGGCGTCGAAGTAGCGGGTCTTGAAGGCATGGCCTTCGAACCAGTACTTGGGGATGTCACCGTCGAGGCCGAAGTCGAGCTTTTCGCGGGGGACGATGGGGTGGTGCTGGGTCATGGATGGCTCCTGTGACGCGAGGGTTCAGGCGTGGCGCATGGCGCCAGGCGCGTTCATCAGCTGGTGCAGGCTGTTGCCGGCGGCGATCGGGTCGCCCGTCTCTTTGAGCAGGCGCTTCCAGGGCTCGTAGCTGGGTACGACCGCTTCCTGCCAGGGGTGGAAGCCGGGTTTGAGGTAGGCGAAGTACTTGCCCAGCATGGGCATGAAGATGCCGCCGGGCTTGTAGAGCCACCACAGGCCCTTGGTCCAGAGCTGGATGCGTTCCCACTTGCTGAAGCCGTCGACTTGCAGCATGTAGGCCATGATCTTCATCACGTGATAGGGGAAGAGCACGGTGACCAGCAGCATGGACAGGAGGCGGGTGCGGTAGCTGGCCTGGGCGACGCGGGTGAGCACGTCGAAGGCCACGGCCTTGTGTTCCATCTCTTCCATGGCGTGCCAGACGTAGAGGGCGCGGATGCGCTCGTCGGCGTTGTCGAAGATCTGGGGGCGCTCCACGAAGCAGTCGGCCATGATGGCGGTGATGTGCTCGGACGCGGCGGTGACGCCCAGCGTGAAATGGCGCGAGGCGCGCTGGCGCAGGAAGCCGAAGAGGCGGCGCTCCTGGCGGCTCAGGATCTCGGGCACGTTGATGCCTTGGCGGTGCAGCCGGTCGTTGTACTGCGTGTGCAGCATGCTGTGCTGGGCTTCCTGGCGGGTGAAGTCCTTGATGTCTTGCTGCAGCTTGGGGTCGCTGATCTGGTCTTTGAAGTCGCGCACGCAGGTGATGAAGAAGCGCTCGCCCACAGGGAACAGCGTGGACAACGCGTCGAAGAAGCGGGTCTTGAACGGGTCGTTGTCCAGCCAGTACTGGGGGATGTCGCCGTCGAGGTGGAAGTCGAGCTTCTCACGGGGGACGATGTCGGGGGATGTCGACAGGCTGTTGCTCATGGGGGTGTCTCCTCGGTGCCGGGGTCCGGGTCTTGTTCTGGTGTGGGGGACATGCATTTCACATGTCGGGCACGATGGGGCCAACTGTAGGCAGGTGATCCCCCGGAAGCTACAACTTGCAACGACACCAGGGTAATTTTGGCGACAAGGCCGACCTGGGGGAAACCTGGGGGTGAGGCCGGCGCGCCCCAGGGGTCAGGCCGACGTGGGGCGGCGGTACTGGCTGGGCGTCTGGCCGGACCATCGGGTGAAGGCCAGGGTGAAGCTGCGGCGGTCGCCAAAACCCAGGCGTTCGGCGATGTCTTCGATGCTCAGGCGCTCGTCCTTCAGCCACTGGCAGGCCAGGCGGTGGCGCACGCGGGCCTGGATGGCGGAGTGGCTGTCGCCGGCGTCCTTGAGCCGGCGCTGCAGGGTGCGGGCGTGCAGTTGCAGCTCTTCGGCCAGCGTCTCCAGGCCTTGGCCCAGCAAGCGGGGCTTGGCCAGGAAAGCCTGTTCGATCTGGCGGGTGAGCTGGCGGCCTTCGTCGGCCAGGTCTTGCGGGCTGCGGCGCTGGGCCACGCGCTGGGCCACGGTCTGCACCACGCGCTGCGCGGCCTGTTCGTGCAGCATGGGGAAGGCGCCTTGCAAAGGCCGGTCCAGCAGGGCGCGGTCAAACCACAGGCCGTCGATGGGCTCGTTCCAGAAGATGGGCACCTGCAGGTGCTCGGTCATCCAGTCGCTGTGGGCGTGCGGCGGGTGGCGGAAGGTGACGCGACCCACCAGGGGCTGGCCGCCCAGCAGCAGGCGGCTGAACTTCAAGGTGGTGGTGAACACGCCTTCGCTGAAGGCCCAGGCCAGGCCGCCGCCATCGTCGGCTTCGGCGGCGCCTTCGATGTGCAGCACGATGCGCGCTTCCTGGCCGTGCTCCGACAGGCTGAAGCGCATGTAGGGGTTCACCAGGGGCGGGATCCACTCGAGTGCGCGGGCGGCGTCGCGCAGGGTGGCGCTGGTGGTGAGGTAGGTTTCGACGTCCGCCATGTACTCGAAGGCGAAGGTCTCGCCCAGGACGACGGGGAAGTGGCGGGGGCTGCCCTGCAGGCGCGTGGCCTCCACGCAGCGGCGCATCACGTTTTGCATCTGCACCCGGGTGATGGTGGCCGTCTCGGGGTGCAGGGCCGAGGTGTCGATGGCTTCGGCGCGGAAGATGCCTTCGATGTCGATGCCGCACAGGCGAGCCGCACGCACCCAGTTCGTCACGGTGACGAAGGGCATGGGCTGGTCATCGTCCGCTGAAGGGGCGGGGAGGGCGGCGGTCACGGGCGGCGGGGTACTTCGGTGTGGGGCGCTCAGCCGCGATCATGCACCAGGCGCGGCCTGCCTCAGTCGCGTGCCTCGCGCTCGAAGCGCTGCAGCCATTGCAGCACCTCTTGCGTGGTCAGCTGGGGCTGCTCGAACGGGTAGAGGTGGGTGCCGTCGATCCAGGAGATGCGCGGGCCGAACAGCCGCTCGGTGCCGCGCAGGCCCACGGCGCGCAACTCGCGCGAATGCGTGCCGCCAATGAAAGCCATGGGGCAGCGCGGCGGGTGGCGGCGGAACTCGGCCAGCAGGTCATGCGGCATGGTGTTGTAGATGGCGGTTTCGATGTCGCGGCGAAAGCTCAGGCGCCGGGTCGCGTTCTGGCGGCCGTCGCCGTGGGCCTCGGTGCCGGTGTGCAGGTAGTCGCCCAGCACCACAGGGTGGAAGGCCGCGAACTTGGGCTTGACCTGGAAATGACGCTGGGCGGCGTCCAGGCTGGCCCATTCTTCGGTGCGCTGGGCCGCCACGCGCGAGGGCGGCATGACGCGCTGCATGGCGTCCAGCCGCTTGGCCAGGCCGATGCCGGCGCCCTTCCAGCCGTAGAGCAAGGGTGAATCCAGCACCACCACGCCTTGGGCCAGGTGGGGGTGGCGGCTGGCCACCATCATGCTCAGGTAGCCACCCAGCGAGTGCCCGACGAGGTAGACGGGGTGGGCCACTTCGCGCTCGATGAACTGGGCCAGCTGGGCCACCAGGTGCGGCCAGTCGGTGGAGACGGGGAAGCGCGGGTCGTGACCGATCTTGTCGATGGCGTGCACCTCCCAGCCGGCCGCACGCCAGCCCTCGAAGAGGCTGCGGTAGGTGCTGGCCGGAAAGCTGTTGGCGTGCGAGAAGACCAGTGTGCGGTGGGGCATGTGGGGTTTTCGGCAGCGAAGGGCGGGCAGTGTAGGGCAAGGGCCAGGCGGCAGCGCCTGTGTGGACTTCCGCACAAGCCGCTACTTTTCACATGAAACGGGGCGCTTTGGTGTGAAACTGGCGCGATCAAGAACTACGCTGAGCGAGACCCATGCCACGTGCCACCAAGATCGTCGCCACCCTCGGTCCGGCCTCTTCCACGCCCGACGTGCTGGAGCGCATGCTGCGCGCCGGGGTGGACGTGGTGCGCCTGAACTTCTCTCACGGCAAGGCACAGGACCACATTGACCGTGCGCAACTGGTGCGCGAGGCGGCGGCCAGGGTCGGCAAGGTCGTGGCCATCATGGCCGACTTGCAGGGCCCGAAGATCCGCGTGGGCAAGTTCGCCGAGGGCAAGGTCATGCTGGAGCCGGGTCAGCCTTTCGTGCTGGACGCCAGCCGCACCGAGCCGGGCGACCTCCACGGCGTCGGCCTGGACTACAAGGAGCTGCCCCGCGATGTGAAGCCGGGCGACACCCTGCTGCTCAACGACGGCCTGATCGTGATGACGGTCGAAGCCGTCAAGGGCGATGCCGTGCACACGGTGGTCAAGCTGGGCGGGGAGTTGTCCAACAACAAGGGCATCAACAAGCAGGGCGGCGGCCTGACCGCGCCAGCCCTGACGGCCAAGGACATGGAGGACATCAAGACGGCGGCCAGCTTCCAGTGCGACTACATCGCGGTCTCGTTCCCCAAGAACGCGACCGACATGGAGATGGCCCGCCAGCTGTGCAACGTGGCCGGCGAGCCCTGGCGCCACCGCCCGGCGCTGATCGCCAAGATCGAGCGCAC
>CANBQJ010000138.1 GCA_947371645.1 Burkholderiales bacterium | reverse complement strand
AGCAGGGCCGCGATCGAGAAGGCAAAGGCCACCGAGAAGCCCACATAGCCCATGTAGAGCATGGGCGGGTGCGCCACCATGCCCGGGTCTTGCAGCAGGGGGTTCAGGTCGTTGCCGTCCATGGCGGCCGGCAGCAGGCGGTCAAAGGGATTGGAGGTGCTCAGCATGAAGAGCAGGAAGCCGAAGGCAATCCAGCCCATCACGCCCAGGATGCGCGACACCATGACCTCGGGCAGGTGGCGGCTGAACTGCGCCACCGCGAGCATCCACAGCGACAGCATCGACACCCACAGCAACAGCGAGCCTTCATGGCCGCCCCACACGCCCGCAACGCGGTAAGCCAGGGGCAGGGCGCTGTTGGAGTTGGACGCCACGTACAGCACGGAGAAGTCGTTGCGGATGAAGGACGACGCCAGCAGCACGAAGGCACCCAGCACCAGCACCGACATCACCCGGGACAAGGGCCGGGCCAGGCCCATCAGGTCGCGGCGCACTTTGTAGGCGCCCCACATCGGCACGGTGCCCAGCAGCAGGGACACGGCCAGGGCCAGCAACAGGGCCAACTGGCCCAACTCGGGGATCATGGGGACTCCTTGGCCGTTTGGGCCGTGACGGCTGCCTTGGCGGCCTTGGCGCGTTTCATCGCCTCGGCCGCTTCGGGCGGCATGTAGTTTTCGTCGTGCTTGGCCAGGACTTCCTGGGCCACGAACTGACCTTGCTCGGTGATCTTGCCCTGGGCCACCACGCCTTTGCCCTCTTTGAAGAGGTCGGGCAGGATGCCTTCATAGCTCACGTTCACGTCCTTGACGGTGTCGGTGACGATGAAATGAACCGTCACGCCGTCACGCCTCAGCGAGCCGGTGCGGACCATGCCCCCTAAGCGGAAGGTGCGGTCGATCGGCACTTCTCTGGCGGCGATCTGGGTGGGTGTGTAGAAGAACACCATGTTGCTGTTGAAGGCGCGGAGCACCAGGGCCACGGCCACGCCCACCACGGCGACACCGCCGAGGATCAGGTAGAGCCGCTTCTTTCTTGGGGTCATGTCAAATTGCCTCGTCGTCTTGCTGCAGCGCGTGCGTCAGGGCCTGGCGGCGGCGCCGCACGGCCAGCAGGGGCTCGATCACCATGCACGCCAGGGTCACGCCATAGGAGCCCCAGATGTACAGGCCGTAACCGTCCATGTTCCAGAATTGCGACCAGCTTTGCCATTGCTGCATGAGATCACCTTACTGCTGTGATTGGGCCAGTGCGCGCACCCATTGCGCGTCGCGCTCGCGCTCGATCACCACGGCACGTGTGCGGGTGAAGACGACGGCGAAGGCGTAGGCCCAGAAAGCGATGGTCATCAGCAGCATGGCCGTGAGCATCGTGGCCGCCATTTTCGGGGCAGCCGTCATGCTGATCGACGAGCCTTGGTGCAGGGTATTCCACCACTTCACCGAAAAATAGATGATGGGCACGTTGACCACCCCGACCAGGGCCAGCAAGGCGCCGGCATGGTCACCTCGCTGGGGGTCGTCGATGGCCTCGACCAGAGCGATGAAGCCCAGGTAGAGGAAGAGCAGGATCAGCTCGGACGTGAGCCGCGCGTCCCACACCCACCAGGTGCCCCAGGTGGGCTTGCCCCAGAAGGCCCCCGTCCACAGCGCCAGGAAGGTCAGCAGGGCGCCCGTGGGGGCGATGGCCCGCGCCAGCATGGAGGCCAGCCGCACGCGAAACGCCCAGCCGATGCCGGCCCAGAACGCCATCGCCATGTAGAGCACCATGGACATCCAGGCCGCCGGCACGTGGATGAAGATGATGCGGTAGGACTGGCCCTGCTGGAAGTCGGTGGGCGCGACGATGAAGCCCATGTAAAGCGCGGCCAGCGCAAAGCCGATCGCCGTCACCCACAGCCAGGGGATCAGGCGAGCCGCCAGGGGCTCGAAGCGCGAGGGCGCGGAGAAGGTGGTCCAGGTCAATCCAGCCATGGTGTGTCAGTCCAGCGCGATGCGCAGGGCGGCGCCGGTGGCCCAGGGGGCCCCCAGCAGGGTGAGCAGCAGCAGTGCCGCCAACAGTGACAAGTGTCCCTCAGGAGACAGGCCTGCCGAGACGGCGCTGACCGCTCCAGCGCCGAAAATCAGCACCGGAATGGCCAGGGGCAGCACCAGCAGGACGATGAGCATGCCACCGGCACGTAAACCCAGGGTTAAGGCGGCCCCCACGCTGCCCAGCAGGCTGAGCACCGGGGTGCCCAGCAAGAGACCCAGGGTGAGGGTCGCGAGTTCCGGGGCGTGCACATCGAACATCAGGCCCAGCAGGGGGGCTGTGAGCACCAGGGGCAGGCCGAAGATCGTCCAGTGGGCAAAGGCTTTGCCCAGGGCCAGTGCGGGCAGCGAACGGCCGCACAACAGGAACTGCTCCAGGCTGCCGTCGGCCAGGTCGGGGCCATACAGGCTGGTGAGCGACAGCAGCGACGCCAGCAGGGCGCACACCCACAGGGCGCCGGGCGCGATGATGCGCAGCACCTGCGGCTCCGGCCCCACGCCCAGCGGGAAGAGGCTGGCGGCCACGACGAAAAACACCAGGGGCAGCAGCGCTTCGACGCGGCGTCGTGCCGCGAGCTGCCAGTCTCGCCGGATCAGGGGCCACATGCTGTTCAGGCCCCCGCTGCTTCAAGCCACAAGGTGCGCAAACCGTTCAGGTTCACCTCCTGGTGGCTGGTGAACACGGCGGCCCCCCCGTTGGCACAGTGCTGGGCGATGAGGGCGTTGAGCGTGGCCACGCCTTCGTCGTCCAGGGCATCGAAGGGCTCGTCCAGGATCCAGGTGCGGGGCGCGGCCGGCAAAGCCAGGCGTGCCAGGGCAACGCGGCGGCGCTGACCTTGCGACAGGGTGCGCACCAGGGCGCGGCGGCGGTGGGCCACGCCCAGGCGAGTGAGGGCCTGGGTCAGCACGGTGTCGTCGCTGGGCTCGTCGTGAAGCCGGGCCAGGAACTGCAGCGCCTCCAGGGATGAGAGGTCTTCTTTCAGGGCGTGCTGGTGGCCCATGAACACCAGGGGTTGGCCGCGCTGCACCTGCCCCTGGGCCGGGTGGGACAGGCCGCTGAGCAGGCGCAGCAGGCTGGTCTTGCCACGGCCGTTGGGGCCACGCACCCACACGGCCTCACCTGGGGACACGGTGAGGTTCAGGTGTGCGAACAGCAGCCGGCCGCCCCGCTGACAGCCCAGGTCCTGGGTCTGCAAGGCGAAGGTGGCAGCTGGCGGTGTGCGCGCATCAATACTCGTACCGGTAGCCAAGGTAGTAAGTGAACAGGTTGCTCTTGCTGGTGGTGGCGGTGTCACCCGGGGTGTTCACGGTCGTGATGTTGACCGTGTTGGTGCGGTCGACGCTGAGGTTGGTTTCCAGGGTGATGGACGGCTTGGGCTTGAATGATGCCCTGATTCCGGGGCCGTAAGCCACGGTGGTACTCTGGATTGCACCCGCATTGTCCAGGGTCACACTGCGCACCCAGTGGAAGCTGGGGTCGAGTTCCCACTGGTCGTCCAGCGAGGTCATGTTGTTGTAGTTGAACTGGTTGCTGCGGTTGATGCGGCCGCGGCTGGTGTTCAGGCCGAACACGTGGGTGTCGCGGGGCGAGTACAGGTTGGTGCCGATGGCTTGCACGCCCAGCGAACGCACCTGGCCGGTCGCCGCCTGCCCCATGTTGCCGATGGCCTCGTTGGGGGCGATGGCGCCGACATTGTTGAGGTGGAAGTCCGATCCCAGCTGCCATTGCGTGGTGACGGGCACCGTGGCAGACACCATCGTGTGGGTGAAATACGAGGCATTGCTGCGCACGAAATCCCGCAGTTGCTGGGTGGTGTAGAAGTTCTTCAGGTCCTTGATGTTGCGCGGCTGGATGCCGTTGCTCTGCAAGTCTGCGTACTGGAAGAACAGGGTCTGGCTCAAGGACACCGGCACCAGCGCCCTGCGTTCCGACAGGAAGTTGATCGTGGTGTTGCCTTCGCTGAGGTACATGCCCTGCAGGCTGGCGCCATTGAGCTTGCGGTACAGCACGTCGTAGTCCACCGAGCCCATGACCGAGCCGGGGCCGGCGAAGTAGCGCAGGTCCATGCCCATGGCGCGGCGGTCGACTTCGCCGTCGATCATGCGCTGCAGCACGAACGTGGAAGCGCCGAAATTCGGCGTGATGGCGTCGGCGTCCAAGGAAGCACCGGCGAAGTAGCGGTTGCTGTCCGCCACGCCGTCCACGGGCACCCCGGTGGCGCCGGAGACCTTCCATTTGGGTTTGAAGGTGTAGCTGCCAGATGCGCCGTCGTAGCGGCCTTCGCCGCCCCAGCTGGCGTTCTGGCGGCCCAGGCGTCCGCGCAGGCGCGAGGCCGTCAGGCCCATGTAGTCGAAGTAGGCGGCCGTCAGGCGGTTGCGGTAGCGGCTCTTGTCCCTGAGCACGTCGCGGCCAAGCAGGTTGTAGTCCAGTTGGTCGCGCACCACCATCTTCATCTCGCGCTCGCTGTTGCGCGTGCGCCAGGTGGCATCGGCGTTGGTGGACAGCAGCCTCTGCGCGTCCTGCGTCAGCGGCAGCTTGCTGTTGTTGGCGATCTCGTCGGCCGTCAGGGGCGTGCCTTCGACCAGGCGCTGCGCCTTCTGGTCGGAGGTCAGCTTGCCGCCGTAGTAGTACTGCGAGACCGAGCCGGTGACCGATGAGGTCTCTTCGGGCTTCTTGCTGCCGTCGATGGCGGTGCCGGTGATGACCAAGGGTGGCTTGAGCGCGGCCAGGGCGTCGCGCACGCGCTGGGCGCCAGGGCCTTCCGGGTATTGCTTCAGGTAGGCATTGAACTCGGCTTCGGCGCGGCCGTTTTCGCCCATGGCGGCCAGCACCTGGCCCAGCAACTCGTGGGTGTCCGGGGTGATGGCGGTCACGGGCAGGGTCAGTGCCTGGTTCAGGGTGTTCAGTGCATCGTCAAACTGGCGCTGTTCGAATTGCTGTCGGCCTTGCTCCAGCAGGCTGCGCGCCTGCGAGTCGCTGTCTTGCAGGGCCGTGGCGCTCTTGAGCGGCAACACATCGGCTTCGACAGTCGGTGCCGTGGCCTGGTTTTGCAACTGGACGATCACGGATTCCGGGTAGCGGCTCCGGATCTGCTTCAGCGCGGCTTCGGCCTCGGCCAGGGTGCTGAAGTAGCCCAGGTCCATCTCGTGCACCTGCTTGCCTTGCACCAGGCGGCGCGAGGTGAAGACCTGGTACTGCTGCAGGGATTGGGGCACCGGCAGGTCCATGCTCAGTTTGGGTGAGCTGGAGCGCAACAGCGCAATCACGTAGTTTTGATCGGGGCCGAGTGCGGCGGACGACATCTTCAGGAAGCCGGTGTCGTCAGGCACCTTGCTGGCCAGGCCTTCCAGCACGAGGTCGATGGTGCGGTCGCCCTTGCCACTGCGCACCTTGAACCTGGTGGGCTGTCCCAGGGCCATCACGAGGCGGCGGTTGGCGTCTTGCAGGAAGCCGGTCTGGACGGGTTCGTCTTCGATGGTGATGACCGGCAGGCCCTTGATCTCGATCACCCGGCGCTCACCGGGCACATAGGCCGGCTTGTCCGACAGGCTGGGGCGCACGCGGTAGTAAGCCTGCGTCAGGTCGTTGGTCCGAGACGAGGTGGCCCGCACGAAGTTGATGGGCATGGCCAGGTGGATCTGCACGACCGCATTGGCCCCCTCACGGCGCACATCGATGTCGTCCACCACTTCGGCGTGTGCTGTCAGCGTCACGAGCATCAGCGGCGCCAGCAGGCGAGGAATCAGGGCAAGTTTCATGGGCTCAACGCGGCCACCAGGGCCGCAGGAGAAGTGGACGAAGGTGAGCCTCACCAGCTCTTGTAGGCGGTGCCGCGGCTGCCCAGCGGACGGTGGCACCCGGACTGCGAGCAGTCGGTGACGCCCGTTCTCTTGTTGTGCGTGAGCGAGTTGCGGGTCATGTTGCCCAGGTAGGACGTGCCTGTGTTGTGGCAGGCGTAGCACCAGCCTGAGCCATTGCCCTGGCTGTTGTTGTGGTTCATGGTGGCCGTGGCGAAGCCGCCGGACGTGGTCACGGTGTGGCAGGCGCTGCAATCCATGCTGGTGCCGTTCATCAGCTGGGCCAGCGGGATGTGGTTGCTCGGTTTGATCGTCTGCCCATATGCGCTGCTGTTGTGGCAAACGTTGCACTGGCCGGTGACCTTGACGTTGGTGTGGAACTGGCCTGTGGTCCAGGTGGTGGTGCTCTTGTGGCAGGCCTCGCAACCGGCGCTGGCGGATGCCGTCACGCTGGCATAAGGGATGTGGTTGCTGGGCTTGGGGTCAGGGCCGAGGTAGGCGCCCGTGTGGCAGGTGGTGCATTGCGAGGTGACGGTGACGTAAGCGTGGAACTTCCCCGTGGCCCAGCTGGTGAAGCTGCCCTTGTGGCAGGTCTCGCAACCAGCCGATGCTGTGGCCGCGATGCTGGTGTACGGGATGTGGTTGTTCACCTTGCCCGATGGGCCCAGGTAGCTGCCGGTGTGGCAGGTGGCGCATTGCGTGCTGGCGCTGACGTTGAGGTGGAACTGGCCAGGGCTCCAGCTGGTGTAGCCGCTCTTGTGACAGGTGTCGCAGTTGGCCGATGCGCTCACCGACACGGCGGCATAGGGGATGTGGTTGCCCGGCTTGCCGTCGGCAGGCGGGTAGCTGCCGGAGTGGCAGGTGGAGCAGGCACCCTTGACGGTGGTCTGGGTGTGGTTCCACTTCGTGGGCGTCCAGGCGGTGACGTTGTGGCAGCTGTAGCAGTTGACCGTGGTGGGGATGTGGGTGGACGTCTTGCCGGTGGCCGCGCTGCCGTTGTGGCAGTTGGCGCAGTTGGTGGCGGTGGTGAAGGTGCTGTGGTCCACCTTGGCGCCGCTGGCCCAGTCGGCCGTGCTCTTGTGGCAGGACTCGCAGTTGCCCGTCACCGTGCTGTGCACCGAGTTGGCTGGCTTGGCCGTCAAGCCATAGGCCGTGGTCAGGTGGCAGCTGGCGCACTGGGTGCTGGTGGTGACGTTGCTGTGGAACTTGCCGGTGGCCCAGCTGGTGAAGCTGCCCTTGTGGCAGGTCTCGCAGCCGGCGCTGGTCGAGGCCGTCACGCTGGCATAGGGGATGTGGTTGCTGACCTTGCCATCGGGGCCCAGGTAGCTGCCGGTGTGGCAGGTGGCGCAGGACGTGGCCACGCTGAAGTTGGCGTGGAACATGCCCGGGTTCCAGCTGGTGTAGCCGCTCTTGTGGCAGCTGTCGCAGTTGGCCGATGCGCTCACCGAGATCGACGCGTAAGGGATGTGGTTGCCCGGCTTGCCGTCGGCCGGTGCATAGCTGCCGGTGTGGCAGGTCGAGCACGCACCGGTCACCGTGGTTTGCGTGTGGTTCCACTTGGTGGGCGTCCAGGCGGTGACGTTGTGGCAGCTGAAGCAGTTCACCGTCGTCGGGATGTGGGTGGACGTCTTGCCAGTGGCCGCGCTGCCGTTGTGGCAGCTGCCGCAGTTGGTGGCCGACGTGAAGGCCGTGTGGTCCACCTTGGTGCCACTGGTCCATGAGGCGCTGCTCTTGTGGCAGGACTCGCAATTGCCCGTCACGCTGGCGTGCGTGGCGTCATTGGGTTTGGCGGTCAGGCCATAGGCGGTCGTGAGGTGACACGAGGCGCACTGGGTGCTGGTGGTCACGTTGCTGTGGAACTGGCCGGTGGCCCAGCTGGTGAAGCTGCCCTTGTGGCAGGTCTCGCAACCGGCGCTGGCCGAGGCCGTCACGCTGGCATAGGGGATGTGGTTGCTGGGCTTGGGGTCAGGGCCCAGGTAGCTGCCGGTGTGGCAGGTGGTGCATGACGTGGCCACGCTGAAGTTGGCGTGGAACATGCCCGGGTTCCAGCTGGTGTAGCCGCCCTTGTGGCAGCTGTCGCAGTTGGCCGATGCGCTCACCGAGATCGACGCATAGGGGATGTGATTCCCAGGCCTGCCGTCAGCGGGCGGGTAGCTGCCGGAGTGGCAGGTGGAGCAGGCACCCTTGACGGTGGTCTGGGTGTGGTTCCACTTCGTTGGCGTCCAGGCGGTGACGTTGTGGCAGCTGTAGCAGTTGACCGACGTCGGGATGTGGGTGGACGTCTTGCCGGTGGCGCTGCTGCCGTCGTGGCAGCTGCCGCAGTTGGTGGCGGTGGTGAAGGTGCTGTGGTCCACCTGGGCACCGGTGGCCCAGGCCGCCGTGCTCTTGTGGCAGGACTCGCAGTTGCCCGTCACCGCGCTGTGCAGTGAGTTGGTGGGCTTGGCGGTCAAGCCAAAGGCGGTGGTGAGGTGGCAGGAGGCGCACTGGGCGCTGGTCGTGACGCTTGCGTGGAACTTGCCCGTGGCCCAGCTGGTGAAGCTGCCCTTGTGGCAGGTCTCGCAGCCGGCGCTGGCCGAGGCGGTGACGCTGGCGTAGGGGATGTGGTTGCCGACCTTGCCGTCCGGGCCATTGAAGGTGCCGGTGTGGCAAGTGGCGCAGGACGTGGCCACGCTGAAGTTGGCGTGGAACTGCCCCGGGTTCCAGGCGGTGTAGCCACCTTTGTGGCAGCTGTCGCAGTTGGCCGATGCGCTCACCGAGACCGACGCGTAAGGGATGTGGTCAGCGGTCTTGCCGTCCGCCGGAGGGAAGCTGCCGGAGTGGCAGGTGGAACAGGCACCCTTGACCGTGGTCTGGGTGTGGTTCCACTTCGTGGGCGTCCAGGCGGTGACGTTGTGGCAGCTGAAGCAGTTGACCGACGTGGGGATGTGGGTCGATGTCTTGCCGGTGGCGCTGCTGCCGTTGTGGCAATTGGCGCAGTTGGTGGCCGAGGTGAAGCCGCTGTGGTCCACCCGCGTGCCGCTGGCCCATGCCGACGTGCTGGAGTGGCAGGATTCGCAGTTGCCCGTCACGCCGGTGTGGGTGCTGTCATTGGGTTTGGCCGTGGCGCCAAAGGCGCTGGTCAGGTGGCAGCTGGCGCACTGGGTGCTGGTGGTGACGTTGGCGTGGAACTTCCCCGTAGCCCAGCTGGTGAAGCTGCCCTTGTGGCAGGTCTCGCAGCCGGCGCTGGCCGAGGCCGTCACGCTGGCAAAGGGGATGTGGTTGCTGCTCTTGCCATCGGGCCCGTTGAAGGTGCCGGTGTGGCAGGTGGCGCAGGACGTGGCCACGCTGAAGTTGGCGTGGAACTGTCCCGGGTTCCAGGCGGTGTAGCCACCTTTGTGGCAGCTGTCGCAATTGGCCGAGGCGCTCACCGAGACCGACGCATAGGGGATGTGGTCAGCGGTCTTGCCATCGGCCGGTGGGAAGCTGCCGGAGTGGCAGGTGGAACACACGCCTTTGACGGTGGTCTGCGTGTGGTTCCACTTCGTGGGCGTCCAGGCGGTGACGTTGTGGCAGCTGAAGCAGTTGACCGTGGTGGGGATGTGGGTGGACGTCTTGCCGGTGGCGCTGCTGCCGTCGTGGCAAGTGGCGCAGTTGGTGGCCGAGGTGAAGGTGCTGTGGTCCACCTGGGCACCGCTGGCCCATGCCACCGTGCTCTTGTGGCAGGACTCGCAGTTGCCCGTCACCGTGCTGTGCAGCGTGTCGGTGGACTTGGCTGTGGCCCCGAAGGCGCTGGTCAGGTGGCAGCTGGCGCACTGGGTGCTGGTGGTGACGTTGGCGTGGAACTTCCCCGTGGCCCAGCTGGTGAAGCTGCCCTTGTGGCAGGTCTCGCAACCGGCGCTGGCCGAGGCCGTCACACTGGCAAAGGGGATGTGGTTGCTGCTCTTGCCATCGGGCCCGTTGAAGGTGCCGGTGTGGCAGGTGGTGCACGAGGTGCTGACGCTGAAGTTGGCGTGGAACTGCCCCGGGTTCCAGGCGGTGTAGCCACCCTTGTGGCAGCTGTCGCA
>CANBQJ010000137.1 GCA_947371645.1 Burkholderiales bacterium | reverse complement strand
ATCGTGGCCATGAATTTTTTTGACGTGCTCGCTGTTTGATATCACAAGTGTGACTCAGCTTCGTCGTTTTGAGATGACAGCTTCGAAAATGATATCGAAACTTGAGCCCCAATCAAGGTTTGGTGCGCTGCGGGATACCCTTGATCTGCACTTTTTAATGGGTCAATCGCAGCTTCAGCTTGCAGATTGCGGATGCGTATCAAGGCGCCGTGCTCATCGGCGATCTTCTTGACCACTGCCAGGCCCAGTCCGGTGCCTTTGGTTTTGGTGGTGATGTAGGGCTCGAAGGCGCGCTTCAATATCTTTTCGGGGAAGCCCGGGCCGTTGTCCTGCACACGCAGGCGCACGGCCCGGATGCGGCCATCTTCATGGCGCGCGGCATCGGTGCGCACGGTCACGCGCGGTGCTTGACCAGCTGGCGGGTGGTCGTGCAAGGCGTCCATGGCGTTTTGCACGAGGTTGTGCACCACCTGCCGCAACTGGGTGGCATCACCCAGGATGTCGGGCAGGCCTTCGCCCAGTTGCAGCACCAGCAGGCCGCTCTCCAGCTCTTGCCCATACAGGCCGGTCACGTCCGTGACCAGGGTGTTGATCTGCAGCGGCAGCAGGCGGGCCTGGGGCATGCGGGCGTAGTCGCGGAACTCGTTGATCAGGGTCTTGAGTGCCTGCACCTGGTTGACGATGGTGCCCACGGAGCGCTCGAGCAGCTGGCGGTCGACGCCTTCGAGCTTGCTGGCCAGCTTGTGTTGCAGGCGTTCGGCCGACAGCTGGATGGGCGTGAGCGGGTTCTTGATCTCGTGGGCCACGCGGCGGGCCACTTCGCCCCAGGCCTGCGCGCGCTGCGAGGACACGATCTCGCTGAGGTCGTCGAAGACGATGAGCCGCTCATCGGGCGGCAGCTCGGCGCCCCGCACCAGCAGGGGCAGCGGGTCGGCAAAGTGGGGCAGGGGCAGCTCGAAGGCCTCTTGCCATTGCTGGCGCTCGCCTGGCGTGGGGTCGGTGGCGTTGAGCTCGAAGCGCAGGCGCAGGCGCTCGGCAAAGTCGCTCAGCTCGGGCAGCTCGCTCAAGGGGCGACCACGGTATGCCGACAGCGGCAGGCGCAGGATGCGGGTGGCGCCAGGGTTGACCATGTCGATGCGCCCCAGCGCGTCGAACACGATGACGCCCGCAGTGAGGTTGTCCAGGATGGTCTGCAGGTGGGCGCGGGCGCTGTCGAGCTCCTGCACGCTGCGGTCGGCCAGGGTGCGCGCATCGGCCAGCTGCTGCGTCATCTCGGCAAAGGAGCGCGTCAGGCCGCCCAACTCGTCGCCGCTGGCGAAGATGGCCTTGGGGCGCAGGTCGCCGCGGGCCACCTCGCCCACACCTGCCGCGAGCAAGAGCAGGGGGCGGGCCAGTTGCTGGCCCAGCAGGGCGGCCAGCAGGAAGGCGCCGAACACCGCCAGGATGAGGGTCAGCGTGAGCGTGCCGATGTACATGCGCTTGAGGCCTTCACGGCCCAGCGAGCGCTGCTGGTATTCGCGGTAGGCGGACTGCACGTCCAGGGCATTGCGCACCAGGCCGGGCTCCAGGCCTTGCACCACGAGCAGGAAGCGGTTGCGAGACTGCAGGCTGAAGCTGGCGTCGGGCATCCAGGCCAGGGCCACGATGCGGGCGGCGCTGAAGTTCAGGCCGATGCTGGTGGTGTCGTTGCGTGCGGCCTGACGTCGGGCGCTGGCGTTCTTGCCCGATCTGGCCTCGTCGGCAGGGTCTTCGGCGCGCTCGTCCAGGCCTTCGACCACGGCCATGGCGCCGCGCTGCTGGGCTTCAAGGCGCCAGGCCTGCGGGATGCGCTCGGGGCGCAGGCCGTGGGAGCCGTCGCTGCCCGCGCTCAGGTCCACCTGGCCGCTGTCGTTGACGATGCTGACCGCTTGCGCGCCCAGCTGTTCTCGCAGGCGCTCCAGTTCGATCACGCCGGTGGCGGGCAGCACCCCCGGGGCGCCCTGGTCGATGGGGCTGCTGAGGCGGTGCGCGGCCACCCGGGCCTTGTTGGCCAGGTCCTGGCTGAGGGTGTCGAGGGTGCTGCGGCCCAGGTTGAGGCCCGCGTCCAGCGCACGTTCGACACGCAGGTCGAACCAGGTCTCGATGCTGCGCGAGACGAACTGGTAGGACACGCCGTAGATCAAGAGGCCGGGCAATACCCCCACAAGCCCGAAGATGCCGGCCAGCTTGAGCAGCAGGCGGCTGCCGAACCTGCGCTGGCGCAGCCTCAGCACCAGCCGCATGAGGGCCAGCACGATGACCAGGGCCAGCAGCGTGGCCAGGGCGATGTTGGCCAGCAGCAGCCAGTGGTAATGGGTTTCGAAGCGCTCGCCGTTTTGCGTCGCAAAGACCAGCAGGAAGGTGAGGATGAGGCCGGCGCCAGCCATGGCCACGCTGGAGATGACCCAGGCCCAGCGGTTGGCTTTGATGGTGCTCATGTCAGCAGGGCAGGTCAGCGTGGCAGGGGCACGCCCACGCGCCGCTCCACATGCAGCAGCGCGTCGAGGTCGCCGCCCAGGCCGATCTGCAAGGGGCGGGGCAGCTCATCGGTGTCCAGCTTGAAGCTGAAGTCGACGTAGTGGTCCTGGTTGTCGTTGGTGGCCAGGCCATCGGCAATCTGCCAGGCGCTGGCCTTGCGCATCACGTCCAGCGCATCGTTCAGGCGGTTGTAGGGGCGGCTGAGGCCGTCAAAGCTCAGGCGCCAGTGGCGGGTCAGGGGCTGAAAGGCCAGGCGCCAGCGCCGGGTGGCCGTGGCCCGGGGCTGGTCCAGCCAGTACCAGCGGCTGCGAAACAGCGTGGCCTCGGCGACGAAGACCACGGCGATGCCTTTGCTCAGGGCCAGTTCGATGTCGCGCGGCAGCTCCAGCCGCACCTCATAGCTCAGGAGCAGGTCGTCGTCGCTGCGCTGCACGCGCAATTGCTGCAACTCGAAAGCGGGGTGGGGGCGTGCGGCCGTGCTCTGCGCGTGCACCCCATGTCCGGCCTGGGCCAGAGCGGCCGCAAGCCAGGCACTTGCGCTGCGTGCGAGCAGGTCTCGGCGGCGCTGATCGGGCATCGCGCACCTTGGGTTCAGGAGGTCAGCAGGGCGTAGTAAAAGCCATCGCCCCGGTCCATGCCGGAGGTGGCAGGGTCTCCGAGGTATTCGACCACAGGCAGCATGTGGCCGGGTGACACGAGCAGACGGGCTTGGGGCTGTCGTTGCAAAAACGCGTCGATGCGTTCCTGGCCTTCGGCTTTGAAGACGGAGCAGGTGCAGTACAGCAGGCGGCCACCGGGTTTGAGCAAGGGCCACAGGGCGTCCAGCAAGGCGTCCTGGGAGTGGGCCAGGGCGGCGATGTCGCTGTCGCGACGCAGCCAGCGCACATCGGGGTGGCGGCGCACGATGCCCGATGCGCTGCAGGGCGCGTCCAGCAAGATGGCGTCGAACAGCTGCCCGTCCCACCAGTCTGCAGGGCGGCTGGCATCGGCGGCCTGGGTGCGGGCGTTCAGGCCCAGCCGCTGCAAGGTGTCGTGCACACGGTTCAGGCGAGTGGGGTCGCTGTCCAGCGCCAGAACGTCCAGATCGGCGAGTTCCAGCAGGTGGGCGGTCTTGCCACCGGGGGCCGCGCAGGCGTCCAGCACGCGTGAGCCGGGCTGCAGCCGCCACGCTGTCGCGCCCGCAAGGTTGGCTTGGGGGCCTTGCACCAGCAGGTGGGCGGCCAGTTGCGCGGCCACGTCCTGCACCGAGCAGGCCCCGGTGGCAAAACCGGGCAGCTGGCCCACGGGCACCGCTTTGGGCAGCACGATGGCGCTGTCGTCCAGCCAGGGCTGCCAGGCGGGGTCGGTGCGGGCATGGGTCTGGGTGGGGGAGCCTTCGGCGGCATCGGGCAGCACCCGGGCCGTTTGCAGCGCGCCGATGTAGTCGCCCCGTGTGCCCTGGCGGCGGTTCACGCGCAGGCTCATGGGCGCAGGGTGCTGGTTGCAGGCCAGCAGGGCAGCCCAGTGCTCGGGCCAGTCGCGCTGCAGGCGGGCGACCCACCAGTCGGGGTGGTTGTGGCGGGCGCGGGGCTGTTGGCTGACCTGAGTCAGCAAGGCGGCTTGTTCGCGCATGAAGCGACGCAGCACGGCGTTGACCAGGCTGGCCACGGCCTGTCTGGACTTGCTGCCGCGCTTGCAGGCTTCCACGGCCTGGTTGACCAGGGTGTGGGCGGGATAGCTGTCGGCCTGGGCCAGGGCGAGGGTGCTGACCAGGAGGGCGTCCACCCACGGTGCGGGGGCTTTGCTCACCAGCGCCGTTTTCAGGGCTTCAGCCTGGCCCATCTGGCGCATCACCTGGAAGCTCAGGGCCTGCACGCCCGGGCGCAGCGCTGCCGGGCAGGCGGCCAAGGCTTCGGTGAGCGACTGGCCGCCGCGCACCGCCATCACGGCCTGGGCACAGGCCTCCAGTTGTTGCCACAAGGCAGGGGAGGCGGGGCTGGCCGCGGTGGCTGGGGAAGGGGACTGCGCTGTCATGGCGGGCAGTCTAGGTGATCTCACCGGGCCAGCCGCTGCCGGCCGGTGAATCTGGCGCACTGCGCGGGCTCAGGTGCCCAGGAAGTGCTTGCGGTAGCGGGCCGGCAGGTCGGCGATGCGCATCAGCATGGGCAGGTCGGCGGTGTTGAAGTCAGGGTCCCAGGCGGGGGCGCCCAGCACCTTGGCGCCACAGCGCAGGTAGCCCTTGATCAGCGCGGGCGGCTCCACCTGCAGGCTGGTGTCGAGTTCTTCAACGGGCAGGGGCAGGCGGGGGCGAACCTGCACGTCAATGGGCGCCAGGTGGGTGTGGCGCAGCTGTTCCCACAGGCTGGCGGCCACGTGGCCCCCGTCGCGCATGGAGATGCTGGCGCAACCGATCATGGTGTCCAGGTCGTTGCGGACCATGAACTCGGCCAGGGCGCCCCACAGGGACATGATGGCCGTGCCGGTGCGGTGGTCGGGGTGGACGCAGGAGCGGCCCAGTTCCACCATCTTCTCGCGCAGGGGGCGCAGGCGGGTGAGGTCGAACTCGGTCTCGCTGTAGAGGCCGCCGATGCGCTGGGCTGACGCCGGCGTCAGCACGCGGTAGGTACCGATCACCTGGCCGGGCTCTCCCGTTGCGGTGTCCGCAGCCAGGCGCACCAGCAGGTGTTCGCAATAGGGGTCGAAAAGGTCGATGTCGTGCCCGTCCGGGCTGCCCACCGGCACGCTCAGGCGCGCGCCCATTTCTTCGGCGAAGACCTGGTACCTCAGACGCTGGGCTGCACGAACATCTTCTTCAGTGCGAGCCCAAACGACTTCCAGGCGTTGACGGTCAGTGGCTGGTGCAGCGGCGGTGTTGGGCGTGCCCGGGTGAAGTGACCTCCGCGCGGCGCGCGAATCGGCCGCAAGACTGGACGAAAGGTCTGCCAAAGGCAGGGTGGGCAAGGGCAGGTCACGCATCGTCATCTCCAGGGCATTCGCTTCTTTGGACATGAGCAGGCAGTCTGGTCCGCAGGGGTGACTTTGCCGTGACGCTGCTGTGACACTTGCATGACGTGCCTGGCGCATGGTCTCACGAGATCAACCTGAGTCAAATCGCACAGCCCGTCATGACAAATCCTCAAACCCGACTGAAGGGTGGGCTGCTAGCATCGATGGTATGAGCATCCAGATCTTCGGCTTGCCGGTTTCTCGCGGGGTGGCCATTGGCCGTGCCGTGCTGGTGGCGTCCAGTCGCGTGGACGTGCCGCACGTGTTCATCGACCCTGCCCGCACGGATGAAGAGATTGCGCGCATGCTGGCCGCCCGCGACGCCGTGGCCGAAGAATTCGACATCCTCAAGCGCGACCTGCCGCATGACGCGCCTCAGGAACTGGCCGCCTTGCTGGACGTGCACCAGATGCTGCTGCAAGACGAGGCCCTGATTGGCGCGGCGGCAGACTGGGTGCGCCAGCGCCACTACAACGCCGAGTGGGCGCTGTCTGCCCAGCTGGAGGTGCTGGCCCGCCAGTTCGACGAGATGGAGGACGCCTACATCCGCGAGCGCAAGGCCGACCTGGAGCAGGTGGTGGAGCGCATGTTGCGCTCGATGAGTCGGGGTTTGCCCTTGCCCGACGCCGCCGCGGCCAGTGCCAGCGCCCGCGACTTTGGCGGCGACGAGCCGCTGGTGCTGGTGGCCAGCGACATCGCCCCGGCCGACATGATCAGCTTCAAGCGCAGCGTGTTCACGGGTTTCGTGACCGATGTGGGTGGCAAGACCTCGCACACCGCCATCGTGGCGCGCAGCATGGACATCCCGGCCGTGGTGGGCGCCCGCCAGGCTTCCAACCTGATCCGCCAGGACGACTGCATCATCATCGACGGCGACGCCGGCCTGGTCATCGTCGACCCGTCACCCATCGTGCTGGAGGAATACCGCTTCCGCCAGCGCCAAAGCGAGCTGGAGCGCAGCCGCCTGGCCCGTTTGCGCCACACGCCGGCCGTCACCCTGGACGGCGAACGGGTGGAGCTGCTGGCCAACATCGAGATGCCCGAAGACGCGCCCGGTGCCCTGGAGGCCGGCTCTGTGGGCGTGGGCCTGTTCCGCAGCGAGTTCCTGTTCATGAACCGCGCCGGCAACCTGCCCGACGAGGATGAGCAGTACGAGGCTTACAAGCGGGCGGTCGAGGCCATGAAGGGCCTGCCGGTGACCATCCGCACGGTGGACATCGGTGCCGACAAGCCCCTCGAAGGCCTCACCTCCAGCGAGTTGCGGCATGAGTCCGTGCTGAACCCCGCACTGGGCCTGCGCGCCATCCGCTGGAGCCTGTCGGAGCCCAGCATGTTCCGCCGTCAGCTGCGGGCGCTGTTCCGCGCGGCGGCGCACGGGCCGCTCAAGATCCTCATCCCCATGCTGGCCAGCCAGCGTGAAATCCGACAGACGCTGGAGAACATCGCCCACGTCAAGCGCCAGCTGGTGGACGCGGGCAAGGCCTTTGGCGAGGTGGAGCTGGGCGCCATGATCGAGGTGCCCGCGGCGGCGTTGACCATGCCGCTGTTCCTCAAGCACTTCGACTTCGTGTCGATCGGCACCAACGACCTGATCCAGTACACCCTGGCCATCGACCGGGCCGACGAAGCCGTGGCCCACCTCTATGACCCCTGGCACCCGGCCGTGCTGCAGCTGCTGGCGTCGACCATCACCCAGGCACGCGCGGCGGGCCGGGGCGTGAGCGTGTGCGGCGAGATGGCCGGTGACCCGGCCTTCACCGAGTTGCTGCTGGCCATGGGGCTGCGGGCGTTTTCCATGCACCCGTCGCAGGTGGCGTCGATCAAGCAGCGCATCTTGCGGGCCGACACCCGCCGTCTGGCGCCCTTGTTGGAACAGGTGCTGTACAGCGAGGACCCGGAAGCCCGGTGCACCGAGGTGTTCGCCATCGCCGCGCCGGCGGTCAACCCACCGACCAACCGCCTGGCAGCCTACGGGTCCTGATCAGGCCAGGCGGCCGGTGGGCGCCACGGCCGGACTGGTCGCCGGAGTGCGCAGTCGGACCGGCTCGAACCAGACCTGAACCATGGCGTGGCGCCGCACGAATTCGCCCACGGCCTGGCTGGCCACCACCACCAGCAAGAGCGTCAACCACGACGCAGCTTCCGGGTGCTCGGGCCACCAGTTGCGGAGTTGCTTGCCCAGCAGCGACTGCATCGGCGTATGCCACATGAGCAGGTAGAGGCTGTTGCGCCCGATGGGCGCCAGCACCTTGGGCAGCCCTTTGAGCTGCATGGCCGCCTGGCTCCAGCCGAGGATGGCCAGGGTGCCGGACAGCCCCGCCAGGCTGGAAAACAAGACATCCGAGACGTCCCGCGTGAAGAGGTTCAGCCTTGGTGCGGCCAGCACCTGGCAGGCCGCGAACACCAAGGAGCACACCAGCGTCCAGGCCAGGGGCATGGCCTGGCTGCGCAGGGCAGGCCCCATCAGGTGGCCCAGCAGGAGCCAGGCCAGGCCCAGAGGCAGGAGGTCTGCATTGAAAGGCAGCCCGACGTAGCCCACGCCAACCGCCACGCAACGTTGCACACCCCAGTTGCCGGGCATGGCAGCGTGCCCCAGCACCGCCAGCATCAGCACGAAGCTCAGTTGCCAGGCCATGCTGCGCCGGGCAAAAGACGTCGCGCGACACAACAGGTTGCCCACGGTGTGCAGGGCCCACAGAAAGGGCAGGAACCACAGCGGGAACAGCCAGCCTGGGATCTGCGGGCCGTTGAAGGACAGCACGCCCAGCACGTGTGCCAGGGGCTCTTCAACCTGCCCACGCAGGACGCCATAGCTGCCCAGGAGCACCGCCATCACGAGGTAGGGCTTGAGCAGGGCGTCAGCTTTGTGCTGGGCCGTTTGCCAGATGGGGGCATCGGGTTGGAAGTACACCCCCGAGAGCATCAGGAACAGGGGCATGCGCACGCTGGTCAGCGCGTCATTGAGCGCCGGGTGCAGGTCCGCCAACAGGCTGTGGCCAAAGACAACCAACATGATGCTGACCGCCCTGGCGATGTCGAAATGGGTGTTGCGCATGCCGCCTCGTCTGGTTCGTGATTTGCGTCACGGTAGACGGGGGACATGTCGGCTTCCAGAGCCAATTCCGATCAAGCCGATACGTTTGCAAGCGATTGTTCACGCGCCGGCGCGCCAGGTCACTTGGGGCTCAGGGCTTCCCAGCGGTCCAGCAGGGTGATCAGTTCCTCATCGATGGCCTCGTAGCGCGCCTGCAGCGTGCTCAGCTGACTGCCCTCTTTGGTGTAGGCGTCGGGGGCGGCCAGGCGCTCGCCCAGCGCCTTTTGCTCGGTTTCCAGCGCTGCCATCCGGGCCGGCAGCTCGTCGAGCTCGCGTTGCTCCTTGTAACTCAACTTGCGAGTTGGCTTGACGGTTTGCGACACCGCGGCCGGGGTGCCGGTGGCGGGAGGCACCGCCGCCGAGGCGCCGGCTGCAGCAGCGCGCTTGTCCACGCCCTTGGCGGCCGGGCTGGCGGCCATCGCCGCGGCACGGCGTGACTGCACCAGCCAGTCTTCCACGCCGCCTTCGTACTCGCGCCAGCGGCCTTCGCCTTCGCAGACCAGGGTGCTGGTCACCACGTTGTCCACAAAGCGGCGGTCGTGGCTGACCAGGAAGACGGTGCCAGGGTATTGGGCCAGCAGGTCTTCCAGCAGGTCCAGGGTTTCGATGTCCAGGTCGTTGGTGGGTTCGTCCAGCACCAGCACGTTGCTGGGCTTGGCAAACAGGCGGGCCAGCAGCAGGCGGTTGCGTTCGCCGCCGCTCAGGGTGCGCACGGGCGAATTGGCGCGGGCGGGCGAGAACAGGAAGTCCTGCAAGTAGCCCATCACGTGCTTGCGGCTGCCATTGATCTCGATCCACTCGCTGCCCGGGCTGATGAAGTCGGCCAGGGTGGCGTCCAGGTTGAGGTGGTCGCGCATCTGGTCGAAGTAGGCCACCGCCAGGTTGGCGCCCTGGCGCACGGTGCCTTCGTCGGGCGCCAGCTCACCCAGGATGAGCTTGAGCAGGGTGGTCTTGCCGGCGCCGTTGGGGCCGATCAGGCCCACCTTGTCACCACGCAGCACGGTGTAGTCCAGGCCCTTGACGATGTCGCGGGTGCCAAAGCGCTTGCCGACTTCCTGCAGCTCGGCCACGATCTTGCCGCTGCGGTCGCCCTGCGAGGCCTCCATCTGCACGCGGCCGACCAGGTCGCGGCGCTCGGAGCGCGCTGTGCGCAGCTCTTCCAGCCGCCCGATGCGGGCCACCGAACGGGTGCGGCGGGCTTCGACGCCCTTGCGGATCCACACCTCTTCTTGCGCCAGCAGCTTGTCGAAACGGGCGTTGGCCAGGGCTTCATCGGCCAGTTCACGCGCCTTGAGCGTCTCGTAGGCCGCAAAGTTGCCGGGGTAGCTGCGCATGGT
>CANBQJ010000136.1 GCA_947371645.1 Burkholderiales bacterium | reverse complement strand
CACCAAACCGCCCTGCTCCGGGCTGCGCATCAGGCGGTCAAAGTCAAGCTGGCTCAGCCGCTGGACATGCCGGTAGTCGTGTGAGCGGCTGAACACGCCGTGGCGCCACTGGTAAACCTCGCTCAGCTTTTCTTCAAAGCGGTAGCTGTGCTGGTTGTCGTTGTAGAAGTCATCGAAACGGTTGGCGCCCAGGTAAATGGCGTTGGAGCCCTCGTAGCCGGTCTTGTTTTGCGTGGCCACATCGGTGTTGCGGATGTAGGCCCAGTCGCCTGGCACGAAGTTGCGCGCGGCCACCTGTGGCATCAGGCGCAGCAGCTTGCCGGGTTTGGCCGCGTCAGCTGGGTCGGCATCGGCCTCAAAGGCCCACATGCCGGCGGGCTCGATGTCCACCAGCGGGTCCTGATCCAACAGCAGGCGCTGCAGCACCATTTGCCCCAAGGCCGCGTCGCCTTTCCCGCGCTGGTAGTAATCCAGCGTCGCCTGGGCATAGACCAGCTTGGCCGCCGTGTAGCAACCGATCGCGTACTTGCTTTGCGCGGTGAAGGCATCGTGCAAGGCATCGGCCGTGTGGTCCGGCTGGTGAGGTGTGCCGTGGTCCCAGTAACGCTGGTTCCAGCTGGCGGGGCCGCCATCGGGCCAGACCCAGGCCAGGTGCTGGGCCCAGGCCACGGTCATCTGGCGCAGGCCAATGTGGTCTGACAAGGCGTCAAGGCGGCAGGCGGCGCCTTGCAAGGTCGTGGTGCGGCCATGTTGCATGAGCGCCAGCGCGATCTCTTTGCGCGACACGGTGGCCACCATGTAGGCGTGGTGCTCGGCGTCGATCAGCTGCACGGGCTCGGTGCCCAGCGCGTACTCGGGGCGGTAGATCAGGCCCAGGGTGTTGGTGTCGGTGCGCGGCGTGCGCAGGGTGAAGGTGAGGCTGGCGTTGCCACGTCGCACCTGGTAGAGCGTCGGGGCGATGCCCAGGCCTTGCAGGTAGACGTTCACCTGGGTGGCCAGGGCATCCAGCTGGGTGGGATCGCAGCTGAAGCGCAGGCCGTCTCGGGGTGGCTTGGTTGCAGAGGCAGGAGACGGCGCAGTTGCCGGCACCGGCACCGGCGCCTGCAGGCCAGCGTCGGTGAGCGGGGTGGCCAGCGCGCCCAGCGGGCCCAGGCCGCACAGGCCAATGCAAAGGAAGAAGCACAGGTGCAGCAGCGCCGTGGGCAGGGCACACGCGCCAGAGGTCAAAGGTCGCTCAGGGTCGGGGTTGGGCAAGGTCATGGGGCGATGTGGCTGCTGAACAAAACGCGCGGGAGACCGCCCGGATGGGCGCGGCCCGCGAGGCTACCCCACAAGCCGTGAAAAACCGCACGGCACGCGCCACGCCCCGTGTTGGTTGACGCGTCAAGCGTACAGCTTGCCCCAGATGTGCCGAATTCCCTCCCTTCAGCCATGCGCCAACAACCGAGCAGTACCGGTATGTCCAACTTGAACTCGACATTCGCGCCCACCGATCATGGCTTGGTGGGCAAGCTTTCTCTCACCGCCAAGCTGTGCCTGTCTGCCACGCTCTTGTGTGTGTTCTGCGTGGTCGCCACCAGCCTGGTGCTGGGTTGGCGCACCGCCAGCGCCGCCAAGACCCAAGCCGACAAGGACGCCCAGCTGGCCGCCAGCGAAGCCGCCCACAACGTGGCAGCCGAGCTGGGCAAAAGCTTCAGCACGGTCAAGACCCTGGCCGACACCCTGCGCGGCATGAAGGCCGCCGGCATGCCCCCCAGCCGCGAGCAGCTTGACGCCATGGCGCGCGAGGTGCTGAGCCTGCACCCCGAATTCATCGGCACCTACACCATCTGGGAGCCCAATGCCCTGGATGGCAAGGACGCCGACTACGTCAAGAAAACCCCTGCCTACGACAGCACCGGACGCTACATCGCCTACTGGAACCGGGGCAGCGGCCAGATTGCCGTCGAGCCGCTGCTGGACTATGAAAAGGCCGGTGCCAACGATTGGTACAACATCCCCCGCACCACGCTCAAGGACGCGCTGATCGAGCCCTACCTTTACCCGGTCGCGGGCAAGGACGTGCTGATGGCAACCCTGTCTTCACCCATCGTGATCGACGGCAAGTTCGTGGGCATGGCCGGCTCCGACCTGCCGCTGCAGCCGCTCTCTGAGCGCGTGGGTAGGATGCAGCCCTTGCCCGACAGCCACGTGGCCTTGCTGTCCAACGGTGGCCTGTATGTGGCCGTGCCGGATGCCAAGCGCCTGGCCAAGAAGGCCGATGACGTCCCTGCAGAAGCCTTGGCTCACATTGCCCAAGGCAAGTCCTACCGCTACCTGGATGAAGCCGGCTGGGTGCACCTTTTCGAACCGGTGGAAGTGGTGCGTGGCGTGGCGCCCTGGAGTGTGCGGGTGTCTTTCCCCATGGCCGCCGCCATGGCACCAGCGAAACAGTTGCTCTGGATGGCCGCGCTGGCAGCCCTGGTGGTGTGCACCCTGGCCTCGCTGGCCATGGTGGCCCTGGTGGGCCGCCTGATGAAGCCCTTGCGCGAGCTGTGTGAAGCCATGACCCGCCTGGCCGGCGCCGACGCTGACCTGAACGTGCGGCTGAATGACCGTGGTCACGACGAGCTGGCCCGGATCGGCCTCGGTTTCAACCAGTTCATGGACAAGGTGTGGCAGGTGTTCACGCAGGTTCGCCAAAATGCGAATGGCGTGGCCACGGCCAGCACCGAAATCGCTCAGGGCAACCAGGACTTGTCGGCCCGCACCGAGCAACAAGCCAGCGCCTTGCAGCAAACGGCTTCGTCCATGGAAGAGCTCAGCCAGACGGTGCGCCAGAACGCCGACAACGCCCGCCAGGCCAATGCCTTGGCAGACAGTGCCTCAGGCGTGGCCAAACAGGGCGGCGTGGTGATGGGCCAGGTGGTGAACACCATGCGCGAGATCCACGAGTCGTCGCGCCGCATCAGCGACATCATCGGCACCATCGACGGCATTGCCTTCCAGACCAACATCCTGGCGCTGAATGCGGCGGTGGAAGCGGCACGGGCCGGTGAGCAGGGTCGCGGCTTTGCGGTGGTGGCCAGCGAGGTGCGCAGCCTGGCAGGACGTTCGGCCGAAGCCGCACGCGCCATCAAGAGCCTGATCAGCGCCAGCGTGGAACGCGTGGAAGCTGGCAGCAACCTGGTCGCCCAGGCCGGCCAGACCATGAGCGAGGTGGTGGACAGCATCCAGCGCGTGACACAGATCGTCAGCGAGATCAGCGTGGCCAGCACGGAACAGGCCCAGGGCGTGAGCCTGGTGGGCGAGACCGTGGGCGACATGGACCGCAGCACCCAGCAGAACGCCGCGCTGGTGGAAGAAATGGCCGCCGCGTCCATGAGCCTCAAGGGCCAGGCCGACCAGCTGATGCAGGCGATCTCGACCTTCGATGTGCAACGCTGACCTTCAGCGCTGCACCCCAACGCATCAGATGTCTATCTCGACCGTGTCCGCGTTGAGCTCCATCAGTTCACGCCGTGAAGCCGCCTCGCCCTTGCCCATCAGCTTGTTGAAGGCGATCTCGGTGTCGTCAAACCCAGGTTCGCCATAGGCCACGGGCAGCAGGCGCCGGGTGTCGGGGTTCAGCGTGGTGTCCCACAGCTGCTCGGCGTTCATCTCGCCCAGACCCTTGAAGCGGCTGATGCTCCAGGCGCCTTCTCGGCAGCCTTCCTTGCGCAGCTTGTCCAGGATGGCATTGAGCTCGCCTTCGTCCAGCGCATACAGCTTGGCCGCAGGCTTCTTGCCGCGGGCCGGTGCGTCCACGCGGAACAGCGGCGGGCGGGCGATGTAGATGTGGCCTGTTTCGATCAGCTTGGGGAAGTGGCGGAAGAAGAGCGTGAGCAACAGCACCTGGATGTGCGAGCCGTCCACGTCGGCGTCCGAGAGGATGCAGACCTTGCCGTAGCGCAGGCCGCTCAGGTCAGGTGAATCATTGGGGCCGTGCGGGTCCACGCCGATGGCCACCGAGATGTCGTGGATCTCGTTGTTCTTGAACAGCAGGTCGCGCTCGACTTCCCAGGCGTTGAGCACCTTGCCGCGCAGGGGCAGGATCGCCTGGGTTTCTTTGTCGCGGCCCATCTTGGCGCTGCCACCGGCCGAGTCACCTTCCACCAGGAAGACTTCGTTGAAGGCCAGGTCGCGGCTTTCGCAGTCGGTGAGCTTGCCGGGCAACACGGCCACCCCGGAGCCCTTCTTCTTTTCCACCTTCTGGCCGGCGCGCTGGCGGGCCTGGGCCTGCTTGATGACCAGGTCGGCCAGCTTCTTGCCAAACTCCACGTGCTGGTTGAGCCACAGCTCCATGCTGGGCTTCACATAGGTGGTGACCAGGCGCAGCGCGTCGCGGCTGTTGAGGCGCTCTTTGGTCTGGCCCTGGAACTGCGGGTCCAGCACCTTGGCGCTCAGCACGAAGCTGGCGCGGCTGAAGACGTCATCGGGCATCAGCTTCACGCCCTTGGGCAGCAGCGAGTGCATCTCGATGAAGCCCTTGATGGCGTTGAACAGGCCATCTTTGAGCCCCGCTTCGTGCGTGCCACCCGCCACCGTGGGGATGAGGTTGACGTAGCTTTCGCGCATGGGCGCGCCTTCTTCGGTGAAGGCCACGCACCAGGCGGCGCCCTCACCTTCGGCGAAGTTCTCGGCCTCTGAACTGCTGGCGTAGGCCTCACCTTCGAACAGCGGGATCACGGGCTCGGCGTTGAGCGACTGGGTGAGGTAGTCGCGCAGGCCGCCCTTGTAGAGCCAGGTCTGAACCTCAGGCTCTTTGCCGGCCTTCTCAACCGTGAGCGTGATGGTCACGCCCGGCATCAGCACGGCCTTGCTGCGCAGCATGTGCACCAGCTCGTGCTTGGGCAGTTCGGCGCTCTCGAAGTATTTGGCGTCGGGCCACACGCGCACGGTGGTGCCGTTCTTGCGGTCGCCGTTGACGCCTGTGGTGGCCGGGCGCACGGCCACGGGCTCGATCACGTCGCCGCCACTGAAGGCCAGCGTGGCCACCTGCTTGTCGCGGCACACCATCACCTGCAATCGGGTGGACAAGGCGTTGGTCACGCTCACGCCCACGCCGTGAAGGCCACCCGAAAAGCTGTAGGCGCCGCCCGACCCCTTGTCGAACTTGCCGCCCGCGTGCAGGCGGGTGAAGACGATTTCCACCACGGACACGCCTTCTTCCGGGTGCAGGCCAAATGGGATGCCCCGGCCGTCGTCTTCGACGCTGACGGAGCCGTCCGCGTGCTGGGTCAGCGCGATGCGCTTGCCAAAGCCGGCCAGGGCCTCGTCGGCCGCGTTGTCGATGACCTCCTGAATGATGTGCAGGGGGTTGTCGGTTCGGGTGTACATCCCCGGCCGCTGCTTGACGGGCTCCAGGCCCTTGAGCACGCGTATGGAACCTTCGCCATAGCCACCTGGCGCGGTGGCGTTGGGCTGGGTGGACGAAGCGGACGAGGGTTTGGCGGGTGGCTTGGCAGACATGGCGCGGATTGTAGGCACGCAAAGTGCCCCGCCCGGCCTGGATTCAGCCCTTGAACAGGCCGGGAATGGGCTTCAGGTTGGCCCAGGCCTTGGCCAAAGGCCCGTCTTCGCCGGGCTTCACGCCGTGAAACTGCTGGAAATCTTCGCGAAAACGGTCCAAAGCGCCGTGCAGCCACAACACGGTGGCCAGCACGTTGAGGTGGTCCACCACCCCGTCAAAGTCGCCCGGTTTGACGCCCTGCCCCACAAAAACCGTGGGGATGGTGTGGGTGCCGGTCATGTAGGGGTCGCCCAGATGGGTGTCGGTGCTGCCGTCTTCGTCAAAGGTGACGATGAGCAGGCTGTTGTGTTTGAGCGCCCACTGGGCGTAGGCGCCAATGTGGTCGCGCAGCCAGTCGTCGGCCAATTTGGCGGTGCCGCTGTGGGCGTCGTGCTGCTCGTTGGGCACCACGATGCTCACCGTAGGCAACTGGTCAAAGCCCATGGGCTTGTCGTCGGCGTCGCGCTCGAAGCCCCGGAAGCGCCGCTTGAGCGCCGGGTCTTTGGTGGGCTCGAAGGCCAGGTTCACCGACACCGGCAGCACGTGCTCGCTCAGGTCGCCCTGGCGGCCACGGGGGCCGGCGGGGTCGCGCTGGTCGGTCCAATTGACGACGGGGTTGTGCTTGCGGCGGTACTCGTCGGTGGGGCCGTAGGTGGCGCTGCAGGGCACGAAGCTGGAGTCGGTGCCGCAGTTCCAGCTGGGGTATGGCAGGGACTCTGAAAAGCTCAGGAAGGTGCCGCCGGTTTGCAAAATGGCCGCGCCCAGGTTGGGCGAGGTGAAGGGCAGCCAGGCCAGCGGCACATTGGTGTTGCCCACGCCCACCGTGGTGTTGCGGGGTTCGGGCAGCAGCTTGCCTTGGGCGTCGCGCAGCGCGGTGCCAGTGAGGGTGGCGTTGGTGTCTTCGAACCACGGGGGCAGCACGCCTTGGTGGTGGCCGCTGAAGAGGTAGAGGTAGTTGGGCTGGCTGGGGCGGCAAGGCAGCGCCGAGCCATAGGGTGTGCGGCCAAAGTGAGACCGGGTGAGCCGGGCACCCTGTGCCGCCAGGCCACGCAGCCAGGCCCAGTCTGAATCGCTGCCGTAGACCGGTGCCATGCGGCCTTGCTTCTGCCCGGCCGTGGCGTCAAAAGCCGAGAGGTTTTCCAGCACGACGATGACGGTGTGGTCGGGCCGCCAGGGTGGCGCAGCCGGGCCTTCTGCCGCCGCAGCGGCGGGGCCGCTTGGCGCGTCGGTCTGCGCAGGTGCCGGCGTCGCCTTGGCAGGCCGTGCCGGGCGCACCGCTTCTGCGGGCAGGGCTGACCACAGCCCCGCCGCACCCGCCATGCCGGCCAGCCGGCGACAGGCTGCACGCCGACGGGCGGCATGGCCGGACAAAGGTGAGCAGATGGCAGGTCGGCGGGATGGCAGCTTCATGGCTGCCTAGGATATAGGAAGGAGGCCCGGCCGCTCCTGGCGGCCGCCTGCTCAGGCGCTGACCTTGAAGGCGGATGCCGCCTGCACCAGCAACGCAGCTTGCGACCTGAGGCTTTCTGCGGCCGCGGCACTTTGTTCCACCAGTGCCGCGTTCTGTTGTGTGGCCTGGTCCATGTCGCTGACCGCCGCGCCCACGGCGTTGACGCCTTGCGATTGCTCGGCGCTGGCCTGCGAGATCTCACCCACGATGTCGGTCACGCGGCGGATGGCGTTGACCACCTCGCTCATGGTCTGGCCCGCCTTGTTCACCAGCTCGGAGCCGGCTTCAGCCCGCTCCACGCTGGCGCCAATCAGGCCCTTGATCTCTCGGGCGGCTTCTGCAGAACGCCCGGCCAGGCTGCGCACTTCACTGGCGACCACCGCAAAGCCGCGCCCCTGCTCGCCCGCACGCGCGGCTTCAACGGCGGCATTCAGCGCCAGGATGTTGGTCTGGAATGCGATGCCGTCGATGACGCCGATGATGTCGACGATCTTGCGCGAAGACTCGTGGATGCCCTTCATGGTGTCCACCACCTGGGCCACCACGGCGCCACCACTTTCGGCAACCTGCGATGCGCTCTGGGCCAGCTGGTTGGCCTGACCGGCGTTGTCGGCGTTCTGGCGCACGGTGGCACCCAGTTGCGTCATGGAAGAGGCCGTGCGCTCCAGCGAGCTGGACTGCTGCTCCGTGCGCACCGAGAGGTCGTTGTTGCCTTGGGCGATTTCTGCGCTGGCCACGGCCACGCGCTCGGCATTGCCTTTGACCTCGCACACCATGGCCGCCACCTGGTCGCGCATGCGGGCCAGAGATTGCAGCAGCTGGATGGATTCGTCGTTGCCCGTGGGGTGCACCGGGCAGGTGAGGTCACCTTGTGCCAGCCGATCGGCCACGGCCACGGCACTGAGGAAGGGCGCGGTCATGCGCTGCGCCATCTGCCATGACAGCAGCAGCATGGTGGCCGTGGCCGCCAGCAAGGCCAGGGCGATGGCCCACACCGTCTGTTGGACGCTGGACTTGGCGTGTTCATTGAGCTGCACCCCTGAGGCCTCGATGCCTTCACTGAGCCTGGCCATCTGCCCTTCCAGCTCGCTGAAGGCCTGCTGCAAGCCTGGCACCAGTGCCTCCGCCTGCTTCTCGTCGCCCTTGGCCGCATTGACCACATCCTGTGCCGATTTCAGGTAGCGCTCGACCATGGGCTGGGTCTTGGCCAGCTCGGCCCGTGTGGCTTCGCTGATGCGCAAGGTTTGCAGGCGCGTCAGCGCCGCCCGGAAGGTTTCAGTGTGTTCCTTCAGGCCCTTCTCGGCCTCGGTCAGCCGATCCGGGCTGTGTTGCAACGCACCCAGCAGCGCCAACTGCGCGTCACCCCGTACGGCGTCGTGCATCATGTCCGCCTCCTGACTGGCCTGCAGGGCCACGCCAGAACCGATGGAGCCATCTATGGCGTCGGACATGCGAAAGGACGTCGTCATGCCAATGATGCCGACGACGGCGGCCAGGCAGGTGCCTGCAAGACCAATGGCCAGGATTTGGCTGCGCAACTTCACGACTGCCTCCAGAGCATTCAAGTTCGGAGGAAAGCGCCCCTCCGCGGCTGACGGGTGTCAAGTGATGGTCTGGATATCGGCAAGCTGCGGCCAAAATGAACGGTTGCGGCGCTCAAGCCTTCACTGAAACAGGGAGAGCATGCGCTCCAGGGCCATGGTCAGTGGCGCCTGCATCATGGGCAGGGTCAGCCACAGGCCGGTCATGCCCACGCCCAGGGTCACCGGGAAGCCAATCGAGAAGATGTTCATCTGCGGCGCCACGCGCGCCACCAGGCCCATCACCAGGTTGACCAGCATCAGCATGGCCACCACCGGCAGCGACACCCACAAGCCCAGCTTGAACACCTCGGTGCCCCAGACCTGCGGCTGCAGCGCGTGCAGGAAGGCCATGGGCTGAGGCGAGACCGGGAAGGCGGTGAAGCTTTGCAGCACGGCGGCCGTGAGCAGCAGGTGCCCGTTCATCACCACGAACAGCCAGGCGGCCATGGTGCCGTAGATGCGGCTCACGGCGGTGACCTGGCCCCCCGCCATCGGGTCGAAGAAGCTGGCGAAGTTCAGGCCCATCTGCAGGCCCACCAGTTCACCGGCGAACTCGATGCCGGCAAACACCACCCGGGCGGCAAAGCCCATGGTCAGGCCGATGAGCACGTTTTGCATCACCAGCATCAGCGCTTCGGCGCTGTTGGGAGGAAGCGGCGGCATCTCGGGCAGGCTGGGCTGGGCGCACACCACGATGAGCACCGCCAGGCTGATGCGCACCCGCCGCGGGATCACCTTCATCGACAGCACGGGGGCGGTGGTGAACAGGCCCAGCACGCGAAAGAAGGGCCACAGCCAGGGCGTGATCCAGGCCATGACCTGGGCTTCGTTGAAGCTGACCATGGCCGGGCCTTCAGCCCACCACGGTGGGGATGGCCTGCAGCACCTGCTGAATGTAGTCCACCAGCTTGGTGATCATCCAGGGGCCGGCCACGGCCAGCGTGGCAAAGGCCGCCAGCAGTTTGGGCACGAAAGACAAGGTCTGCTCATGGATCTGGGTGGCGGCCTGCAGGATGCTGACCACCAGGCCCACGGCCAGCACCACCAGCACGATGGGGCCACAGACCGCCAGCAGGGTGAGCAGGCCATCGCGGCCAAAGGAAAGGACTTGTTGCGGATCCATCTGCGAACTTTCTGCGGGCCTTCAGCTCACTGGACGAAGCTGGCGGCCAGCGAACCCAGGAGCAGGTTCCAGCCATCGGCCAGCACAAACAACATGAGCTTGAAGGGCAAGGCCACCATCACCGGCGACAGCATCATCATCCCCAGGCTCATGAGCACACTGGCCACGATCATGTCGATCACCAGGAAAGGGATGAAGATGAGAAAGCCGATCTGGAAGGCTGATTTCAACTCACTGGTGACGAAAGCCGGCACCAGCACGCGAAAGGGCACGGTCTC
>CANBQJ010000135.1 GCA_947371645.1 Burkholderiales bacterium | reverse complement strand
CTGCCTTTCATGATCCTGCCGCTGTACGCCAACCTCTCCAAGATGGATTTGCGCCTGTTGGAGGCGGCCTATGACCTGGGCGCCACGCCCTGGGTGGCCTTCTGGCGGGTCACCGTGCCGCTGTCAAAGGCCGGCATCGTGGCGGGCTCGATGCTGGTGTTCATCCCCTGCGTGGGCGAGTACGTCATCCCCGAACTGCTGGGCGGCCCGTCCACGCTGATGATCGGCCGCGTGCTCTGGGACGAGTTCTTCTCCAACAACGACTGGCCCATGGCCTCGGCCGTGGCCGTGGTGATGGTGCTGCTCATCCTGGTGCCGCTGGCCCTGTTCAACCGCGCCCAGGCTGAGGCCCAGGTCAGGCAGGGGGCACGGGCATGAGCAGTGGCGTGAACACGGCAGGCCAGTGGCTGGGCAAGGCCTGGCTGGCGGCGGGCTTTGCGTTCTTGTACCTGCCCATCCTGGCCCTGGTGGTCTACGCCTTCAACGCATCCCCCTTGCCCACGGTGTGGGGCGGCGCCACCTTGAAGTGGTTCGTCAAGCTGGCCGACGATGGCGAGGTGCTGGGCGGCCTGTGGCTCTCGCTGCGCATTGCATTCCTGAATGCCTGTGGTGCGGTGCTGCTGGGCATGCTGGCGGCCTGGGCCCTGGCCAGGTACAAGCGCTTCATGGGCCGCACCCTGATGGTGGCCATGGTCAACGCGCCCCTGGTCATGCCCGAGGTCATCATCGGCCTGTCGCTGCTGCTGATGCTGGTGTCCCTGCAGCGCTGGCTGGGCTTCCCCGAGCGCGGCCTGGTCACCATCTGGCTGGGCCACCTGCTGGTGGGCATGGCCTACGCCACGGTGGTCATCCAGGCGCGCCTGCAGGCCCTCAACCCCCAGCTCGAAGAAGCCGCGCAAGACCTGGGGGCCCGCCCGCTGCAGGTCTTCTTCCTGGTCACGCTGCCCATGATCGCGCAGTCTCTGGCGTCGGCCTGGCTGCTGACCTTCACCCTGTCGCTGGACGATGTGGTGGTGGCCGCCTTCCTCTCCGGCCCGGGTGCCACCACCTTGCCGTTGGTGATCTTCTCGCGCGCCCGCCTGGGCGTCGATCCTTCCGTCAACGCGGTGGCCACGGTGGTCATCGCCGTCGTCAGCGTGGTGGTGGTGGGGGGCAGCTATGCCCTGGCCCGTGCCGAGCGCCGCCGCGCCCAGGAGATGGCGCAGGCCGCGCACAGCGCCTGACACCCCCGCAAGCCTGTCAAACCATCGAGAACAAAGGAGCCAAGACCATGAAGCCTGCCCACACCCGCCGCCTCGGGGCCTTGCAACCCGTGGCCCAGGCCGCCCTGGCCCTGGCCGGTACCTTGCTGATGCCCGCGGCCGCGTGGTCGCAAGCCCAACCTGCTGCCGCACCGGCGTCTGCCGACGTGCTGCGTGAGATCAAGGCGCTGAAGGACCGCGTCAACGAGCTGGAAAAGAAGCTCGACGCCCAGCCCGCAGCACCCGCCGGCATGACGCCCGAGCAGCAGCAGGATTTCAACCGCATCGCCGTCAAGACCGAGGCGCTGGAAGACGCCCGCGACATGAATGGCTTCAAGGGCCTGAAGGTCAGCGGCTACATGGACCCGACCTACGTCTACAGCCAGCGCCAGCACCGCGCCGGCTTCCAGATGCTGGACTCGGTGGCCGACCACCCCTACACCTTCGATGACTCCTACATCGGCCTGGCCATGCTGGACCTGGTCAAGGAGACCGACAGTGGTTCGCGCTGGCGCCTGACGCTGGTGCCCCAGCGCAGCACGCAGGCGGTGGCAGAAAGCAGCGCCTCCATCCTGCACGAGGCCTCGGTGTCCATCCCCATCACCGACCTGCAGACGCGCTTCATTGCCGGCCACATCCCCGACTGGTCGGGCTACGAGTACCTGCCCGCCACGCAGACCAAGACCATCACGCACAACCTGCTGTTCGACCTGACCGAGCCCACCGCGTACACCGGCGCGGGCATGGAGCTGACGCGCGACAAGTGGATCGTCAAGACCATCCTGGCCAACTTCAACGGCAGCAAGCGCAACGCCGGCGAGAAGACGCCGGTGCTGGCCTACCGCGTGGACTACGCCAAGGGCGAATTCCAGGGCTTTGGCTTTGCGGGGGTGCATGGGCGGGCCGCCAACAACACCCAAAACGTGCTGGACGGCATTGGCGATCCGGTCGCCCAACGCGACTCCCGCCTGGACATCTTCGAGTTCGACGCCTATTTCATCCGTGGCGATTTCACCGCGCAGGGGCAGCTGAGCTGGGGCCGCCAGGCCAAGGCTTCGGTCACGGCCGCCGCCGATGGCGAGCTGCGCACGGCCTACTGGTCAGGCCTGTCGGGCCTGCTGGCCTACAAGTTCGAGCCCCGCCTCGAAGGCGTGGTGCGCGCCGACTACATCTTCAACAAGAAGAACGGTGGCGGCCTGCTGACCTACGCCTCGCCAGACAACGTCAACGGCATTGGCTACTCGATGAAAGACGCCGACGGCGATGGCAGCCCCGACAACATCAACCGAGGCGTCAACCGCGGTGCCTTGACGCTGGCGGCGAACTACGCCTTCAACCTCAACACCGTGCTCAAGTGCGAATACCGCTACGACTGGGCAACGGGCGAGGTCTTTGCCAACACCAAGGATGGCGGCTTCAAGAAGAGCAACCAGCTGATCGCCACCTCGGTGGTGGTGAGCTTCTGAGTGCGCGCGTGAGCCCGCGCCGCTGATTCAGGCCTGCTGCAACCAGGCCAGGATCGGCGCCCACTGCCCCAGGTCCTTCTCGACCTTGGTGGCGGGCACGTCCCACAGGCTCAGGCCGTGGGCGGCCAGGTGGGCGTAGTTCTGGGTGTCGCGCAGCTGCCCCAGCAAGGGGATGTCCAGCGTTTTCAGGAAAGACACCAGGTGCTCGGTGGCCTTGGTGTGGTCCTTCACGCGGTTGGCCACCACACCCAGTTTCGCTTTGCCTGCATGCTTGTGCTGGGCCAGCTCGGCCAGGAAGCCCTGCGTGGCGTGGATGTCGAAGACGCTGGCCTGCAGCGGCACCACCACCAGGTCGGCCAGCTTCATCACCGCGTCCAGGCCATTGCCATGCAGGCCGGCGGGCGTGTCCAGCACGATGTGGGTGGTGCCCTTGGGCGGCCGCGCGATGTGGTCCTCGGTGATGTCCCAGCTCAGGATGGTGGGCAAGGTGGTGGGCCGCCACTGCAGCCACAGGCGTGAGGACTGCTGGCGGTCCACATCGCCCAGCATGACGGTGTGACCCTGCCGGGCGAAGAAGCCCGCGATGTTGCTCGACAGCGTGGACTTGCCCACGCCGCCTTTGGGGTTGGCGACCACGATCACCGGCATCTTGTCCTCCTCGCAGGGGCGTCTGGGCCCCGACCATTCTGGAACGATTGTGGCCCAAAGCCATGTGCCTGCGCGAGATGGGCCAGGAGGGGGTTCGGCTAAGCGTTCACGGCGGCGGGCGCATACGCCGCCCACCGGTCCTTCAGCCGCAGCAGCGGTGATTCGAACCAGGTGAACGACAACCTGGCCAGGCCGTACAGCAGCCAGGTCATGCCCAGCAGGTAAGCCAAGCTGAAGCCCAGGCTGTAGGGTGCAGAGAAGCCCGCTCGGGCCACCAGGGTGTGGCCCAGCAGGCGGTGCAGCGGCAGGTGCATCACGTACATCCCGAAGCTGACCTCGCCCACCTTGCGCAGCCACCCCCATTGCAGCCAGGCCCACCACCGTGACGTGCCGGTGCCGGCTGCAGTGGGCGCCGTGGCCGACGCCGCCAGGCCCAGGATCCAGCAGGCAAAGCTCCAGGCCAGCAGGCTGTAGCCCAGCAGCTGGGTGCGGCTGTTGTCTTGCGCAAAGCCCCAGGTGAGCCGTGCCCCGATGAGCAGCGCCAGCAGGGTGGCCCAGCCGATCGTGCGGCCATGCCGCTGCCACCGTGCCAACACCTCGGGGCAGCGCAGCGCGGCGGCGGCCACCGCGCCCAGGGCCAGCGCGTCCAGGCGGCATGGGGTGAAGGAATAGAGCGCCAGGGTGGTGGCGTCGGTGGCCGGGCCCAGGCGGTGCAGGGCCAGGCGGAAGGCCAGGCTGAGCACGGCCAGCACCGCGCCCCAGCGCAGCACGGTTTGCGGCGAACGCCGGTAGATCAGCACCGGCCACATCAGGTAGAACTGCTCTTCGACCGCCAGCGACCAGAAGTGCGCAAAGAGTTCGGTGTGCTGGTCTGTGTAGGACGTCCAGTTGGACATGAAGGCCCACAACCAGGGCTGGATGCGCCATTCGTGGGCCCACGACACCCCCTCAGGCAGCGGCGACGGCCAGGCCAGCAGCACACACAGGGTCAAGGCCAGTGCGCCGTAGTAGAGCGGGAAGATGCGCAGCACCCGGCGCACATAGAAGTGCCTGAGTTGCAGCGGGTCTTGCCTCGTGTCCAGCAAGATGCCAGTGATCAGGAAGCCGCTGAGCACGAAGAACAGCTGCACACCAATCCAGCCCGCAGCAAAGGGCGCCATCAGCTGAGCCTGCCAGCCGCCTGAGGCCATGGGCCAGCTCAACTGGTGCGCCAGCACCCACAGGATGGCCAGACCTCTGACACCATCCAGCGCGGGCACCCTGAAGGCGCTCACACGCTGGGGCTGCTGCATTCCATGCCTTTGATGCTTCTGGCGACCTCGGCCTGGGGCGCCTCCGCTTGCAAGAGTTGATGCAGGAGCTTCACCAGGCGCAGGCGCGGTTCTGAGTCACTGAAGACGTGGTTGCCACCGGCCAGGGTGTGGATGCGCACCAAGCCAGACTGGATGGACCGATCCAGGGCCTTGCCCCCTTCGCTTTGCAGCAAAGGCAGGCCGATTTCGCCCTCCGCAAAGATCAGGTGCAAGGGCACCTGTCGCCGCGCCAGGGCGCCGAGCCGCCAGGACAGGCGAGTGGGCAGCCTCACGCCCAGGCGCTGGCTGGTGAGCGTGGCGGCCTGCTTGAACCAGGTCTTGAGGCGGTTGCGGATGAACTGGCCGACCTTGGCCGGCGAGATCTTGCCGCTCATCAGGGCCTGCCATTTTTCCAGCTTGAAGGCCGACCTGGTTTGCGCTTCGACCGTGGAGGCCACGTGCGCGTGCACATCGGTCTCGTTCCACGACATGCCGCGCTCCCAGTGGTAGACCAGCGGGTTGATCATGACGGCGCGGTCTATGGGCAGGCCATTGACCGCTGCGAGGAAGCCATGGTACGCGCCAGAACACAAGCCCAGCACCGTGATGTCCTGGGCGTGGAGCTTGTTGCGCAGGTGGTCCAGCGCCTGCTTCATGTCCTGCACCACCACATTGCTGTAAATGTTGCGTTCTTCTTCACCGGGTCGCGCGGGGCTGTCGCCCAGGCCGGTGAGGTCGGCACGCAGCACGGTGTAGCCTTGGGCCGCCCATTCACGGGCCAGTTGCACCCACATGCGCTGAGGCCCCACCACCGGGTTGGCACCTTCGTTGAGCATGAGGATGGCGCGCCGCGGCGCCTGTGCGCCCTGGGCCACCGATGCCGCCTGCGTGCACATGGCAAACATGGGCGTGCTGCCCGGGATGAACAAGGCCTGTTCGTGGACACGGGTCTGCCCCACCAACACGGTCATGGCAGACAGCCGATCCGGGTCCAGCTGCGCCACGGCAGGCAGGGCGCTGGCGTCATTCACCTGGGTCAGTCGGTCTGCCTTCACCCAGGCCACGATCTGCTTCAGGGCCAGCCCTGGCAAGCGTGCACTTTCGGCCAGCAGACCCACGTAGTCGTCGATCGCGCCCTGGGTGACGCCGGGCCCCATCTGCGTCAGGTGCTGAGCCCAGCGGGCGTCCACGGGCATGTCGTCGCGGTGCAGCACCAGCACCCGGGGTGCGGGCTGGCCTTCGGTCATCAGGTCGATGGCGGAAAAGGCCTGCTGGGTCTCCGGGGTCATGATGAAGCCCGTGGCCTCCAGCACCGACTCATCGGCCCGCAACCGGGCTGGCGTGGTGCTTTGCAGCATGGTGAGCTCGCGCACATACAGGCGGCCCTTCACCGTGGGTGACATGGCCACCAGGCCGGCCACGTCGTGGCGGCTGCTGGCCACCTGCCAGGCCAGGGCGGCACTGGTGCGCAAGCCCACCAGGTGCACGTGGGACACTCGGGCATGGGCCCGCAGCCAGTCGATGCCTTCGTGGATGGCCTGCAGCCAGGTCTCCACGCGCTGTCCTTGCCAGTCGTCGCCTTCTCCGTGACCGCAGCCAGGCAGTTCCATGCGCAAAACGGCCAGGCCCTCGGCAGCCAGGTCGCGCGACAGGCAATGCATCATGCGCTGGGTCTGGATGCCTTCCCGGCCCCAGGGCTGGCAGACCACGGCCGCACCACGGAACTGCCCCTGGGCAGGCAGCAGTTGCGCAAAAAAGCGATTCCCTCCTGCCCCTAAAAAAAGAGGGCGGGTCGGCAATGTGCTCATGGGCTCCCCTTGGCACAGCAGGCGCGCGTGCAGAAGGCTCTCTTCCGGCGGCACGCCCTCAATGGCAATCCATACACCCCAGGCATGATGTCCCTACTGGTTGATCCATGTTGTGGCAACCTCTGGACGGGCTGCTTG
Source organism: Burkholderiales bacterium (assembly GCA_947371645.1). Next base: position 3,416 of record CANBQJ010000135.1, on the reverse strand, counting down.
TTTTATGCAATTTTTACAGGGACGATGTTAGCAGTCGGTTACCTTTTGCGACATCCCCCCGAGGTCCCTAGCGTAAGGGGGATGTCTCCCTATCTTTGAGGACTTTGGTCACGATGGTCGACGCTTTTACGCCCCAGTCACGCATCTGGCGAGATCGCGCTGATGCCCTGATCGCCGATGGCCGGCACGACGGTCGTTTGTCGGGACGCCTGTTCATCAACGGCCAGCGCGTGGACGCCGCGGCCGAAGAGACCTTTGCCAGCTACTCGCCCATCGACGGGCGCCACCTGGCCGAAGTGGCCCGGGGCCGCGCCGAAGACGTGGACCGCGCGGTGCGTGCCTCCCGCCTGGCGTTCGACGACGGGCGGTGGGCCCGGCAGGCGCCAGCCGCACGCAAGAAGGTGCTGCAGCGCTTTGCCGAATTGCTCATCCAGCACAAGGACGAACTGGCCCTGCTGGAGACCCTGGACATGGGTAAACCCATCCAGTACGCCTTGAGCGTGGACGTGCCCCTGGCCGCGCGCTGCATCAACTGGTTTGGCGAGGCCATCGACAAGGTCTACGACGAAATCGCGCCCACGCCGCGCCATAGCCTGGCCCTGATCCAGCGTGAACCGGTGGGCGTGGTGGGCGCCATCGTCCCCTGGAACTACCCGATGATCATGGCCGCCTGGAAGCTGGGCCCGGCCCTGGCCTGCGGCAACAGCGTGGTGCTCAAACCTTCTGAAAAGTCGCCGCTGACGGCCTTGCGCATGGCCGAGCTGGCGCTCAAGGCGGGCCTGCCGCCTGGCGTGTTCAACGTGGTCACCGGCTTCGGCCCTGAGGCCGGCGAGGCCCTGGCCTTGCACATGGACGTCGACGCCCTGGGTTTCACCGGCTCCACCCGGGTGGGCCGGCAGATGCTGGCTTACGCGGGCCGCAGCAACCTCAAGCGCGTGTTCAACGAATTGGGCGGCAAGTCGGCCTTCCTCGTTTTCGAGGATGCCGATGACCTGGACCGCGCCGCAGAGACCGTGGCCGGCGCCCTGTTCTTCAACCAGGGCGAAAGCTGCAACGCGCCTTCGCGCCTGCTGGTGCAGGCCTCGGTGGCCGACGAGGTGGTGGCCCGCGTGCAGGCCCTGCTGCCACGCTTCCAGCCCGCCGACCCGCTTGACCCGGCCACCGTCATGGGTGCCCTGGTCGACGACGCCCAGCTGCAGTCGGTGCTGGGCCACATCCAGCAAGGTGTGCATGAAGGCGCGCAATGCCTGGGCGGCGGCCGGCAGGTCATGACCGAGACCGGTGGCGTCTACGTGCAGCCCACCTTGTTCGACCTGGTGCAGCCCGACATGCGCATCGCGCAGGACGAAATCTTCGGCCCGGTGCTCAGCGTCATCCGCTTCCAGGACGAGGCCGAGGCCATCCGCATCGCCAACGGCACGCCCTACGGCCTGCAGGCCAGCGTCTGGAGCGGCCACCTGGACCGCGCCCACCGCGTGGCCCGCGCCCTGCGCGCCGGCACCGTGCATGTCAACCAGTACGACGAGGACGACATCACCGTGCCCTTCGGCGGCTACAAGCAGTCGGGCAACGGGCGAGACAAATCTCTGCACGCGCTGGACAAGTACACCGAATTGAAGACCACCTGGATCCGCATCAACGAGGCCTGAGGTCTTGCCGAGGCAAGCCGGCCACCCTTGCCGGGGTTTGCGACAATGGCCACATGCCCGCAGTCGCCCCCCCACCTGCCGATGAGCAGCGCGCCATGACGCTGGACGTGGTCTGCCTGTGTGCCGACTGGTGCGGCACCTGCCGCGAGTACGCCGACACCTTTGCCGAACTGCAGCGCGTGCTGCCAGCCCACCGCTACCGCTGGATCGACATCGAAGACGAGGCCGATCTGGTAGGCGACGTGGACGTCGAGACCTTCCCCACGCTGATGGTCACCCACCACGGCAAGGTGCTGTTTGCCGGCCCGGTGCTGCCTCGCCTGGGCGACGCCCAGCGCCTGCTGGACACCTTGAGCGAGGCCTTGGCCCAAGCCCGCCCGCCCACACCCGCCGTGGCGGCGGGCCAGGCCCGGGCCTACGACGACCTGGCCCTGGCGCTCGCTGCGGTTTCAGGCACCAGCTGAGGGGCCCACCTCAGGCCTTCAGCCCACCAGGTGCTGAACCATGGCGCGGCACAGCCGGCCTTCGCTGGCCTGGTTGAAGCGGACGAACATCGGTGAGGTGTTCAACTCCAGGAACACCCATTGCCCGGTGTCCGGGTCGGTTTTGAAATCGGCCGCGCCAAAGTCCATCTGGAAGTCCGCCATGAGCCGCAGCAGTGCCGGCAGGCCATCCGGCGGGTCGATGGGGTGGACTTCGGCATCCTGGTGCACGCGGTAGTCCAGCGAGGGGCTGCGCACCTCGAAGGCCAGGGCTTGCTGGCCCACCACGAAGACGCGGCATTCCGGTGCCACCAGCCGGGGCTGGATCAGCGCGGGCATGGCGCTGTGCGCCAGCGCCGGTGCCAGGGGCGCCAGGGCGTCCTCCAGCGTCTGGCAATGCCCGCCGCCGGCCACCGGTTTGGCGATGTGCGGGCCCAGGGCTTGCGCCTCACGCAGCCGCGCCACGTCGTTGCTCACCCAGGTGCGCGGGATGCGCAGGCCCGCCGCCTGCGCGCGCAGCAAGCTGGCCGGCTTGTTGTAGGCCACCAGCTGTTGTCGGGCGTTGAACTGGCGAACCTGCGGGTGGGCTTGCAACCAGCCTTCGATGGCGGCGGCCCAGCCTGTGGCGCGATCGCTCACCTCGGGGCGGGGGTCGGCCAGTGCGGCGAACACGTCGTGCCGGAAGAAGGCCGCGCGGGGCCAGGTGTGCAGGCCCCAGGGCAGGGGCTGCGCGCTGGCCTGTTCGTTCAGCGACCAGTGAAAGTTCGGGCTGTGGCCCGGTGGCACGCGGCCATCCAGCCAGTCGACACCCAATGCCTGCGCAGCGTCAGCCAGGGCCTGCAGATTGGGGTCTGCCGTGCCGCCGGCGATCCACAGCACAGGGCTCAGAACGAGCCCAGGGCCGAGGTGCCGGTCGACGAGGTGGTCACGGGGCCGCCTTCTTCGCCCAGCGCCAGGGTGGTCACGACAGGTGGCTTGGGCGGGTGGCCTTCTTCACCATAGATCATGGTGGTGAATTTGTGTTCTTCGCCCACGATCAGGGTGGTCAGTGCCTTGCTCGTGGCGGCGCCTTGCACGGCGTCGGTCTGGGCGGGGGTCAGGTTCTGCATGTTGTGCTCCTCGGTGCGGTGCGCGGTTGGGGTCGGCCTCCAGCGCGCGCGAATCCGGCCAGACTAGGTGCGGCACCTGGAGGCGTCAAGCTGGTTGCCCCGAGGCCGCCAACACGTTACACCCCGTTGCATTGACACCCCCAAGGTGAGGATGGGCCCTGGGGTGGCCACAGGGA
>CANBQJ010000134.1 GCA_947371645.1 Burkholderiales bacterium | reverse complement strand
GACTGGCAGAACGCGATCGAGGTGCTGCACAGCACCAACAACTTCCCCGACTTCACGGGGCGTGTCTGCCCGGCGCCTTGCGAAGCCGCCTGCGTGCTCAACATCAACACCGACCCGGTGGGCATCAAGTCCATCGAGCACGCGATCGTCGACCGCGCCTGGGCCGAGGGCTGGATCAAGCCCCTGCCGCCCAAGGTCAAAACGGGCAAGAAAATTGCCGTCGTGGGCTCCGGCCCTGCCGGCATGGCCACGGCCCAGCAGCTGGCCCGCGCCGGCCACAGCGTGACGGTGTTCGAGAAGAACGACACCATCGGTGGCCTGCTGCGTTTCGGCATCCCCGATTTCAAGTTCGACAAGTCGCACATCGACCGCCGCGTCAAGCAGATGGAAGCCGAAGGTGTGGTCTTCAAGACCAACACCATCGTGGGCGAGCTGCCCAAGGGTTCCAAGGTCACCAACTGGGCCAAGGACACCGTCACGCCCGAGCAGCTCAAGAAGGACTTCGACGCCGTGGTGCTGGCCGGTGGCTCCGAGCAGTCGCGCGACCTGCCCGTGCCTGGCCGCGACCTGGCCGGCATCCACTTCGCGATGGAGTTCCTGCCGCAGCAAAACCGCGTGAACGCCGGCGGCAAGGTCAAGGACCAGATCATGGCCACGGGCAAGAACGTGGTCGTGATCGGCGGCGGCGACACTGGCTCCGACTGCGTGGGCACGTCCAACCGCCACGGCGCCAAGAGCGTGATCCAGTTCGAGCTGATGCCCCAGCCTCCGGAAGAGGAAAACAAGGCCCTGACCTGGCCCTACTGGCCGATCAAGATGCGCACCTCGTCCAGCCACGAAGAAGGCTGCGAACGCGAGTTCGCCATCGCCACCAAAGAATTTTTGGGCGAGGGCGGCAAGGTCACCGGCGTCAAGACCGTGCGCGTGGAGTTCAAGGACGGCAAGTTCGTCGAAGTGCCCGGCTCCGAGCAGGTCCTCAAGGCCGATCTGGTGCTGCTGGCCATGGGCTTCGTGAACCCGGTGGACACCATGCTGACGGGCTTTGGTGTCGACAAGGACGGCCGAGGCAACGCCAAGGCTTCGACCGACGTGGGCGGCTACCGCACCAACGTGGACAAGGTCTTCGCTGCGGGCGACGTGCGCCGGGGCCAGTCCCTGGTGGTGTGGGCCATCCGCGAAGGCCGCCAGGCCGCCCGCGAGGTCGATGCCTTCCTCATGGGTGCCACGAACTTGCCACGATGATTGGGCTTTTGTCAGCAGGGGGTAAAGATGGCCGCAGGGCTGTTGTGCCATCCCCAAGTTGGCGGCGACCGGCTTGACGCTGATCGCCTATGATCCGAGGGCCGGTGTATTCCGGCCCTCTTTTTTTGTCCATGCAAGACACGCCTTCCACACCCGAATCCCCCGATGCACCAGCCACCGCCATGGTGTCGCTGCGCGGCGTCACCTTCGGCTACGGCAGCCGGGTCATCCTCGAGGACATCAACCTCGAGGTGCCTCGCGGCCAGGTCGTGGCACTCATGGGTACATCCGGTGGCGGCAAGACCACGGTCTTGCGCCTGATCGGCCGCCAGGTGTCTCCCCAGAAGGGCCAGGTGCTGGTCAATGGGCAGGACATCGCTTCGCTGGACGCCAAGGGCCTGATGGCCGCGCGCCGCAAGATGGGCATGCTCTTCCAGTTCGGCGCCTTGTTCACCGACCTGTCCGTGTTCGAGAACGTGGCCTTCCCGCTGCGCGAGCACACCCGGCTGCCTGAGGCCATCATCCGCGACCTGGTGCTGATGAAGCTCAATGCGGTGGGCCTGCGCGGTGCGCGCGACCTCATGCCCAGCGAAGTCTCGGGTGGCATGTCGCGCCGCGTGGCCCTGGCCCGTGCCATGGCGCTCGATCCGGAGCTGATGCTGTACGACGAACCCTTTGCCGGCCTGGACCCGATTTCCATGGGCGTGGCCGCGCGCCTGATCCGCGAGCTCAACGACACCATGGGCCTGACCAGCGTGCTGGTGTCCCACGACGTGGAAGAAACCTTCCTGATCGCCGACCACGTTGTGTTGCTGGCCAATGGGCACATCGTGGCGCAGGGCAGCCCCGATGAGATGCGCGCCAGCGAAGACCCGCTGGTGCACCAGTTCGTGTACGGCAAGCCCGATGGCCCGGTGCGTTTCCACTACCCGGCGGCCACGGCCGGGCAGGACTTCGGGGTGCGCACATGATCGGCTGGTTGAGCCCCACTCGGGTGGGCGAGGCGGTGCGCCTCAAGATCACCGACGTCGGCCACAGCACCCGGCTGCTCTTGCGTTTGTTGCTGTCGCTGGGTGCCGTGCTCAGACGGCCGCGGCTGCTCGTCGAGCAGATCTTTTTCCTGGGCAATTACTCGCTGGCCATCATCGTGGTCTCGGGCCTGTTCGTGGGCTTCGTGCTCAGCCTGCAGGGCTACTACGTGCTGCAACGCTATGGCTCCAGCGAGGCCTTGGGGCTGATGGTGGCCTTGTCGCTGGTGCGAGAGCTCGGGCCCGTGGTGGCCGCGCTGCTGTATGCCGGCCGCGCCGGCACCGCGCTCACCGCCGGCATCGGCCTGATGAAGGCGGGTGAGCAGCTCACCGCCATGGAGATGATGGCCGTCGACCCGGTTCAGCGCGTGCTGGCCCCGCGCTTCTGGGGGGGTGTGATCGCCATGCCCTTGCTGGCTGCGGTGTTCTCTGCCGTGGGCGTGTTGGGCGGCTGGGTGGTCGGCGTGGTCATGATCGGCGTGGACAACGGCGCCTTCTGGTCGCAGATGCAAAGCGGTGTGGACGCTTTCGCCGACGTCGGCAACGGCACCCTCAAGAGCCTGGTGTTCGGCGTGGCCGTCACCTTCCTGGCCCTGCTGCAAGGTTATGAATCGCAACCCACGCCTGAAGGCGTGTCCCTGGCCACCACCCGCACCGTGGTCATGGCTTCTCTGGCCGTGCTGGCACTCGATTTCGTGCTCACCGCCATGATGTTCTCCCTCTGAAAGTTACACCATGCAAAGCCAACGTCACGACTTCTGGGTCGGTCTCTTCGTGCTGCTGGGTGGCGCGGCCATCGTCTTCCTGGCGCTGAAGGCCGGCAACCTGCTCACCTTCTCATTCGATGCGGGCTACAACGTCACCGCCCGCTTTGATAACATCGGCGGCCTCAAGGCCCAGGCTGCGGTCAAGAGCGCCGGCGTGGTGGTGGGGCGCGTCAAGTCCATCACCTTCGACGGCAAGACTTTCCAGGCCCAGGTGGACATCACGCTCAACAAGGGCGTGGCCTTCCCCAAGGACACCTCGGCCAAGATCCTGACCGCCGGCCTGCTGGGCGAGCAGTACATCGGCCTGGAGCCCGGCTATGGCGAGACCAACCTGGCCCAGGGTGACGTCATCAAGAGCACCCAGTCGGCCATCGTGCTGGAAAACCTCATCAGCCAGTTCCTCTACAGCAAGGCTGCTGACGGTGCCAAAGACGGCGCCAAGGACGGCGGCAAATGAGCTTGAAGGCGACGACGCTGGCTGCAGCGCTGGTGGTGACCTTGGGTTTGAGCGCCTGCGCCTCCCCGGGCAAGCCTGACCCTCTGGAAGGCTGGAACCGCAAGGTCTTTGCGTTCAACGAAAAAGCCGATGTCTATGTGCTCAAACCGGCGGCTGAAGGCTACAAGGCCATCACGCCGGAGCCGTTGCGCACGGCCATCAACAACTTCGCGGGCAACCTCAAGGACGTCTGGTCCACGGCCAACCTCTTCTTCCAGGGGCGCTTCAAGGACGGCACCCTGGGCGTGATCCGGGTGACGGTCAACACCACCTTCGGCCTGCTGGGCACCATCGACATGGCCAGCTACATGCAGCTTGATCGCCAGAATGAAGATTTCGGCCAGACCCTGGGCGTGTGGGGTGTCAAGCCAGGCGCCTACATCGTGTGGCCCTTCCTCGGGCCGTCGACCTTGCGTGACTCCATCGGCCTGCCAGGCGACCTGTATTTCTCGATGTCCACCTTGGGCACCTACCCGCGTGAGGTCAACCTGCTGCGCGTGGCCGATGCCGTGCGCCTGCGCGCTTCGCTGCTGGACGCGGGCAACCTGATCGACGATGTGGCGCTGGACAAGTACGCATTCCTGCGCGATGCCTTCCTGCAGCGTCGCCAGAACCTGATTTACGAGGGCGACCCGCCCGAAGAAGACGAGCCACCCCTGCTCGAGACGCCAGAGTCTGCTGCACCGTCGGCTTCGGCCGCGTCGGCAGTGGGGCCAGCCGCATCGGCCCCTTGACCATTGGCAGGCTTGGGGCCACCGTGTCGGCCATGCAGGCCGCTGCCGCGTTGAAGCTTCACGGTGACCTTGAAAGGAAAACCCATCATGACCACCTCCTCGACCTCCCGTTTGACTCCGTCTGGCCGTGCCCAGGGGCACTGGGCCGCTGTCGCCCTGGCCGCTGCCGCCCTGTTCGCCCTGGGCGCGCCGCAAGCCCGCGCCGCTGAAGCGCCCGTGACCCCTGTGGCCCAGGCCGCCGCCCAGGCGCCAGACGTGTTCATCAAGGCCCTGACCACCGATGTGCTCAACACGGTCAAGGCCGACAAGAGCATCCAGGCCGGCGACGTGAAGAAGATTTCCGTGGTGGTGGACAACAAGATCATGCCCCACGTGAACTTCCAGCGCATGACCGCCGCCGCAGTGGGCCGCGGTTGGCGCCAGGCCACGCCGGAGCAGCAAAAGCGCCTGCAAGAAGAATTCAAGACCTTGCTGCTCTACACCTACTCGGGTGCCGCTTCGCAGATCCGCGACCAGGTGGTGGAATACAAGCCCCTGCGCGCGCGCCCCGATGACACCGAGGTGATCGTGCGCACCGTGGTCAAGGGCAAGGGCGACCCCATCCAGCTGGACTACCGCCTGGAGAAGGTGGGCGAGGTCTGGAAAATCTATGACGTCAACGTGCTGGGTGCCTGGCTGGTGCAGACCTACCAGAGCAACTTTGCCGAAGAAGTCAATGCCAACGGCATCGATGGCCTGATCGGCAAGCTGTCCGAGCGCAACAAGCAACTGGCCAACAAGAAGGTGGCGGGCTGACACCATGCTGATGCTGCCGGCCGTCATCACCCACGCCGAGGTGCCCCATGTGCTGAGCCTGTTCAAGCAGACGCTGGAGCAGGCCTCGGCCGAAAGCAAAGGTGCTGCCGCCATGCTGACGGTGGACGGCTCGGCGCTCAAGCAATTTGATTCCAGCGCACTGGCGGTGCTGCTGGAATGCCAGCGCATGGCGCGGGCCAAGGGCAGGGCGTTTGCCGTGCAATCCTTGCCTGCCAGGCTGGTGGAGCTGGCGCGCCTGTATGGTGTGGACGGGCTGCTGCAGTCGGCCTGAAGGCGGTCGTGTCGCGCGCAATCTGCGGCATTCCCCCGCTTGGCTCGGCGCTTTCCGGGTGCTTTTGAGCGGAGAATGTCCGGGTCACAGATTGATCAGTGCCTGCACCGGAACATGACTTCGCAACTTGAGCAACTCAAGGCCCACACCACCGTGGTGGCCGACACCGGCGACTTCCTGCAACTGGCCCGTTTCACCCCGCAGGACGCCACCACCAACCCCTCGCTGATCCTCAAGGCTGTTCAGAAGGCCGAATACGCGCCCCTGCTGGCCGAAGTCGTGGCCGCCCACCGGGGCGAGAGCCTGCCCGAGCTGGTGGACCGCGTGCTGGTGCGCTTTGGCCAGGAGATCCTGAAGGTGGTGCCCGGCCGCGTGTCCACCGAGGTGGACGCCCGCCTGAGCTTCGACACCGCCGCCACCCTGGCCCGCGCACGTCACATCATGGGCTTGTATGAGGCCGCCGGTGTGCCCCGCAGCCGCGTGCTCATCAAGGTGGCGTCCACCTGGGAGGGCATCCAGGCTGCCCGCCAGCTGGAAGCTGAAGGCATCCGCTGCAACCTGACCTTGCTGTTCGCCTTTGCCCAGGCCCGTGCCTGTGGCGACGCCAAGGTCCAGCTGATTTCGCCTTTCGTGGGCCGCATCTATGACTGGTACAAGAAGACGGCTGGCACCAGCTGGGACGAAGCCGCCAACGCAGGTGCCCAAGACCCGGGCGTGCAGTCCGTGGCCCGCATCCATGCGTACTACAAGGCCCACGGCGTGGTCACCGAGGTGATGGGCGCGAGCTTTCGCAACGTCGGCCAGATCCAGGCCCTGGCAGGCTGCGACCTGCTGACCATCAGCCCCGAACTGCTGGCACAGCTGCAGGCCATCGACGGCTCGGCCCAGCCCCTGACCCGCGCCCTGGCTGCGTCGGGCTCGGTGTCTGCGCCCGAGCTGCCGCTGTCTGAAGCCGAGTTCCGCTTCGCCCTCAATGAAGACGCCATGGCCACCGAGAAGCTGGCCGAGGGCATCCGCCAGTTCGCCGCCGACGCGCTCAAGCTGGATGCGCTGATCCTGGCGCAAGCCGGCTCGGCGCCTTCGGCCTCTGTGGCGGCCTGAGTCCGGTGATGCCAGGCGTGGCCCCCCGTTGCGACCAGACCGTGGCCTGGCAGGCGCTGCTGGGCCACCACCATGCCCACGGCCGCACACTGGACCTGCGCAGCCTGTTCCAGCATGACCCGGCGCGGGTGAGCCGGCTGGGCATCCAGGCGCCGCACGTCTTCGGGGACCTGTCCCGGGGCCACTGGGACCTCACCGCACAGCGCCACCTGATGGCTTTGGCGCAGGAGTGCCAGATCGAGGCCCGCCTTGACGCCCTGTTGCGGGGCGAGGTGGTCAACCGCAGCGAGGGGCGCGCGGCCTTGCACACGGCCTTGCGCGCACCCAAGGGCCAGGGCCCCTTCAGCGACGAGGTGCATGGCGTGCTGGACCGCATGCTGGCCTTCGTCGACCAGACGCATGCGCAGGCCCGGATCACCGACGTGGTCAACATCGGCATTGGCGGCTCTGACCTGGGGTCGCAGATGGCCAGCCAGGCGCTGGAGGGCTACGGCCACCCGGGCGTGCGCGCGCACTTCGTGTCCAACGTGGACGGGCAGGACCTGCAGCGCACCGTGCAGCGCCTGCAGCCCCAACACACGCTGTTCGTCATTGCCTCCAAGACCTTCACCACGCAAGAAACCATGGCCAATGCGCATGCCGCGCGCCAGTGGTTTGTGGAAAACGGCGGGCAGGACGTGGCCGCGCACTTCGTGGCCACCACCACCAACGTGGCCGCTGCACAGGCCTTCGGCATCCACACCACCTTCGGCTTCTGGGACTGGGTGGGCGGGCGCTTTTCGCTGTGGTCGGCCATTGGCCTGCCGCTGGCGCTGGCCGTGGGCAGTGCGCATTTTCGCGCGCTGCTGGCCGGCGCCCACGAGATGGACCAGCACTTTGCGCAGGCCCCGTTGGCGCAGAACCTGCCCGTGCAACTGGCCTTGCTGGACGTCTGGCACCGCAACCTGATGGGCTACCGCAGCCGCTGCCTGAGCCCCTATGACCACGGCCTGCGCCGCCTGCCGGCCTACCTGCAGCAGCTGGTGATGGAGAGCAACGGCAAGTCGGTGGACGCCCATGGCGAGCCCCTGAGCCTGGCCACCAGCGAGGTGGTCTGGGGCGAGCCAGGCACCAACGGCCAGCACGCCTTCTTCCAGATGCTGCACCAGGGCACCGACGTCATCCCCGTGGAGTTCGTGCTGGTCAAGCAGCCTTGCCAGCCCATGGTGGACGCGGCCTCGCCGGCCTTGCGCGCCCACTGGCAGGCCCAGCACCAGTCGCTGCTGGCCAATGGCCTGGCCCAGGCCCAGGCGCTGATGTGGGGCAAGCGCACCGACGAGGCGCTGGGCGAAGCCGCGCCCACCGCGGCACCCGACTTGCCCGCTGATGAACTGGCCCGCGACCGCACCTTCCCTGGCAACCGGCCCAGCATCGTGCTCTTGCTGGAGCGCCTGACGCCCGCCAGCCTGGGCGCCTTGATCGCGCTGCACGAGCACCGCACCTTCGTGACCGGCGCGCTGTGGGGCATCAACTCCTTTGATCAATGGGGGGTGGAGCTGGGCAAGGCCCTGTGCAAGGACCTCCTGCCCCGATTGAACTCTGGCGACACCACCGGCCTGGATGCGGCCACGGCGGCCCTGGTTCAGCGCCTGCGCAGCTGATCGCCACAGCGCTTCCGTTGCGCACGACTTCCGACACCCCTCCAGGACCCTTCATGCCCTTGCAAACCCCTCAGGCCGTCGTGTTCGATTTTGGAGGCGTGCTGTTTCGCTGGCAGCCCTTGGTGCTGATCCAGCAGGTCTTGCCTCACCTGGCAGCCAGCGACGAGCAGGCACGCGACCTGGCAGGCCAGGTCTTCCAGTCCTTTGTGCCGGGCAGCGACTGGGCCGAGTTCGACCGGGGCAGCCTGCCCTGGGACGAGGTGCGTGACCGCATCACGCGGCGCACCGGCCTGGCGGCCGATGACGTGCACAGCCTGATGTCGGCCATCCCGCCGCACCTGGAGGCCGTGCAGGGCAGCGTGGCCTGGCTGGAGGCGCTGGCCGCGGCCGGCACCCCGCTTTATTTCCTGTCCAACATGCCAGCGCCCTATGCGGAGCACCTGCAGCGTGAGCACGCCTTCTTGCGGCACTTTGCAGACGGGGTGTTTTCTTGCCACGTGGGGCAGGTCAAGCCCAACGAGGACATCTTCCACACGGCGCAAGCCCAGTTCGGCATCGACCCGGCACAGACCCTGTTCCTGGACGACAACGCGCACAACATCGCTGCAGCCCGTGCTTTGGGCTGGCAGGCTTTCATGTTCGAGCAGGCGGCGCAATGCCAGCAGGCCGTGCGCGATGCGGGCTGGGACGTGGCGTCCCCCGCGCTGTGATCAGGCCGTTCAGGCCGTTTCGACCAGCGCCTTGCGCATCTTCTTCATGGCGGCGGTTTCGATCTGGCGGATGCGTTCGGCGCTGACGCCGTAGACGGCCGCCAGGTCGTGCAAGGTCATGCCGCCAGAGCCATCGTCGTTGACCTTGAGCCAGCGCTCTTCCACGATGCGGCGGCTGCGGTCGTCCAGCTGGGCCAGCGCATGCTGGATGCCGTCCGAGGCCAGCCAGTCGCGGTGGTGGGCTTCGATCACACGTGTGGGCTCGTTCACCTCGTCGGCCAGGTAGGCCAGCGGGGTGACGGTGAACTCGTGGTCGTCGTCGGCGGGGGTGTCCAGGGCCACGTCGCCACCCGACATGCGGGTCTCCATCTCGATGACGTCTTCCGGCTTCACCGACAGCTCGGCGGCCACGCGGTGGATCTCGGCTTCGGACAAGCCGGCGCGGCCCACGTGGGCGTCATCGGCCTGCCCCTTGTACTGGTGTTTGAGCGAGCGCAGGTTGAAGAACAGTTTGCGCTGGGACTTGGTGGTGGCCACCTTCACCATGCGCCAGTTCTTCAGGATGTACTCGTGGATCTCGGCCTTGATCCAGTGCATGGCGTAACTCACCAGGCGCACGCCTTGATCCGGGTCGAAGCGCTTGACGGCCTTCATCAGGCCGACGTTGCCTTCCTGGATCAGGTCACCCTGGGGGAGGCCGTAGCCCATGTACTGGCGCGAGATCGACACCACCAGGCGCAGGTGCGAGAGCACCAGGCGGGAGGCGGCTTGCAGGTCGGCGTGGTCTTTCAGACGGCGCGCCAGGGCCTGCTCTTCGTCGGCCTCCAGCATGGGGATGGCCTGGACCGAGCGGATGTACGCATCCAGGTTGCCCAAAGAGGGCACCACACTGAAAGGGTCGCGGGGGGCAAGGGCGGTCGTCAGGGTCATGTCGGCTCCAGTTGAGGAATCCTTCGCAGATGATGTTAGCACTCTCTGGTTCAGAGTGCTAAATGCGGAAATGGTTCCGCGCCATGCATTCCCGCGATTTGAAAAACAAGCGGATTGTCGGTTCTCAGTGAGTTTCGAACTTTTTGCAGTCAGTTCTGAACTCCTGAGCGAGCTCGCTCGCCAACGTGCCGAGCCTTCGCTCCAAGATCCCCGATAGCCATGACCCCTACAGGCTGGGAGCAGCCGTTCAGGATCGGACCAGCCGATGACCGCTTGGAAATGAAGCAGTCGTTCATCGAACCGACGACTCCGGGTGCAACCTC
>CANBQJ010000133.1 GCA_947371645.1 Burkholderiales bacterium | reverse complement strand
GATGTCGATCTGCACATCGTCAGGCCCGGGCTCGCGGCGCTCGATGCTGAATGGGGCCAGTGCGGTGGTGGCGCTGTGGGCGGCGTAGGCCAGTGTGGTGCTCATGGAGGGGCTCCTTGTTTGGGATCACGCGAGCGACAGCGTTGATGGCAGATGCTAGCTTGCGCTTGCCACCAACTTTGGGGAAGTGGGCACTCATGCGCTGACCGCTGAATTCATCCTGACAGCCCCTCTCCCGGCCCCTTTCCCTTGGGCAGATCTCTCCTTATGTCATGAAGCCCACATACCCGGATGAATAGGCCCCGGCAAAGTTGTTGATGTTCGGGAACACGCTGGCCATCTCGCTGTCCGCCACGCCAAACCACTTGGCCAGGGTCGCCCCGAACTGGGCCACCGCCGTGGTGGGCAGCAGGCGGCCTTGGCCCACGTGCCACTGGTTCTCCGGGTTGTAGGCGTTGCCGGTCTTGGTGTCGCTGACGCTGACCGGCGGCGCCACGCCGTAGAACGCTTGGCCCTTGACGGCACCGCCCACCACGAAGTGATGGCTGCCCCAGCCGTGGTCGGAGCCGTCGCCGTTGGACGCCAGCGTGCGCCCGAAGTCGGACGCCGTGAAGGTGGTCACCTTGTCGGCGATGCCCATGGTGTCCGTGGCGTCGTAGAAGGCCCCGATGGCCTCGCTCACCTTGCCCAGCAGCCCGGGGATGATAGCGTTGCTGGCATCGCGAAAGCCGCCATGGTCGCGGGCCAGGAAGTCGTGGGTGTCAAAGCCGCCCAGCGACACCATGAACACCTGACGCTTGGCGCCCAGGGTGCTGCGTGCGCTGATGAGGCGGGCCACCATCTTGAGCTGGTCGGCCAGCGAATTGCCGCTGGGGAAGGTGAACGTGGTCGCAGTCGTGCTGGCCAGCGCCGACGTGACGGCCCCTTCCGAAGCGATGGAGCGCGCAGCCACCTTGTTGTATTCGTTCTCCAGCTGGTGTGTGCCCGTCTGCTGCACCAGGGCGCGCAGGGCCGTGGTCACGGCCTTGGAGCCATAGGTGCTGTTGGCCACATTGGCCGGGCTGACGTAGGCCGAGTTGATGCGCACGGCCCCGCTGGTGGTCACCTGGTACTGCAAGGCCTGGTCGCCCGAGAGGAAGACGGCATTGCCCGTGACCGACATGCAGGTGAAGGTGGACTGGGTGTTCAGGGACAGGGCCAGGTCGGCCATGTTGCCGCCCCAGCCGATCTTGGCGCCTTCGGGCGACGACGATTGCCAGATGGACTGCTGGTCGTTGTGCGAGAACAGCTGTGGTGGGCGCGGATACGTTCTGTGGTCGGTGCTGTTGTACTGGTCGCGGGTGAGCGGCACGACCAGCGGGCCGACATTGAGCTGCACGGCCGCCTTGCCCGCGTTGAAGAGCGTGGCCAGGCGGGTCATGGCCGGGTTGAGGGCGAACTGCCGCGTCACGCCCAGCACGTCAACGGGCGCGACCGTGGGGGTGAGCTGCGTGGCCGCCAGGTCGGCCTTGGGCAGCGCCAGCCCGCCCGATGCGGTGAAGGCACCACGGATGGCCAGGTACTGGGCGTAGCTCGGGTCATCGAGGGTGACCACCGTGTTGGCAAAGTCGTTGGCGCCATACAGGAAGACGCAGACCAGGGCCTTGTAGTCGCCGGGGTTGTTGAAGGCGGCGGCTTCACCCAGTGCGGCCAGGTTCAGCGCCATGGGCAGGGCAGCGCCCGTGCAGGCCAGCTGGCCGGTGCGCTTCAAAAAGGCACGGCGGCTGTGGAGGTCGGGCTTGAGCAGGTACATGGTCGCCCCTTATTTCTGGATGAGGTATTCGCTGGATGCCATCACCATCAGCACCGCTGCGCACACGCGCTTGCGCAGGTTGGTGGCGGTGGTGGTGGCGTTGTTGGCCACCGTGCCCGCCATGCTGCCGACCGCCGTGGTGATGGTCCCCACCGTGGCGCTGGACAACTGCCCACCGCTGAGCAGCAGGCTGACGCGGTTCACCAGGTCACTGGGGCTGGCTGCACTGGGGCGCTCCGCCAGGGCGATCTCGGCGGTGTAGGCCGCCAGCAGGCCGGTGGCACCGCCCACGCCCGTGTCGATGGCGCTCTGCATGTAGTTGAGGTAGCCGGCCACGCTGGACTCGTTCACCAGCTGGAACTCCGGCACCACCGTGCCCGCACTGAGCGCGGTGCCTGGCGGCACATAGCCGGGCCGAAAGAAGTTGAACACCGTGGGCGAGCGCAGGGGGCTTTGCCCGAGGCGGGTGCCGGCGTCACTCAGGTCGCCCAGCTTGGTCCAGTCGGTGGCCGCAGCGGGCGCATTGAAGGTGCGCGCCCATTGCGCCAGGCGCACCATGGGCTCGCGCAGCTTGCCAAACTCTGTGGCCGTGAGGCCGGACGGCGCACGCGCTTCGTTGTCTTGCAGGATGGCGGCGTAGACCGCGCCCAGGTCACCGCGCACACCTTGGCCGTTGTCGGCATAGACGGCGGCCACGCGCCGCACATAGGCGGGGCTGGGGTTGCTGGTGACCAGGCGCTGGATGAGCTGCTTGCTGATGAAGGGCGCGTTGTTGGGGTGCTTGAACAGCGCGTCCAGCGTGGCCTTGAGCGCCGTGGCCGCAGGCGTGTTGGCGTCGATCGACACGGGCGTCACGCCCGGCACGTTCTGGAAGAATGCACTGGCTTGTGGTGAATGGTTGTTGCCCTTTTGGACCATGGGCAGGCGGGCAAAGGTGGTTTGCGGCACGTTGTCGGTGACGCTGGTCGTGCCCTGGTTGGCGGTGAGCGGCGCGTTCTGGCTGGTGTCGGTGTCGTAGCCCGTGAACACCTTGGCGACTTCGGTGATGTCGGCGTTGCTGTAGGTGTCGATGGTGGCGCCATTGGCGTCCAGCTTGGGCGTGCCGTCGGGGTTCAGCAGCACCAGGCCGATGGAGAACAGCTGCATCACCTCGCGGGCGTAGTTCTCGTCGGGGGCGCTGCCCTTGCCGTCTGCCTTCTTGTTGCCGCGGGTGTTGAGGTAGTTGCCCATCGCCAGGTTGAGCGTGATGGCCTCCAACAGCGTGCGGTAGTTGCCGAAGGCGTTGGCGCACAGCACGTCCCAGTAAGCCGCCATGACGTAAGCGGGCCAGTAGCCCGTCATGACCGTCGTCGATGTCACGAAAATCTCGGACAGCGCCAGGGCCATGCGCCGGCGTGGCGCGTCCGGCGAGGTCATGAGCTGGTTCCAGATCATGTTGTCGGCCGCGCCGTTGCTGAAGTAGCTGCGCGACAAGGGCGTGATGACGTTGTAGCCCTTGCTGTCCAGCCAGGCCGTGCCCGTCTGGCCCAGGGGCGCGGCGACCTGGGCCTGGAGCCAGGGCCCATAGCCCATCGCCTTCACTGCAGCGATGTCGGCATCGCTGGCCGAGAACTGGGCCTGCAGCAAAAAGCGCGCGGCTTCCTGGTCGTTGCCGACGGCGGTGTACTGGTAGCCACTGGGTGCGGCGTCGGCGCTGTTGGGTGAACTGCCTCCGCCGCCACAGGCGGTCAACAAGGTGCTCAGGCCCAGCGCGCTGGCCAGCCTTGGGGCATCTGAAGCTGCCGCTGGCAGGCTCATCGTTTCTGTGTCCACGTGTCACTCCAAAGCCATTGCCAAGCCGCCATGCGCATGCGGGCGCCCTGGGGTTCAACGCAAGCACCATGGCACGAGTTGACGTGCGCATGGGGGCAGGATGTATCGCGCTGTATCTGGCGGTTTCGCCTGCACTGGTGGTGGACCAGATGGGTTCTGCGTGAATTGATTCTGAATCTGACCGGAAATCCGATGATGGCCCGACCAGGAATTGGGCATCATGAGGGACCCTCTCTTGCCCCTTCTTGACGTGACCGCTTTGACACCGAGTTCGCATGCCATGGACTCTGCCCCACGACAAGCCACGCGAGAGCTGGGCACCGCACCGGACGCCCATGCGCGCATCGACCGGGTGATGATCGCGGTGGTGTGCGCCAACGTGCTGTTGGCCGCCGCAACGGGCTATTTCTTCGGCGACCTCGACACGGCTTTGATCTGGAGCGCCCCGTGCGCTGCACCGGCCCTGGTGGCGCTGACGCTGCTGCGGTCGCCTCGGCTGTCCAGGTTCCTGGTCAGCGCCTCCTTGGTCGCACTGGTCGCGCTGCAGATTCACCTCTCGCGCGGCGTGCTCGAATTTCACTTCAATGTGTTCGTCACCCTGAGCGCCCTGCTCGCTTACCGCGACTGGCGCGTCATCGTGTTCACGGGCACCTTGTTTGCCGCGCACCACCTGGCCTTTGACCGCATGCTGGCTGCTGGCCTGGGCACCTATTGCCTGAGCGCGCCCAGCCTCACGCGCATCGTCTTGCATGCGGGCTTTGTCGCCGCACAGTGCCTGTTCCTCGTCAAGTTGGCGACCTTGATGAAGAGCGAAGCCCGCGCCGGGCAAGAGCTGGAGTCTCTTGTCAACAGCCTGGGCCTGGACGGCCCGATCCGCTTGCACCCCTCGACCCTGAGCGCGCAGACGAGCACCGGGCAGAACCTGTTGCGGGCCCAGTCGCGCATGAGCGACGCGCTGCAGCAGATTCAGCGCACCACGCACCAGGTGCAGGACGCCAGCGAGGAGCTCGCCACAGGCGGTGAGCTGCTGAAAGAGCGCAGCAACGCGATCGCACGCGAACTGTCTGACTCGGCCATGACGCTGGACCAGATCGTCGTCATCGTTGCCGGCAACAACGCGGCGGCGACCGAGGCGCTGAAGATGGCCGAACGCTCCGGCACGCTGGCCGACGCCGGGGGCTCGCTGGTCAGCCAGGTCGTGGGGAACATGCACGACATCGAGACCGCATCGACCCGCATCACCGACATCGTCGCCGTGATCGATGGCATCGCCTTCCAGACCAACATCCTGGCGCTCAACGCCGCGGTCGAGGCCGCGCGCGCGGGGGAGCAGGGCAAGGGCTTCGCGGTCGTCGCTGCCGAGGTGCGCAGCCTGGCTCAGCGCAGCGCCGTCGCGGCCAAGGAAATCAAGACGCTCATCGAAACCTCATCGGGCACGATCACCACCGGCACGCAGCTGGTCCACAGGACAGGCCAGACGATCTCCGAGCTGGTCGACAGCGTGCGCAAAATCAGCAAGCTGTTTCAAGACCTCAGCTCCGACTCGACCGACCATGCCGACGGCCTGCGCGCCGTGACGCAAGCGATGCAGCAACTCACGGCGCTGACCCGCAGCAACACCGAAATCGCCGAACAGTCTGCGACGTCGTCCACCTTGCTCCGGGCGGAGGTGCAACGCCTGGCGGCCGTGCTGCGGTGCTTCGAGCTGGACGAGCCCACCGATGTCGGCCACGCCATCGCGCACGTGCCCACCCGTCAGGTCAAAGCGTCGGCCGCACCTGGCCACGCCAGCCCGCGAGGGGCACACGCTGGCGGCCCCGCCACGGTCGAGTACTTCTGATCACAGGGCTGGGGCACCGCAGCTGGCCAGCAGGAAGTCGATCAGCACCCGCACGCGCAAGGGCATGTGGCGTTGTGCGGGGTAGAGCAGCGAGAAGGGGCGTGATGTGCCCCCCAGCGCGGGCAACACGGCCACCAGCGTTCGCCGCTGCAGGTCTTCTTCGACGATGAAGCGGTAGGTCTGCAACAGCCCCGCGCCGTTGCGGGCCAGGGTCACCGCCCCCAGCACGTCTTCGGAGCAGCAGATGCCGCCTTGGGTCAGGTGCTCGAAGTCCGCGCCCGATCGCCGCAGCAGCCAGGGCATGAGCTGCCCGGTGCTGGGCAGCAGGAACTGGATGCACTCGTGCCCCTGCAGCGAGGCCAGCGTCGTGGGTCGACCCCGCTTGCGCAAGTAGGCCGGCGTGGCCACCACCACCAGTTCAGCGTCTTCGAGCTTGCGCGCCACCAGGCCTGAGTCGGGCAGCGAGCGACCGCGCACCGCCAGGTCAAAGCCCTCGGTCGTGAAGTCGATGTTGCGGTTGGTGAGTTGCAGGTCCAGCGTGATGCCGGGGTACAGGGCCCTGAAGGCCGGCAGCACCGGCAGCACGCGGTGGTGGCCGTAGGAGGTGGGCAGGCTCATGCGCACCAGGCCCGTGGGCACCTGCTGCTCACCGGTGACCTCGCGCTCGGCCTCCACCAGCTGCCCGATGGCCTGGCGGCAGCGCTCGTAGTACGACTGCCCGCTGTCCGTCAGGCGCACCTGGCGTGTGGTGCGCACCAGCAGGCGCACGCCCAGACGCTCTTCCAGCCGGTTGACAGAACGGCTGACCGCCGCGGGCGTCAGCCCGGTGGCTTTGGCCGCGGCCGTGAAGCTCTGCAGCTCGGCGGTCTTGCAAAACAGCTCGATGCTGCCCAGCTTGAGGTCTTCAAAGTGGCGATGCATGGGGGGCGAAGGATTACGTCGCTCGGTGTAAAGGGTGCTGTGAATGATCGCAGCTTTGTGGATCTTCGCATCCTGAATACGATGGCATCCTGTTCATTGACCTCGGAGTCATCCATGAAGCTCTACTACTCACCTGGTGCCTGCTCGCTCGCGCCCCACATCGTGCTGCGTGAAGCAGGCCTGCCCTTCACCCTGGAAAAGGTCGACCTGGCCAAGCACGTCCTGTCTGCCGGTGGCGACTACTTCTCGGTCAACGCCAAAGGCCAGGTCCCGGTTCTGGAGCTGGACGACGGCGAGCGCCTGACCGAAGGCCCCGTGATCGCCCAGTTCATCGCCGACCAGGCGGGCAACACCACGCTGATGCCGGCCGCCGGCAGCCTGGCGCGCTACCGCGTGATGTCCTGGCAGAACCACATCACCTCCGAGCTGCACAAGTCCTTCAGCCCCTTGTTCAGCCCGGCCTTCGATGCCAACGCCAAGGCATTGATCATCCAGCTGCTGGGCAAGAAGTACGCATGGCTGGACGGCCAGCTGGCCCACACGCCCTTCCTCACCGGCGACAGCTTCACCGCGGCCGACGCCTACCTGTTCACCGTGACGGGCTGGGCCAAGATCGTGGGCCTGGACCTCTCGCACCTGCCGCACCTGCAGGCCTTCCTGGCGCGCGTGGGCAGCCGGCCGGCGGTGCAGGCGGCCATGAAGGCCGAAGGCCTGCTGGGTTGAGAGGAGGCGCACCATGCCTTTCGTCCACATCCAGATCACGCGCGAAGGCGTCACGGCTGCGCAGAAGGCAGAGCTGATCCAGGGGGCCACAGACCTGCTGGTGCGCGTGCTGAACAAGAACCCGGCCACCACCTTCGTCATCATCGACGAGGTGGACACCGACAACTGGGGCATTGGGGGCAAGGCCGTCACCTTGCTGCGCCAGGAGGCCGCGGCCCGGGCCGCTGACGTGGCACAGCCCAAGCCATGAAGACCGCGTTTGCAGAGCTTGAAGCGGTGCTGGCCGCTTACTTCGATGGCCTGCACCACGGTGACACGGGCCGCTTGCGGGGCGTCTTCCACCCGGACGCCTTGTATGCCTGTGCCACCGGGGGCACCCTGCTGAGCCTGCGCATGGAGGCCTACTTTGCGCTGGTGGACCAGCGGCCCTCACCGGCCAGCCGTGGCGAGCTGCGCACCGACCGCATCGTCGCCATCGAGCTGGTCGGGCCGGTGACGGCGCTGGCACGGGTGCAGTGTTCGATCCTGCCCAGGCACTTCACCGACCTGCTGACCCTGCTGCGGGTGGACGGGCGCTGGCAGGTGATGGCCAAGGTGTTTCACTTCGAGCTGCAGGCCGCCTGAGCGGCCCTGCCTGTGTGGGGCGGCGAACAGACCTGCCGCAGGCAAGCGCATACGGTGAGTGCAGGTGGCAGTTGCCACGTGCCGACCTCGGGTCGGCTGACCTGTTCTGGAGCACATCATGCGCAACCCCATCGTCGGCACCCTGGTCTTGTTGGGCGCCTTGCTCGGCCCCGCAGTGGCCTGGGCCGAAGATTCATCGACGGACACCGCAGGGCAGTACATGGGCGATGCGGCCATCACCACCAAGGTCAAGGCGGCGTTTGCCGAAGACAAGTGGGTCAAGGGGCGCAACATCGGTGTCCGCACCGACCATGGCGTCGTCGACCTGACCGGCACCGTCAACAGCAAGGACGAATCCAACCGCGCCACGGAACTCGCCACCAAGGTCAAGTCGGTCAAGGCGGTTCACAACAACCTGGCCATCGCCGCGCCTTGAGGCCTGGCGTGCGGGCCCGTGAGGGCCTCGTCTTCACGTTGCGCCCGGGTGGCGCATCCTGGTTCGTCGTTCAAGGAGAGACAACATGGACTCGCTGATTCTCGTGATCTTGCTTCTGGTGCTGCTGGGTGGTGGCGGCGGCGTGTATTGGGGCATGGGCATGGGATGGGGCCTGGGCCCCATCGGCATGATCCTGGCTGTGCTGGTCATCGCTGGCTTGCTGTTCGGGTACCGCGGCAGGCGTGGCGGTCAGGTTTAGGGCGACACCTGCGTGGCTGCTGTGATGCTCACCGCCCCAGGGCAACGCCTGGCAGCCTTCGTGCTGGACGAGGCCTTTCCTTGCCTGGGGGCGCGCTCTGCCTTCAACACGGGGCGCGTGCACATGGGCGGCTACGGCCGCTTGGGCGACGACGCCAGCCCGCCACTGCAATCGCTGTGCGGCGCCCTGGCAGCGTTCTCGGCGGCCTACCCGGACCCCGGCGAACTGCCCGTCACCTGCATCGCGCTCTTCGATGACGATGTGGAGGATGAGCAGGACTTCGAACGGCGGCTCTGGCTCCACCTGCAAGCCCTGCACCGCTGCGACCGCTGCGACTTCAACTGGGCGACTGGCGTGAGCAGCAACCCTGCGTCGTCCGAGTTCTCGTTCAGCATCGCTGGCCGCGCGTTCTTCGTGGTGGGGCTGCATCCGCACGCCTCGCGCCTGGCCCGGCGTGCGCCTGTGCCCTGCATCGCGTTCAACTTCCACGACCAGTTCGTGCAGTTGCGCGCCAGCGGCAAGTACGACAGGCTGCAGCGCCTGATCCGGGCCCGGGACGTCGCCTTGCAGGGCGATGCCAACCCGGAGTTGTCCGGCTTTGGCGAAGCCTCCGAAGCCCGGCAGTATTCAGGCCGCGCGATGGGCGCCGATTGGGCCTGCCCGTTTCAGCCCGGGGCGCCGCGTGGACGTTGAAGGCGTGGCGCCGCCCTCGCGGCTGGGGCTGCCTGCTGAGCGCATTGCGCCTCAGTGCGGCACCGCCTTCAAGTTGCGCGCAGGCGACGTGCTGCGCGTCTGCGACCCGCTGGGCGAGCAGGTGGCCGACCTGTTTGCCTTCAAGGACGGCGAGCCCGCCTGCAGCCTGTCCTCAGGCCGCAGCATCGACTACGCCAGCAAGATCTACCTGAGCACGGGCGATGTGCTGTACGCCAACGACAGCCGGGCGATGTTCACCATCGTCGCCGACACGGTGGGCCGGCACGACTTCCTGCTGACGCCCTGCAGCCAGGAGATGTTCGAGAAGCTCTACCACTGGCAGGGCCACCACCCGAGTTGCTTCGAGAACCTGCGCATCGCCTTCGCGCCGCACGGCATCCGGCCGCAGCAGATCGCCACCACCTTCAACATCTTCATGAATGTGGTGGTGGACGCCGGTGGCGCCGTGCGCGTGCTGCCACCGGCATCCCGGGCGGGTGACTTCATCGAACTGCGGGCCGAGATGGACCTGGTCTGCGGGTTGACGGCCTGCTCGGCGGAGCTGTCGAACAACGGGGCCTTCAAGCCCATCGACTACAGCATCGTGCGCGCGGCGGCACCCTGGGCATGAGCGGCGTCACCACCACACCGACCACCGCACCGACCACCACGTCGAGCGACGCCGCGAGCGCGCCGGCCGCCGCCAGGCTGGGCCGGCTTGAGCGCCTGCCCAAGTCGCTGAACCTGGTGCCCATGGTGGCGCAGTGGCTGGGCCTGGCGCTCCTGCACCGGTCGATCACGCTGCCGTCTTGCGCCAACCCGGGGATCACGGCCGGCGGGCTGGTGGGCGAGGGCAAGATGGAGTACCTGGCCCAGATGGGACAAATGGGCGGGTGCGCGCGGGCGGCCACCGCGAACACCACCTCGGTCGACATCAGCGGGCCGGGGTCGGTGGTCGAGGCGGAATTGGCGATGGCGCGACAGGGGCTGAGCTACCCGCTGGCCGTCAAGCCCGACCTGGGCTGGTGTGGGTTCGGCGTGCGCCGCATCGATGACCGCGACGCGCTGGCGCGCTACGT
>CANBQJ010000132.1 GCA_947371645.1 Burkholderiales bacterium | reverse complement strand
CGACTCGACGCCTCGATGCTTCGTGATCTGCCGGCTACCCGTCTGGTGAACCCGGCGCGACCACACAAGCATCGCCTTCACACCAAAGATCGTGGAAATCGACCACCTTGCATGCGGAAATGAGACCGCGTTTCACAAGGCAGATGACCCCTTTGGCACTACCTTACTCCACTTTTTGACCGCGTGCGTGGCCTGTGGGTTCCCGTGTATGCGCGAGCACACATTCCCGGGCCGCGCATCTGCGGGATGGCTCAGGCGTTGCTGTGCGCGCGGACCTCGTCCAGTGAGGTGACGCCGGCCAGCATCTTCTCCAGGCCGTCCTGCCGCAGCGTGCGCATGCCGTCCAGCAGGCCCTGTTGCTGCAGCTGGTCCGAGCGCCCGCCCGTCTGGATGAGCCGGCGCATTTCTCGGCTCACCGTCAGCAACTCGTGGATGCCTGCACGGCCTTTGTAGCCAGTGCGGTGACATTCGTCACATCCGGGGCAGTGCCAGCGCAGGATGCGGCCGTTCTGGCCCAACCTCCGGGCCCAGTCAGCGCGCAAGGCCTCGGCCCGCCACTCTGGCGGCAAAGGCCTGTCCTGCAGCTGCCCGTGCAGGTGTGTGAAGGCGTACTGGTATTCCGTGATCACGTCGTCCAGCCAGTCGTCCGGCGCTGGCTCGCTCACCCGGCAGGCCGGGCACAGGCGGCGCACCAGGCGTTGCGCCAGCACCACCAGCAGCGAGTCGGCGAAGTTGAAGGGGTCCATGCCCATGTCCAGCAGCCGGGTGATGGTCTCCGGCGCGCTGTTGGTGTGCAGGGTGCTCAGCACCAGGTGGCCGGTCAGCGAGGCCTCGATGCCCATGCCGGCGGTCTCGGGGTCGCGCATTTCGCCCACCATGATGACGTCCGGGTCGGCCCGCAGGAAGGCGCGCAGGGCCTTGGCGAAGGTCCAGTCGATGCGGGGGTTGACCTGCACCTGTCTCAGGCCTGGCTGGGTGATTTCAATCGGGTCTTCGGCCGTCCAGATCTTGCGCTCGGCGACGTTGATGTAACTCAGCGCCGAGTGCAGCGAGGTGGTCTTGCCGGAACCGGTGGGGCCCACGCACAGGATCATGCCGTAGGGGCGCTCCAGGGCCTCGCGCAGGCGGGTGTGGTTGGTCTCGCTCAGGCCCAGCTTGTCCAGCGGCAGGGGGCGGGCCGAACTGAGGATGCGCATCACCACGTCTTCCAGGCCGTTGGCCGTGGGGATGGTGGCCACACGCAGCTCCAGGCGGTACTGGGGCACGTACCGTGAGAAGTTGATCTTGCCGTCCTGGGGCTTGCGGCGCTCGGAGATGTCGAGGTCGCACATGATCTTGAGCCGCGAGATCATGGCGCTGCGGTAGTTGTGCGGCAGCTCCAGGTAGGGCACCAGCACGCCGTCCTTGCGGAAACGGATCTTGAGCTTTTCGCGGCCCGGGTAGGTCTCGATGTGGATGTCGGAGACGCCCTGGGTGTAGGCCTCCACCACCATGGTGTTGACCAGGCGCACCAGGGAGTTGTCGCTTTGCTCGACGGGGCGCTCGTCTTCATTGGCCTCGTTGCCCTCTTTCTCCATGTCCTCCACCAGCTTGCCGGCATCCAAGGCATCGAGGTCCAGCTCGGGCTCGGGGAAGCTGGTGAACATCACCGAGGCCACGTCGGCACCCAGCTTGGCGTAGGCGTCGCGGATGGCCCATTCCAGCTGGCTCTGGTTGGCCAGCACCGGCACGATCTTGCACTGGGTGATGAACTCCAGCTCGGCCATGACGTTGCGCCGGCTGGGGTCTTCCAGGGCCACGACCAGGGTGCCGTCGCGCAGCAACAGGGGCGCCACGCGCAGGCGGGCCGCCACGTTGAAGGGGACTTTGTACAGCGCGTCCGGGTCGGCGGGGAACTTGTCCAGGTCGACCAGGGGGTAGCCCATCTTGCGGGCCAAGGCGTACATCAGGTCTTGCCGGGTGACCAGGCCCAGGCGCACCAGCAACTCGCCCAGCGGCACCGTGCGGTCGAGCTTTTGCTGGCTCAGGGCCTCGTGCAGCTGCAGTTCGGTGATCAGGCCCATCGCGATGAGGGTCTCGCCGATGCGCACCATGGGCATCTTGCTTTGCTGCGCGATCGCATCGAGCAGCTGCGGTGGCGTCACCACCTTCTGCGTCAGCAGCACGTCGCCCAGCTTTTGCCGGCGCATGCGGTCTTGCAGGTCCACGACCGCGTCCACCTGCTGCAGGGTGAGCGCCTCCTGCTCCACCAGCGCCTGGCCGATGCGCTCGCCCAGCTCCACACTGGCCATGACTTCCGCCGGGATGAACAGGCGCTGCACGCTGCCCGCGTCGTCCATCGGCGGGAACAGGAACAGGCCCAGGACGTTGTCAACGTGGCCCACGGTCTGGCCTTCGACAAAGCCGCCGGCCACCAGGTGCACCCGGTAGGTGTTCAAGGGGCGGTGCTGCAGCAGGTCCTCCTGGGCCTCGTCGACGCCCTGGCCAACGACGGGCAAGGTGCGGATGGGCTGGGTGAGCAGCAGGGACTGGAACTGCGCGAAACGCAAGGGCATGGTGGTCCGTGCAGGCGGCACCTGGATGTGGGCCAGGCGCTCCGATGGCACGAAGAAGTTCAGCCGCGCATGGATCTGGCGGCCGTTGAGCCCCACCACCTGGCAGGGCTCGTGCTCTCGCTGCTCGCGGGGAGCGGGATAGCAGGCGTAGGGGGGCATGGGCCACATCCACGGGCCGGCGGGGGGCGACTCGCGCAGGGCGTCGGCCACGGTGTCGCCGAAAGGTTCGGCGGCGGGCGTGGGGTCGATGTCCGGGGTGGTGGACGGCGTGTGCGGGTGATCTGGGGCCATGGCGATCCTCTCGGGGCGGCCCTCGGCTTGCGCGCACCCAGGGCAGCGTTCATCCTAGGCAGCACCGCCCCTGTAGAAACGCGCAAAAGGCGCACAATGCGGTCGCAATCCTTCAAAGTCAACGCCATGAACGCACGCCACGTCCTCCACGCTGCCCTGTCTTCGGCCCTGGCCCTGGGGCTTCTGCCCGCCCATGCCCACGAGATGAGCGACAAGGCGGCGGCCAAGCGCGGCAAGGAAAAGTGTTACGGCGTCGCCAAGGCGGGCGACAACAGCTGTGCCAACCTCAGCGGCACCCACAGCTGCGCCGGCGAGGCCACCGAAGACAAGTCACCCGCCGAGTTCAAGGTCGTGCCCAAGGGCAGTTGTGCCCAGATGGGCGGCCTGAGCGCCGAAGCGGCCAAGGCTGCTCTGGCCAAAGCGGGCAAGTGAAGCCGGCCAGGCTCAGGCATGCGCCCCACCCCGCCCCGACCTGAGTCCCTCACCGGCATTGGCCTGCGGGCGCCGCACGCGGCGGCCTTGCTGGCCCTGCGCGCGCCACTGGGCTTCCTGGAGGTGCACTCGGAGAACTTCTTTGGCGGTGATGCGCCTGCGCGCCAAGGCCTGATGGGCCTGCGGGCGCACTACGACGTCAGCCTGCACGGCGTGGGCCTGTCTCTGGGAGCCGCAGCGGGCATCGACCCCTGGCACCTGGACCGCCTGGCCGAACTGGTGAACACCGTGCAGCCGGTGCGGGTGTCGGACCACGCAGCCTTTGCGCGCGGCAAGCCG
Organism: Burkholderiales bacterium; assembly: GCA_947371645.1. The sequence continues at coordinate 6,592 of CANBQJ010000132.1, read as the reverse complement.
GACGGTGTGAACACGGTCCACGCCGCCGACCTGCTGCCCCTGGCCTTCACGCCCGCTTCAGTCGACATCCTGGCGGGCAACATCACCCAGGTGCAGGACCGGCTGCGGCGGCCCATCGCCATCGAACACCTGTCGGCCTACATCGCCTTTGCGGACGACCAGATCGCCGAGACCGACTTCCTGATGGAGGTCTGCCGCCGCACCGGCTGTCACCTGCTGCTGGACCTCAACAACCTGGTGGTCAACGGCATCAACCGCTACCGGCGCCAGCATGGTGAAGCCGCGCACGGTTTCATGGGCCAGCAGGCCGCGCTGGCCCAGGCCCAGGCCGAAGCCATGGACTGGGTCTGGTCGCTGCCACCCGGCGTGGTCAGCGAGGTGCACCTGGCGGGTTTCCGCTGGCCAGCCACCGCCGACGCCCTGGTGATCGACGACCACAGCCAGCGGGTGAGCCCCACGGTGTGGGCCGTGTACGAGGCCACGCTGGACCACCTGGGCCCTTGCCCCACCCTCATCGAGTGGGACACCGACCTGCCGCCGCTGGCCGTGCTGCTGGACGACGCCCGCCTGGCTGCCCAGGCCTTGAAGGCCGTGATGGCCCCTGTGGCCTGGCAGGATGAAGAAGGCGAAGATGGCAAGCCGGACGCCGGCTTCTGAGGTCGAACGCCAGGCGGCCTTGTTGAGGCTGCTGTGGGCGCCGGCATCGGCAGACACCTCGGACGACCTGCGCCTGGCGGGGCTGGCCCCAGCCACCGAAGATGGCCTGGCCGCACACCACCGGCACGCGCAAGCCTGCGCCCGGCGCGCCCTGCTCGCGGCTTACCCCACCGTCGGCGCCATGCTGGGTGACGACGCGATGGCCGCGCTGGCCGCCGCGCTGTGGCGGCAGCACCCACCCGAGCGAGGCGACCTGGGCGAATGGGGTGGCATGCTGGCCTCGCACCTGGCTGACCGGGAGGAGCTGCGCGCATGGCCCTGGCTGCCTGACACCGCCCGCCTGGACTGGGCCCGCCACCGCTGTGAACGCGGCCCCACCCTGCCCCTGGACGTGGACAGCCTGCACAGCTTGAGCACCCTGGACCCCGGCCAGGCGCAGCTGGTGCTTCAGCCCCATGTGGCGCTGCTGCGCGCCAGCTGGCCGGTGCACGGTTTGTGGCGCGCCCATCAGTTGCCGGCCGACCAGCACGCGGAGGCGGCCCGCCTGGCCCTGGAGGGCGCAGCTGGTGGTGAGCAGGCCGTGGTGCTGTGGTGGGCTGACGCGGCTGAACCGACGACCGAGGCCGGCGAGGCGCACCCACCTGGCGTGCAACAGGCCTTGCTGAGCCCGGCCGAAACCGCGTGGATGGCCAGCCTCATGTTGCCCGAGGTCAGCTTGGGTCAGGCCCTGAGCCAGGCGTCCGCCACCTTCGACTTCGGCGCCTGGTTCGCACAGGCCCTTCGGCGTGGCTGGCTGCAAGGGGCACGAAAAATGGCCTGAGCAGGCCAGCCGGCTCCGGCTCTGGCCAGTTCAATTGTCCCTGGGCCGGAAACCAATCGTCATGCGCGACGGCACCTTGCCGGTCTCGTCGGGCGGCAGGATCTCCGTGCGATCGATGGCCCTCAGCACCGCCTCGTCCCAGGATGCCACGCCGGAAGGCGTGCGCAAGGTCTTGGACAGGATGGTGCCGTCCGGCGCCATGACCAGGTCGACCACCGCTTCCGGGTTGCCGGGCACCTCATCAATCGCCAGGTTGATGATGTTGCGCTTGAACAAAGCGATCAGGCGCCCTCGGTAGCCGGCACTGGGGCCTGAGCTGCGTGCCGCCTGGCCACTGGCGTTGGGGCTGCCCTGCCCGCCGCCCGCGCGCTTGACGATGTCACTGAGGTTGCGCACCCGCTGGGCCTCCAGGGCCGCGGCCGCCTGCTCGGCCTGTTGCTGTGCCTGTTGCCTGGCCAGCTTGTCTTGCGCGGCCTTGTCACGCGCCGCCTTGTCTTTCGCCTCTTTCGCCTCCTTGGCCTCTTTCAGCTGGCGCGCCTTCACATCGGCTGGAGGGTCGGTGGGGTCAACCTTGCGGGGCTTGGGCGGCGTGACATCGAAGACCTCTCGGGGCTCCACATGCTTGCGCTCAGGCTTGGCCTTGGGCTCTTTCACGGGCTTTCTGGCGATGATCAGGTCGGGCACGGGCTCGGCCACCTCGGGTGGCGGCTCTGCGACAGGCGGCGGGGCCACGGGCTGGGGCACCTCCAGCGGCGCGGGCGGCGGCGCGGCAGCCTCGGGGATGGCCGACCACAGCTCGGCCTCCTGCGCGTCCTCGGTGTGGCTGCGCCAGTTCACGCCCCAGGCCAGCGCGGCCACCAGCAGCACGTGCGCCAGCAGCGCCAGCAGCATGCCGGGGCCCCAGGCGTCAGGCTCGGTCGGGCGCAGCGCGGGGCCGCCGGCCACGGCCAGTACCTGCGCCTTCATGGGTGAGCCCTGCCAGGCCATCTGTGCCCTTCCTCAGCCGCCGGTGGTGCGGACAGACAAGCCGACGCGCACCACGCCGCCTTTTTGCAGCGCGTCCATCACCTTGACCACCCAGGCGTACTGGATGTCCTTGCGGGCGCTGATGATCACCGGCACCGCATTCGGCCCGGATTCGGCATCGTCTTGCAGCGGTTTGACGCGAGCGACCAGTTCTTTGACGGACAAGGTGTCCACGTCCTTGCGGTCGATGCGCAGGCGCACGCTGTCCTCGCCTTCCAGCACCAGCTCCACCACCTTCTCCGGCGCCTTGCGGGCCTTGCCGATGGACGGCAGGTCCACCACCCCGGTAGGCAGCAGGGGCGCGCTCACCATGAAGATGATGAGCAGCACCAGCATCACGTCGATGAACGGGACCATGTTGATCTCGCTGCGCGTGCGGCGCCGGCGACCACTTCGAAGGTTGACTTCGGCCATGGTGTCAGCGCCCCATCTGACTGGGCCGACCAGGGTCGCTGGCCGGCGCGGGCATGGCGTTGCGCGCCAGGATGTTGGAGAACTCTTCGACGAAGGACTCCATCTGGGTGGCGATGCGGTCGATGTCGCGTGCGAAGCGGTTGTAGGCCAGCACCGCAGGGATGGCGGCAAACAGGCCGATGGCCGTGGCCACCAGCGCTTCGGCGATGCCGGGCGCCACCGTGGCCAGCGACACCTGCTGCATGTTGGCCAGGCCTGTGAAGGCGTGCATGATGCCCCACACGGTGCCAAACAGGCCGATGTAAGGCGACACCGAGCCGACCGAACCCAGGAAGTCCAGCCGGGCCTCGATGACGTCCATTTCGCGCTGGTACGCAGCGCGCATGGCCCGACGTGCGCCGTCCAGCAGCGAGGAGACCTCGACCACGCGGCGCTCACGCAGCTTCATGAATTCACGCATGCCGGCCACGAAGATGCGTTCCTGCGGCGAGTTGGGACCCGAGCCTCGCGCGGCGTCCTGAAACAGCTCCTGCAAGGTGCGCCCAGCCCAGAATTCGTGGTCGAAGCGCTCGTTGTCGTCGCGCACGCGGCGCAGCCCCATCAGCTTGGCGAAGATCACACTCCAGCTGGCCAGGGACACAAGCAACAGCAAGGCCATCACCAGTTGCACCACCAGGCTGGCGTGCAGCACCAGGGTGATGATGGACAGGTCTTGGTTCATGAGGGGGAAACTCCGTTCAGACGGGGAAAGAAGGGGCAGAAGCCGCAGAGCTTGCTGCGATCACGTCGGCAGTGGGGCTGGCTTCGGGCAGCACGGCCAGGATGGCTGCGGGCATGCGCCCCGGCCGCAGGCCGCCATCCGCCGATTTTTGCACCCATCCGATGCGCACCTCGCCCGCGGTCAGCAAGAGGTCGTCGCGCCAGACGTTCTGCGCAAACAGCATGCTGGCCCGCCCCCGCTCCACCAGCTTGACGGTCACCATCAGGCGGTCGTCCAGGCGGGCAGGCTGGAGGTAGCGCAACCGGGTCTCGGCGACGATGAACATGCCTTCGCCAGAGGCACGCAGGCTCTCCTGACCGAAACCCAGTGACGACAGCCACTCGGTTCGGGCGCGCTCCATGAACTTCAGGTAGTTGCCGTAGAAGACGATGCCGCCGGCGTCGGTGTCTTCCCAGTAGACACGAACGGGGTGCTGAAAGTGGCTGTCTGATGGCGGGGCACGCATGCCGCCATTATGGCCAAGCTGTCCCAGGCCTTCTTGAGGCAGGACCGGGCGCACGAGGCTTTACAGGAAATCGGGGTTCTGGACGGCATGCAGGCTCAGCTGCCAGCGGCCATCGCGCTCGCGGCCTTTGAGCCACCACACCGCCCCTTTCTTGATGGACCAGGGCTCGCCCAGCAGCGCCTCCTGGCCGGTCATGAGCTGCGCCACAACCAGGCCCAGCGTGGGCTGATGCCCGACCACCAGCACGGGGTCGCGGGCGCGAGGCCAGCGCACCGCTTGCAGCAAGGCGCCCACCTCGCCTTGCGGGTCCAGGGCATGGAGCACCTTGAACTCACGCCCCAGCGCTGCGGCCGTCTGCCGGGTGCGCTGCGCAGGGCTGGCCAGCACCCGGGTGGACGCCGGCAGACGCTGGTTCAGCCAGGCGCCCATGCGTTCGGCCTGGCGCTCGCCTTTGGGCGTGAGGCAGCGGGCCAGGTCTTGCGCGTGGCTCAGTTCCGGTCGCCCGCCTTGGGCGATCAGGCCGGCCTGCGCCTCGTCCGGCAACCAGCCCGGTGGGCCCATGTGGGCCTGGGCGTGGCGCCAGAGGATGAGGTCCATGGCGGCCTCAGCTGACCGCGCGGTAGCGGTCCATCAAGGCCTTTTGGGCGCTCAATGGCGGCTTGAAGCCGGGCTCGACGCGGGTGTAGCGGCCGTCTGCGCCCTGCTGCCAGGCGTCTTGTGTGTCCAGCATGTAGGGCACCAGGCACTCGTCGATCACGCGCTGGCGCAAGGCGACATCGCGCACCGGCCAGGCCGCCTCGATGCGGCGGGTCATGTTGCGGTTCATGAAGTCGGCACTGGACAGGTAAAGCACCTCATCGTGGTCGCCCTCACCCCACCTGAAATACAGCACGCGCGTGTGCTCCAGCATGCGGCCCACCACCGAGCGCACCCGGATGTTGTCCGTGAGGCCAGGCACGCCTGGCGGCAGCACGCAGGCGCCGCGCACGATCAAGTCGACCTGCACGCCAGCGCGGCCGGCTTCCACCAGGGCGTGGATCAGGCGCTCGTCGGTCAAGGCATTGCACTTGATGACGATGCGTGCAGGCAGGCCGGCCTTGCAGGCGTCGCGCACCCGTGCGATGTAGTCCAGGCACTGCTGGTGCATGGCCAGCGGTGCCAGCATCAGCTGCTTGCTCTTTTGCACTGTGGACAGGCTGGCCAGCTGCTGGAAGAGCCGGTCGACGTCGCCGGTGATGTCGGCGTGGCTGGTGAGGTAGCCCACGTCGGTGTAGAGCTTGGACGTGCGCGGGTTGTAGTTGCCGGTGGACAGGTGCGCGTAGCGGCGCAGGCGGTTGCCCTCACGGCGGGTCACCAGCATCATCTTGGCGTGGGTCTTGAGGCCCACGATGCCGTACACCACCTGTGCGCCCAGGGCTTCCAGGCGTTCAGCCCAGTTGATGTTGGCCTCTTCGTCGAAGCGGGCCTTGAGCTCCACCACGGCCAGCACCTCTTTGCCACGGCGCACGGCTTCGAGCAACAGCTCCATCAGCACGGACTCGCTGCCCGTGCGGTAGATGGTCTGCTTGATGGCCAGCACATCCGGGTCTTCCACGGCCTCGCGCAAGAACTGCACCACGGCATCGAAAGACTCGAAGGGGTGGTGCAGCAGGCAGTCGTGGCGGCGGATGTGGTCCAGCATGCCTGTGGTGGGCAGGCTGACGGGCCAGCCCGGCTCGTAGTGCGGGAAGCGCAGGTTGTTGGTGTCGACCTGGTCGATCAACTGCGTGAGGCGCACCAGGTTGACGGGGCCGTTGACCTGGTAGAGCGCCTGGTGCGAGAGGCCGAACTGTTCCAGCAAAAAATCGGACAAGTCCTTGGGGCAGTTGTAGACCACCTCCAGGCGCACCGACTGGCCAAACTGGCGCGTGCTCATCTTGGAGCGCAGGGCCACGCGCAGGTCCGTCGTGTCGTCTTCGTCGACGTCGATGTCGGAGTCGCGGGTCAGCCGGAACTGCGAGAAGGCCTCGATCTTGCGCCCTGGGAACAGCTCATCGAGGTGCGAGCGGATGACGCTGGACAGCAGCACGAAACTCTGTGTGCCGTGCGCGATGTCTGGCGGCACGCGGATCACCCGAGGCAGCACGCGCGGGATGCGCACGATGGCGATGTCGTTGTCGCGCCCGAAGGCGTCGCGGCCCCCCAAGCGCACGATGAAGTTCAGCGTCTTGTTGGCGACCTGCGGGAAAGGGTGTGACGGGTCCAGCCCGATGGGCACCAGCAGGGGCTGTACCTGCCTGTGGAAGAAGTCGGCCACCCAGGTGCGCTGGGCCTCGTTGCGGTGCGCGTGGTTGAGGATGTAGATGCCCGCGTGGCGCAGCGAGGGCCCCACCACCTCGTTGAAGATCTGGTACTGGTCTTCGACCAGGCGGTGGGCCTCGTCGGCCACGTCCTTGAGGTATTGGGCATC
>CANBQJ010000131.1 GCA_947371645.1 Burkholderiales bacterium | reverse complement strand
CGCCCGCGTCGATCAAGGCGCGCAGGTTGGCGCTCTGGTCGTTGTCCTTCATGGACAGCACGTGCTGCTCGAAGGCCACCACCTGGCCGGCGCCATCGGTCACGTTGTAGGGCAGGCGGCAGGCCTGGGAGCAATCGCCCCGGTTGGCGCTGCGGCCGGTGTGGGCGTGGCTGATGAAGCACTGGCCGCTGTAGGCCACGCACAGGGCGCCGTGGATGAAGAACTCGATGGCGCAGTGGGTGGCGTCGGCGATTTCCTGGATCTGGGGCAGCGTCAGTTCGCGGGCCAGCACGATCTGGCTGAAGCCCACGTCTTGCAGGAACTTGGCCTTTTCAACCGTGCGGATGTCGGTTTGCGTGCTGGCGTGCAGCTGGATGGGGGGCAGGTCCAGCTCCAACAGCCCCATGTCCTGCACGATCAGGGCGTCCACGCCGGCGTCGTAGAGCTGCCAGATCAGCGTGCGGGCACCTTCCAGCTCGTCGTCGCGCAAGATGGTGTTGAGCGTGGTGAACACCCGAGCGTGGTAGCGGTGGGCGTGCTGCACCAGGCGGGCGATGTCGGCCACCTCGTTGCTGGCGTTGCTGCGTGCACCAAACGACGGGCCGCCAATGTAGATCGCGTCTGCGCCATGGTTGACGGCCTCGATGCCGATGTCGGCGGTCTTGGCGGGGGCGAGCAGTTCGATGTGGTGGCGGTGGCTGGGCATGTCGGCAGGCGCGGCAAAGCGCGGATACTAACGCCATGCCGACATTTACGCGACCCCGAACCCCCGGTGCGGGCAGGGCCGGCAGCACGGGTGCGACCCCGCGTTTTGACCGCATCGACGGTTTGCGTGGTGCCGCCCTGATCTGGATGGCCTGCTTCCATTTCAGTTTCGACCTGAGCAACTGGCGCCTGCTGCGCATCGATTTCTACCATGACCCGGTCTGGCTTACCCAGCGCACGCTGATCCTGTCCACCTTCTTGCTGTGCGCTGGCGCAGGCCAGGCCGTGGCCACGGCGCAGGGCCAGAGCTGGGCGCGGTTCTGGCGCCGCTGGGCCCAGGTGATGGGCTGCGCCCTCCTGGTCACGCTGGGCAGCTGGTGGATGTTCCCGCACAGCTACATCTCGTTTGGCGTGCTGCACGGCATGGCCCTGATGCTGATCATCGCGCGCCTCACCGCCCGCTGGCGTCACTGGTTGTGGCCCCTGGGCCTGCTGGCGGTGGCCGCGCCCCGGCTGTGGGCAGACCCCTGGTTTGACAGCCGCGCCACCGACTGGATGGGCTTCGTCACACACAAGCCCGTCACCGAAGACTTCGTGCCGGTGCTGCCCTGGCTGGGCGTGATGTGGTGGGGCCTGGCGGGCACCCAGTGGCTGATGGCGCAGCGGCCGCAGTGGCTGGGTGGGGCCGCGGATGCGGGCGGCAGCGGCGACAATCATGGCCTGGCGCGCATGCCCTGGCGCCTGCTGGTCAAGCTGGGCCAATGGAGCCTGACTTTTTACATGGTGCACCAGCCCGTGATGCTGGCCCTGCTGGCCGGCTGGATGTGGTGGGTTGGCCTGCCCATTCCAATGTGATCGGGCCCGTGCCCCCGACTTTCAAGAAGATTTCAAGAAGAGTGTGACGACATGAGCATGACCCAAGACGAACTCAAGACCCTGGTGGGCCGTGCAGCCCTGGATTACGTGCCGGCAGGCTGCATCGTGGGTGTGGGCACGGGCTCCACGGTGGACAAGTTCATCGACGCCCTGGGCGAGGCGCTCCAGGCCGACCCGCAACGCGTGCGAGGTGCCGTGTCCAGCTCTGTGCGCAGCACCGAGCGCCTGCAGGCGCTGGGCGTGGCCGTGCTGCCCGCCGAGTCTGTGGAGGGCCTGGGTGTGTACGTGGACGGTGCCGACGAGGTTGACCACGGCGGCAACATGATCAAGGGCGGCGGCGCGGCGCTCACGCGCGAGAAGATCGTGGCAGAGCTGGCCGCGCAGTTCGTGTGCATCGCCGACGAATCCAAGCTGGTCCAGACCCTGGGCCGCTTCCCGCTGCCGGTGGAGGTGATCCCCATGGCCGCGGCGCAGGTGATCCGTGCGTTCGCCAAGCTGGGCGGGACGGGCAGCGTGCGTGAAGGCGTGACCACGGACAACGGCAACCTGATTGTTGACGTGAAGGGCCTGCAGATCACCGATCCGGCAGGCTTCGAAGCCCAGGTCAACCAGATCCCTGGGGTGGTGACGGTGGGCGTGTTCGCGCGGAACAAGGCCTCGGTGTGTCTGCTGGGCACCGCGGCTGGCGTCAGGACGCTCACGTTCTGAAATGAAAAAACCCCGGCAGGAAGGCCGGGGTTTTGGGGCGGCGTTCAGCTCAACGCTGGGCGCCGATCGCCTGGAACCACTCGTCTGCCAGGACCTTGTTGACCCAGCTTGTGGGGTGGTTGCCGTCCCAGAAAACATAGTTCTCCGGGTTGGCGCAAGCCGTGGCGGCACCTGTGGACAGCTTGTTCGGATCGAACGGGCCTTCCTTGCGGCAGGTGTCGGTCAGGTTCTTGCCTTCGGCCTTGACCTTGGTGAACTGGTCACGCATGAAGGTCAGGGTGTCATGGGACATGATCTTGGCGTCAGGGTACTTGACCCGCATATCGGCAATGGCCTTCACCAGCAGCTTCTGGAAGGAGTCGGTGCAGTACTTGGCCGACCAGATGTAGCCGGGTTGGATGCGGTCGTGGGTCTTGGCGCTGGGCGTCAGGCTGATGTCGGGCATCAAGGGGATGAAGAACTGGCGCGCCCCGGCCGCGTACAGGCTGCCCACCGCGCTCTTGACGTTGTCGACCACCGAGTAGCCAGTCAGGCCGGTCATGCCGATCAGCAGACGGTAGAAGTCGTCAGGGCCGGTCCAGATCATGTGCAGGGCGTCCGGATCCACCTTGGGCTTGGACGGTTTGATCAGGTAGTTGGACACCGTGGCCACAGGGGGCACCACACCAGGTGCCGCCAGGTACTCGTTGATCTGCGTGAGCATGCCTTCGGACACCAGCAGCAGGGTGTCGTAGCCGCTGGTGGCGCCGGCAAAGGCGTAGTTCACCAGGGGCAACTGCAGGCTCTTCGCCAGGTATTCGACGGCCACAGGGCCATCCGAGAATCGGCCGTCGTAATTGGGCGGGCCCGGGTCCGACTCACCCCAGTTGGCGGTCGTGTAGTCATACAGGCGATGGGTATCGGACATGCTGTCGCCAAATACCACCAGCTTCGAATAATCGGCCATGGCGGCCGTGCCGATCATGGCCAGCGCCGTGACCAGGACGCGCCTAACCAATTTGGAATACCCCATTTGCAGCTCCATTGATGTATTGATGAATGCAAATAATTTACATGGATCAATGGATTGGCAAATCGCCTACTTAGGGGGTTCAGTGGGGGTTCCGGCGCCAGACTGGCAATATGCTGCAGGTGCACAATGCTGTTTGCCGCGCAGGTGCGTCATGATTTTGAAATCTACACCTCATGGGTTATCAGGTGTGTCCCATTCAAATACCAGGCTGGGTTAACCTGAAGTTGTTAACCTTGGCGATCATCGTTAAATGATATTTGCAATATTCTTGCGGGGCCTGAGGCCAGACCCCGCAAGCCGGCCCGGCATCGTGCTCAAGGCTTCAAGGTGATGGCGGTGGTCCAGGAGGCGCCCAGGATCTTGTTCACCCAGGTCGTGGGGTGGTTGCCGTCCCAGAAGACGTAGTTTTGCGGGTTCGGACAGAGGGTGAGCGGGCTCGTGGTCATGGTGACCAGGTCCAGGCCACCAGCTTTGCAGGCCTCGGTGATGTTGGTGCCTTGCGCACCGACCTGGGCGAACTCCTCGCGCATGAAGGTCAGGGTGTCGTGGGACATGATGTGCGCATCGGGATACCGCTGACGCAAATCGTCCAGGGTCTGGCGCAACACGCCTGCAAAGTGGTCGGTGCACTTGAGCGCGGTGGCGGTGTAGCCGGGCTTCTTTTTCTCGTGATTGCGGGCGCTGGGCGTGAGGCTCAGGTCCGGCATCAGCGGGATGAAGAAGTAGCGGGCGCCGGCGTCGTACAGCGAGGTCACCGCCTGCTTGATGTCGGCCGCCGTCGAGAAACTCGTCGCGGTGTTCATGCCCACGCCGATGCGGTAGAAGTCATCCGGACCCGTCCAGATCATGTGCAGGGCCATGGGGTCTGCGCGACCGGTGCCGGGTACTTTGGACAAAATCGTGCTGACCACCGGGATGGTGGTGACCGTCGGCACGATCGCGTTGTTGTTCAGGTATTCATTGACCTGGGTGAGCACACCGATGGGCACCAGCACCAGCGTGTCGTAGCCGCTGGTGGCACCGGCAAAGGCGTAGTCCAGCAGAGGCACATTCAGGTCTTTGGCGAGGTATTCCACCGCCACAGGGCCATCGCTGATGCGACCCTGGTAAGACGGCGGCGCCGGGAAACCCTTGCCGAAAACCAGTTTGGTGAATTCAAACAGCCGGTGTGTGTCAGACATGCTGTCGCCAAACACAACCAGTTTGGAATAGTCCGCCAGCGCAGCGGTGCTGACGGCAGCCATGCCCAAGGCCAGAACCAGTTTCTTAACCGTAAATGTGTAACCCACGTTGGACTCCTGTATTGATGGCGTGCAGGCGAAATGGCTTCGCCTGCATCACGTTCAACAGTAGCCAATCAGGCGAAAGAGATTGTTGCAATTTGCAAGCGTTGCAGGGCACCCAAAGCGGCAGCCCTCCCGGTGGCCATGCTGGCTGTCAACAAATAGCCACCCGTGGGCGCTTCCCAGTCCAGCATCTCACCGGCGACGAATAACCCGGGCGAGTTAATCACCATGCCGTGTGCGTCAAGCGATCCGAAGCTGACGCCACCTGCCGTGCTGATGGCCTCGGCCACCGGCCTGGGGCGGTGCAGCACCAGGGGCATGGCCTTGATCAGGCCTGCCAGCGCGGTGGGGTCGCCAAGTTGTTCAGGCGTGAGGCACTCGTGGAGCAATGCCGCCTTGGTGCCCTGGATGCCCAACCTGCTCTTGAGGTGGGTGGACAGGCTGCGGGGGCCACGCGGCCGCTTGACTTCGGCGAGCACCTGCTCGGGGCTGTGCGCAGGCAGCAGGTCGAGGTACAGGGTGGCCTGGCCTTCAGCTTCGATGCGGTCGCGGATGGCGGCGGCAAAGGCGTAGACCAGGCTGCCCTCTACCCCGGTGTCCGTCAGCACGAATTCGCCCTGACGGCGAACGAGCTGGCCATGGCGGTCGGTGAAGGCGATGGCCACGGGCTTGATCGGCTGGCCGGCATGGCGGCTGCGCAGGTGCTCGCTCCAGCCTTCTCCCGGCGCACGGAGGCCCAGCACATCGAAGCCACAGTTGGCGGGGCGCAGGGGGCTGGTGGCCACGCCCAGGGCTTGCAGGTGGGGCAGCCAGGCGCCGTCCGAGCCCAGGCGAGGCCAGCTGGCACCACCCAGCGCCAGCACGGTCTGTTGCGCGCTGACTTGCACCTCACCATCGGGGGTCTGGAAGCGCAGCGTGTGGGCTTGGCCTTCGGCCCACCCGACCCAGCGGTGGCGCATGTGAAAGCGCACGCCTTTGGCGCGCAACTGGTGCAGCCAGGCACGCAGCAAGGGCGCAGCCTTCAGGTCTTTGGGGAAGACGCGGCCCGAGGTGCCCACAAAGGTCTCGGTGCCCAGGGATGCCGCCCAGTCCCTCACGGCTTGTGGTGGGAAGGCTTCGATGGCCGCGCGCAAGGCGGCCTGGCCTTCACCGAACCGGGCCATGAAGACGGGCAGGTCTTCAGAGTGCGTGAGGTTCAGGCCGCCGCGGCCCGCCAGCAGGAACTTGCGCCCCACCGAGGGCATGGCATCGTACAGGTCGACCTGCACACCATGCCCGGAGAGCACGTCGGCGGCCATCAAGCCGGCTGGCCCGCCACCCACGATGATGACGGCGGGGGCGAGGCAGGGCAAGGAATCAGAAGCAGAGGACAAACAGGTCTCCGAGGCACAACCGCGCCCGGGGGCTGCGATCGGCGATGGGCTCAGAACCGGAAACCGGGGGGGGTGTTGCTGCCCTTGCCGCCGTCGCCACCATTGTCGGTTCCGCCCGAAGGCGAGCCATCGGGGGCGGGGCTGTTGCGTTCGGGGCGGGGCTCGGGTTTGGTCACCGGGGCCATGGGGCTGGCTTGCGGCCAGACGTAGTCGGCGGGCAACTGGGATGAGGCCGGGTAATTGGCCGCGTCCAGGTAGCTGGTCCACTCTTGCGCGGAGAAGCCCTTGACCTGTTGGCTGCCCACGCGCAGCAAGGGCAACTGGTCGGTGCCTTCCTTGGCCGCATAAGCGCGCACGTCGTCACCCGAGTTGATCGTCAGTTCGACAAAGGGCACGCCCCGGCTTTTGAGCAGGTTGCGGCCCGTGTCGCAGGGGCTGCAGGTGCTGCCGGTGTAGAGCAGCACCGGGTAACGCTCGGCCGCCTTGCGCAGCTCATAGGGGAGGCTGGCCGTGTCGGTGCCGCCCGCGCTGGTCTTGAGCGCTTTGGCAGGGCGGTCGGTGGGCGCACGGTCTGTGTAGGTGACGCGCCCATCCGGCCCGACCACTTTGTACAAGGCCCAGGCGGGTTGCAGCACGGCGGTCAGCAGGGCGGTGGACAGCAGGAGTCGGGTGGTGTGGCGCATGTGAGGCGGTTCAAGTGGCCGGCTGTGGTCGGGGAGGGCGTCAGGCCATGCCCTGATGGCGCAGCAAGGCATCGATCTGCGGCTCACGCCCGCGGAAGGCCTTGAAGTTGTCCATGGCGGTGCGGCTGCCACCGGCTTCGAGGATGGCCTGGCGGTAGCGGCGGCCCACTTCGGGGTTGAGCACGCCGGTGGACGGGGTGGCGGCTTCTTCGAATGCGGCGTAAGCGTCAGCCGAGAGTACCTCAGCCCACTTGTAGCTGTAGTAACCGGCGGCGTATCCACCCGCAAAGATGTGTGAAAAGCTGTGCTGAAAGCGGTTGAACGCGGGTGGGACGTTCACCGCCACCTCTTGGCGGACCTGGTCCAGCACGGCCTGGATGTTGGCTTCGGCGCCAGCTTGGGCGTGCATGCGCATGTCAAAGAGCGAGAATTCGATCTGACGCAAGGTCTGCATGCCGCTCTGGAAGTTCTTGGCCGCGGTCATCTTGTCGAACAGGGCACGGGGCAAGGACGCGCCGGTGTCCACATGCTTCGTCAGCTTCTGGATGACGTCCCATTCCCAGCAGAAGTTCTCCATGAACTGGCTGGGCAGCTCCACCGCGTCCCACTCGACGCCGCTGATGCCCGACACGCCGATGTCGTCGACCTGGGTAAGCATGTGGTGCAGGCCGTGGCCGAACTCGTGGAAGAGGGTTGTGACGTCGTCGTGGGTGAGCAGCGCCGGCTTGTCGCCGACGCCCTTGGCGTAGTTGCACACCAGGTGGGCCACGGGCGTCTGGGTCTGGCCGTTGTCGGGGCGCGTCCAGCGGCCGCGCACGTCGTCCATCCAGGCGCCAGGGCGCTTGCCGGGGCGGGCGTAGGGGTCGAGGTAGAACTGGCCGACCAGGGTCGAGCCTGTGGGGCCGGCCCGCTCGATGCGGAAGAAGCGCACGGACTCGTGCCAGACGGGCGCGGTGTCGGGCTTGATCTGGACCTCAAAGAGGGTTTCGATCAGGCCGAACAGGCCTTGCAGCACGGTGGGCTCGGTGAAGTAGGGCTTCACTTCCTGGTCACTGAAGGCGTAGCGGGCTTCCTTGAGCTTTTCGCTGACATAGGCCACGTCCCAGGCTTGCAGGTCGTCGGACAAGCCGCAATCGGTTTTGGCGAACCCGCGCAACTCGGCCATGTCTTTTTCGGCATAGGGGCGGGCGCGGTGGGCCAGGTCCTGCAGGAAGTCCATGACCTGCTGGGGGCTGGTCGCCATCTTGGGCACCAGGGAGACCTGGGCGTAGTTGTCGTAGCCCAGCAGCTTCGATTCTTCTTGCCTCAGGGCAACGATGTCGCGCATCAGCGGCGAGTTGTCGCGCTCGGCCGGGCCGAACTCGCTGGCGCGGGTGGTGTAGGCGCGGTAGAGCGTTTCACGCAGCGGGCGGTGGCTGGCGTACTGCATGACCGGCAGGTAGCTGGGCATGTGCAGGGTGAGCTTGTGGCCGTCCTTGCCCTCGGCCTCGGCTGCGGCGCGGGTGGCGTCGATCACGTCTTGCGGCACGCCGGCCAGCTCATCGGCCGTGGCGTAGTAAGCGTAGGCGTCGGTGGCGTCCATCACGTGCTCGGAGAAGGCCTGGGCCTTGGCGGCCTGCTCTTCCTGGATGGCGGCGTAACGGGCCTTGGCTTCGCCTTGCAACTCGGCGCCACCCAGCACGAAGCCGCGCAGTGCGTTGTCGAGGGCGCGGTGGCGGGCGGGGCTCAGGCCTTGTTCGGCGGGCAGCGCGGCCTGGGCGGTGTTCAGCGCCTTGTACTTGGCGTACAGCCGTTCATCGGCGCCCAGGCGCGTGTAGAACTCGGTGATGCGCGGCAGGCAGTCGTTGTAGGCGGCACGCAGTTCGGGCGTGTCGGCCACGCTGTTGAGGTGGCCCACGGCGCCCCAGGCGCGTCCCAGCTTTTCGGTGCTCACGTCCAGCAGCAGCGACAGGGCGTCGTAGTCCGGCGGCACGTCCGGGCCGGTCACCTTGGCCAGGGCGGCTTCGGCGTCGGCCAGCAGCACGTCCATGGCCGGGCTCACGTGCTCGGGCTTGATCTGGTCGAACAAGGGCAGGCCGGAATTCTGAAGCAGGGGATTGGTGCTCATCGGGTGTCTGGCTTACAGCGGGCTGGTGGGATGCGTTGACGGCGGGGCGGACAGGTGTCAGGCCTGGGCGGCGGCACGTTCGGCCGCTTCCATGGTGTTGACCAGCAACATGGTAATCGTCATGGGGCCAACCCCGCCGGGAACTGGGGTGATGTGGCTGGCCACTTGCCGGACGCCAGCGAAGTCCACGTCGCCGCACAGCTTGCCCGCGTCGTCACGGTTCATGCCCACGTCGATCACCACCGCACCAGGCTTGACCATGTCGGCGGTGAGCACATTGCGTTTGCCCACGGCGGCCACCACGATGTCGGCCTGGCGCGTCATGGCGGCCAGGTCGGCCGTGCCGCTGTGGGTGATGGTGACGGTGGCGTTGGCGGCCAGCAGCATCATGGCCATGGGCTTGCCGACGATGTTGCTGCGCCCGATCACCACGGCGTGCTTGCCGCGCAGGTCTGTCATGCCGATGGATTCGAGCATCTTCATGCAGCCGTAGGGCGTGCAGGCCTTGAAGCCGACTTCACCCACCATCAGCGCGCCGGCGCTGGCAACGTGGAAGCCGTCCACGTCTTTCAGGGGCGAGATGGCTTCGATGACCTTGTGGTCGTCGATGTGCTTGGGCAGGGGCAGCTGCACCAGGATGCCGTGGATCGCCGGGTCATTGTTGAGGGCGTCGACGCGGGCCAGCAGTTCGGCCTCGGTCAGGGTGGCGTCGTACTTTTCCAGCACCGAGTGCAGGCCGGCTTCTTCGCAGGCCTTGACCTTGTTGCGCACATAAACCTGGCTGGCAGGGTTGTCGCCCACCAGGACGACGGCCAGGCCTGGCTTGTGGCCACGAGCTGTCAGGGCAGCGGCGCGCTGGGCGACCTCGCCACGGAGTTGTCTGGACAGGGCGTTGCCGTCGATGAGTTGGGCGGTCATGGTGCGGGGCCTGGATGTGAAAGTGGGGCTGAAAATGAAAAGGCCGCCACAAGGTTGAGGCGGCCTGGTCGCCAGCACAGAGCCGGCGGGGGTGCGATGCTGCGCGGCGATCAGGGCTTGGCGGCGGGTGCGGGGGCCGTGGCGTTGGCGCCCAGGGCGATCTTGAGCAGGTCGGCCACGGTGTTGGCGTTGAGCTTTTCCATGACGTTGGCGCGGTGGGCCTCCACCGTCTTGATGCTGATCCCCAGGTCGTCGGCGATCTGCTTGTTCAGGCGGCCGGCGACGATGCGCTCCAGCACCTGGGCTTCACGCGTGGTCAGGCGAGACAGCAGGGCTTCGCGGCTGGCGGCCTCTTGCGACTGCGAGAAGGCGCTGCGGGCTTGATCGAGCATGCGCTCGACCAGGGCCACCAGGGCGTCTTCCTTGAAGGGCTTTTCGATGAAATCCATCGCGCCCTTCTTCATCGTGTTCACTGCCATGGGCACGTCACCGTGGCCGGTGATGAAGACAATCGGCAGGGGCGACTTGCGCTCCAGCAGCTTGTCTTGCAACTCCAGGCCGCTCAT
>CANBQJ010000130.1 GCA_947371645.1 Burkholderiales bacterium | reverse complement strand
ATGCCCTGCATGCCAAGGGCGCGCTGGCCATCGTCGCCGCCGACCTGCTGGCCCTGACCCTGCTGACCTCGCCAGGCGAGCTCGGCGCCGACATCGCCCTGGGCACCACCCAGCGCTTCGGCATGCCCCTGTGCAACGGCGGCCCGCACGCCGCCTACCTGGCCACGCAAGACGCCTTCAAGCGCTCCATGCCCGGCCGCCTGGTGGGCGTGAGCATCGACAGCCACGGCAACACCGCTTACCGGCTGGCCCTGCAGACCCGCGAGCAGCACATCCGCCGCGAAAAGGCCACGTCCAACATCTGCACCGCCCAGGTGCTGCCGGCCGTCGTGGCCAGCATGTACGCCGTCTACCACGGCCCGCAAGGCCTGCGCCGCATCGCCCTGCGCACCGCCACCTATGCCGCCATCCTGGCCAAGGGGCTGCAGCAGCTGGGCCGCACCGTCGTCCACACCACGTGGTTTGACACCGTGCAGGTGCTGGCCGCCGACCGAGACGACCTGCTGGCCAAGGCCGAAGGCCGTGGCATCAACCTGCGCGCCGCCAGCGCCGACAGCGTCACCATCTCGCTGGACGAGACCACCACCCGCGACGACCTGGCCGCCCTGTGGGCCATCTTCGCCGCCGACGGCGCCACCCTGCCCGCCGTGGACGCGCTGCAGCAAGGCATCTTGCTGGCCATTCCAACTGCGCTGCGCCGGACCAGCGCCTTCCTTACG
Source organism: Burkholderiales bacterium (assembly GCA_947371645.1). The sequence goes on along the minus strand of CANBQJ010000130.1, from coordinate 9,606 downwards.
CACCCGGTCTTCAACACCCACCACTCCGAAACCGAGATGCTGCGCTACCTGCGCGCGCTGTCCGACAAGGACCTGGCCCTGGACCGCACGATGATCCCCCTGGGTTCGTGCACCATGAAGCTCAACGCCACCAGCGAGATGATCCCCATCACCTGGCCGGAGTTCGCCCACATCCACCCCTTCGCACCGCGCCACCAGCTCAAGGGCTATGACGCCCTGAACGAGCAGCTGTGTGCCTGGCTGTCGCAGGCCACGGGCTACGCCGGCATCAGCCTGCAGCCCAATGCCGGCTCGCAAGGCGAGTACGCCGGCCTGCTGGTCATCAAGGCCTTCCACGCCTCGCGGGGCGAAGGCCACCGCGACATCTGCCTGATCCCTGAGAGCGCCCACGGCACCAACCCCGCCAGCGCCCAGATGGTGGGCATGAAGGTCGTGGTCACCAAGTGCGACGCTGAAGGCAACGTCGACCTGGCCGACCTGCAGGCCAAGTGCGAACAGCACAGCGCCAAGCTGGCCGCGGTGATGATCACCTACCCCTCCACCTACGGCGTGTTCGAGACCCGGGTCACCGAGCTGTGCAAGCTGGTGCACCAGCACGGCGGCCGCGTCTACGTGGACGGCGCCAACATGAACGCGCTGGTCGGCCTGGCCGCGCCGGGCCAGTTTGGCGGCGACGTCAGCCACCTGAACCTGCACAAGACCTTCTGCATCCCCCACGGCGGTGGCGGCCCTGGCGTTGGCCCCGTCTGCGTGGTCGATGACCTGGTTCCCTTTCTGCCCGCCCACCGCTCGGCTGGCATCGGCACCGACCAGCAAGTGGGCGCCGTGAGCGCGGCCCCGCTGGGCAACGCCGCCGTGCTGCCCATCAGCTGGATGTACGTGCGCATGATGGGCGCTGACGGCCTCAAGGCCGCTACCGAAGTGGCCATCCTCAACGCCAACTACGTGGCCGCCCGCCTGGCTGACCACTACGACATCCACTTCAGCAGCGGTCAGGCTCAGGTGAAGGGTGGCGGCGTGGCCCACGAGTGCATCCTGGACCTCCGCCCCCTGAAGGACAGCACCGGCGTGAGCGCCGAAGACGTGGCCAAGCGCCTCATCGACTACGGCTTCCACGCGCCCACGCTGAGCTTCCCCGTCGCGGGCACCCTGATGGTGGAGCCCACCGAGAGCGAATCCCGCGCCGAGCTGGACCGCTTCTGCGACGCGATGATCGCCATCCGCGAAGAAATCCGCCAAGTGGAGCAAGGCGTGTGGCCCCAGGCAGACAACCCGCTGCACAACGCGCCCCACACCGCCGCCAGCCTGCTGGGCGATGACTGGACGCACCCTTACACCCGTGAACAGGCCGCCTACCCTGTGGCCAGCCTGCGCCTGCAGAAATACTGGTCGCCCGTGGGCCGTGTGGACAACGTGCACGGAGACCGCAACCTCTTTTGCAGTTGCGTGCCCGTGAGTGACTACGCCTCGGCCTGAGTGCGTCAGGGGTCGGCCCCCTTGGACACACCCAGCGAGGGGAAGGACCGGGGGCCAATGGCCATTGCAATGTGTGTGAAGTCGCGTTAATGTTGCAGTGCACACAAGTGGTGTCAAAGGCCTGCCGTCAAACAGGCCCCAGATCGGTGCATGCTGACCAGCAGGGACTCCCTGGTCGGCATCAGCCTCCATCCGCAAAGGGTCCGCCGCTGGTATCACTCCTGCCAGTCAGGGGCTGGCGCCAGCCCACCCTCAGGGAGCGCTATGCCGGGATCGCAAGCACTTGCATCCACCCACCGCCCCTTCGCGCCTTCGCCAGACATGTTGCGGCTGGCGCTGAGCGCTGCCCAAGCAGGCATTTGGGCGTGGCACCTTGATACCGACATCAATGAATGGTCGGAAGACCTGTGGGCCATGTACGGCCTGCCGCCCGATGCACCGGCCTGCTTCGACAGCTGGCTGAGCGCCGTCCACCCCGAAGACAGGGGCCGCACCTGTGAAGTGGTCAGGCAGGCCAGCCGGCGCGGCGCACCATTCGAGGTCGAATGGCGCACCAACCCCTCGCAGGGCGAACCGCGCTGGCTCCTGGCACGTGGCAAGCCATTGCCCAGCCGCAAGGGGCGTGGCAGCTACATGGGCATCGTGCTGGACATCACCGAGCGCAAGCGCGCCGAACAGGCCGAACAACGGCTCCAGAACAGCCTGGAACAGCGCGTCCAGGAACGCTCGGCCGAGGTCCAGGAGCACGAGCGTCTGCTGCAGACCATCCTTGACGGCATCCCTGGTCTGGTGGGCTACTGGACCCAGGATTTGCGCAACCGCTTTGCCAACAAGGCCTACGGTGACTGGTTTGGGTGGACGCCGGAGCGCATGCGCAACTGCCACCTGCGTGACGTGCTGGGGCCTGAATTGTTTGCCGCCAACAAGCCCCATCTCGACGCCGCCCTGGCCGGCCAGCGGCAATGCTTCGAGCGCAGGATTCCCTTGCCCACGCAGCCCGACAAGTTCCGCCACAGCGAAGCGCACTACATCCCGGACATCCACGACGGCCAGGTGCTCGGTGTGCTGGTGATCGTCTTCGACATCAGCCAGACCAAGCGCGCAGAGATGGCTGCCGAAGCGGCCAACCAGGCCAAGAGCGATTTCCTGGCCAACATCAGCCATGAAGTCCGCACCCCCCTCAATGCCATGTTCGGCCTGGCCCAGATCGGGGCCAGACAAGTCATGGGCACGGCCTCACAACGCACCTTCGAGCAGATCCTCGAATCGGCGCAACACCTGCTGGCCCTGGTCAACGACGTGCTGGACTTCTCCAAGATCGAAGCGGGCAAGCTCAGCCTGCACCCGGAACGCATCAACCTGGCCCAGGTGCTGGAGCACGTGCTGTCGCTCAAGGCCATCCGCGCCCAGGCCAAGGGCTTGCAGCTGCGTGTGCTGGAGGGGCCTGGCTTGCCCCAGCACTGCGTGAGCGATGCGACACGCCTGTCGCAGATCCTGCTCAATTTGCTGTCCAACGCGATCCGCTACACCGAACACGGCGAGGTGTGCCTGCGCATCGATGCGCCAGACGGGCAACTCACGCTGGAGGTCATCGACACGGGCGTCGGCATGACCCCTCAGCAGATGGCCCGCCTGTTCAAACCCTTTGTGCAGCTGCATGGCCCCCTGTCGGTGCGGCAAGGTGGCACCGGCCTGGGCCTGGCCATCACCCGCCGCCTGGTCGAACTCATGCAAGGCCACATCGACGTGCGCAGCGAACCCGGCCTGGGCAGCCACTTCATGGTGACCCTGCCCCTGCATGCCCCCGAAGCCGCCGACTTCACTCCCATGCGGGCCGTCACGCTGGTGGGCCTGGACGCCGACACCAGAGAAAACCTGCAGCATGCCCTGAGCCTCCACGGCTGCCAGGTGGACTGCCTAGAAGAACTGCGCCCTGACATGGCCTTGCCTGAAGGCTTGACCGTGATGAGCCACGCCGCCTTGCAGGCGGGTGACGCCTACCGCCTGCACGCCCACATTGCCCGCGGCCATCAGGTGCTGCTCAACAGCGCTGCCGGCGCCGCCCCCCAGGTGCCAGGCGCCTTGCAAAACGACCTGCTGGTGCTGGCCGGCCCCCTGACCCCGCTGCGCATGCTGCACGCCGTGAACAGCCAGCACCCGGGACGGACGGGCCTGACGCACAGCAAGCGCTTGCGTGGCCTGCATGTGCTGGCAGCCGAAGACAACCCGGTCAACTGCCTGGTGCTGGAACAGATGCTGGCCCAGGAAGGTGCCGACGTCACCTTCGCTCAGGACGGCGCGCAGGCGCTGGAGCACGTGCGGCTGCAAGGCCCGGATGCCTTTGACATCGTGTTGTGCGACATCCAGATGCCGGTGATGGACGGCTATGAAACCACCCAGGCCCTGCAGCGCATCGCGCCATCCTTGCCGGTGGTCGGTCTGACTGCTCACGCCTTTGCATCGGCCAAACAACAAGCCAGACAAGCTGGCATGGTCGACTATGTGACCAAGCCCTACATGCTGGATACTCTTGTACACACGATCCGCCTGCATGCGCGACGCCCAGCAACCAGCGACCAGCCACAGCCCGTGAACACCGACACCGACACCGCACAGTCACCCACCAGCCTCAGCGACTGGTCGCAGGGCACAGGCGGCAACGATTTCGATGCCATGCAGCGTTATTTCAAGGCCCAACCGCAACTGCTGGACCGGCTCATCGGCATGCTCAACCGCACGCTGGGCGAGGTGGAGCACGAGCTCGCACGCAGCATGCAGGACCGGGACATGGATGCCCTCGCCAAGGTCGCGCACAACATCAAAGGCACGGCCCTGAACCTGCACACCCCTGAACTGGCGCGCCTGGCGATGCTGACGCAAGAAGAGGCACGTGAGTCGAACCCGCAAGCCTGGCCCAGCGCAGACCACTTGCTGCACTGTCTGCGGGATTTCGTGACGCAGGCCTCGCGCCACCAGCAAGTTCAGTAGATCAGCCGATCAGGGCGGATGTCGCGCAAGATCGTGGTCGCGATCTCTTCGATGGACTTGTGTGTGGACGACAGCCAGGCGATGCCTTCGCGCCGCATCATGGACTCGGCCTGAGCCACCTCCAGTCGGCAGTTCTCCAGGGCGGCGTACTTGCTGCCCGGGCGGCGCTCGTTGCGGATCTGGCTCAGTCGCACGGGGTCGATGGTCAGCCCGAAGCACTTCTTCTTGTACGGCTTGAGCATCGAGGGCAAAAAGCCCCGGTCAAAGTCCTCAGGGATCAGGGGCACGTTGGCCGCCTTCACGCCGTGCTGCATGGCCAGGTAGAGCGAGGTGGGCGTCTTGCCGCAACGGCTCACGCCCACCAGCACCACGTCGGCGGTGTCCAGGCTGCGTGACGACTGACCGTCGTCGTGCTCCAGCGCGAAGTTGATGGCCGAGATGCGCTCGTTGTACTCGCGGTCTTCGCTGGCGTCGTTGAAGCGCCCGACACGGTGGTTGGAGCGCATGTTGAGCTCTTCTTCCAGGGGCTCGACGAAGCTCTTCATCACGTCGAAGACCTTGGCTTCGCAGCCCAGCAGGATGTCCAGCACCTCGTCGTTGGCCAGCGTCGTGAACACGATGGGCCGCTTGCCCTCACGCACACCAGCCGTGTTGATCTCACGCACCACCTGGTACGCCTTGTCGACCGTGTCGATGAAGGGCCGTCGGATGTGGCGCGGCTTGATCGCAAACTGCGCCAGCACCGAATTGCCCATGGTTTCGGCGGTGATGCCGGTGCCATCGGAGACAAAGAAAACGCTGCGGTCGGACATGGGGTGAAGAGGCTGTGCGCCTGCGGTCAAGGCCAGCGCACATTGTCGCTTCAACTCACCCCGTCCGAGTGCGCATCTGCGTCACAGCACCGTCAGCGTCACGGCGATGTTGCCGCGCGTGGCATTGGAGTAGGGGCACACCTGGTGCGCGGCGGCCACCAGGGCTTCGGCTTCTTCGCGGGGCAGACCCGGCAGCGTGATGTTCAGGCGGGCGGCGATGCCAAAGGCATTGGGGATAGGGCCGATGTCCACTTCGGCATCGATCTTGGTGCCGGCCGGCAGCGCCTTTTTCTGCTGGCTGGCCACGAAGCCCATGGCGCCAATGAAACAGGCCGAATAGCCGGCGGCGAAGAGCTGCTCGGGGTTGGTGCCCTCGCCCTTGCCACCCATGGCCTTCGGGACCGACAGCTTCAGGTCCAACTGGCCGTCAGGGGTGACGGAGCGGCCATCGCGACCGCCCGTGGAAGTGGCGTTGGCCGTGTAGACGACTTTTTCAAGGATGTTCATGGTGGGCTCCGTTGGGCGGTGGGTTGAAGGGCGGGTACTTCAGGGATCGCATATCGCACAATTAGGTTGTGCACAATCAATTTCCGAACTTTAGCGCCTTTGAAGCCGGGCACAAAGCGGCCACGTTTTGCCCCCAAGGACGTCAGGGTCTAGCCAGCCCCTTGGCTCAGTCGACGGTTCAAGTCGGCCAGCGTGGCGCGCAGCTTGACCAATTCAGCGTCGTCCAGGCCCAGCGCACAGCGCATGGTGTCCGGCACCACACCCGCCTTGGCCTTCAGCGCCAGCCCGTCCGCGCTCAAGGCCACCCGCACACGCCGCTCGTCTTGTACGTCGCGCGCACGCTGCACCAGGCATTTGGCCTCCATCCGCCGCAACAAGGGCGTGAGGGTGCCTGAATCCAGCCCCAGCCTGTCGCCCAGCGCATTCACCGTCCAGCCCTCGCTCTCCCAGAGCAAAAGCATCACGAGGTACTGCGGATAGGTCAGGCCCAGGCTGTCCAACACGGGCTTGTAGACCTTCACCATCGCGTGGGTGCTGCTGTAGAGCAAAAAGCACAACTGCGCGTCCAGCGACAAGGGGTTGACGGCGTCTGCCAACGCTCCGCCTGCCGCAGGAGAAACGACCTTCTGTGACTTCTTGGGTGAAAAGGAACTCATGCCGACATCCTAAAGGCGCATGGCATGCCCCGCCGACCTGCGGGACGACCCTAAAATGGCCGCCAAAGCCCGACTTGCTGCAGCGCGACAAACCACAACTCCAAATGCGCACCAGCCTTGGGCACCAGGATCTTTTCACCATCTGGAGTTTGTATGTCTCAACTGTTTGCGCCGACCGACCTGGTTGTGCCTTTCGAATTGCTGCGCATGACGGACGTCGAGTCCGTCGGCGGCAAGAACGCCTCGCTGGGCGAGATGATCTCGCAACTGCCCACCGGCCCGGAAGGCGTGCGCGTGCCCACCGGTTTCGCCACCACGGCCCATGCCTTCCGTGAGTTCCTCAAGCACGACGGCCTGACCCTGCGCATCAGCCAGCGCCTGGCCACGCTGGACACCGAAGACGTGCGCGCCCTGGCCGCCGCCGGTGCCGAGATCCGTGGCTGGGTGGAAGCCCAACCCTTCCCGGCCGACCTGGAAGCCGCCATCCGTGCCGCCTTCATCAAGCTGGCCGGCGACAACCCGGCGGCCTCTTTTGCCGTGCGCTCTTCCGCGACCGCAGAAGATTTGCCAGACGCCTCCTTTGCAGGCCAGCAGGAGACCTTCCTGAACGTGGTCGGCGTCGAAGACGTGCTGCACAAGATGAAGGAGGTGTTCGCCTCGCTGTACAACGACCGTGCCATCTCCTACCGCGTCCACAAGGGCTTTGCCCACGACGTGGTGGCCCTGTCTGCCGGCGTGCAGCGCATGGTGCGCTCCGACCTGGGCGCCGCCGGCGTGATGTTCACCATCGACACCGAATCGGGCTTCCAGGACGTGGTCTTCATCACCTCCAGCTACGGCCTGGGTGAGACGGTGGTGCAAGGCGCCGTCAACCCCGACGAGTTCTACGTCCACAAGCCAGCGCTGAAGGCCGGCAAGCAGGCCGTGATCCGCCGCAACCTGGGCTCCAAGCTGATCAAGATGGAGTTCGCCACGCCTGAAGAAAAAGCCGCTTCGGGCAAGCTGGTGCGCACCGTGGACACCACCGTGGAAGCGCGCAACCGCTACAGCCTGACCAACGAAGACGTGACCGAGCTGGCCCGTTATGCCGTGATCATCGAAAATCACTACGGCCGCCCCATGGACATCGAATGGGGCAAGGACGGCACCGACGGCCAGCTCTACATCCTGCAGGCCCGCCCCGAGACGGTGAAGAGCCAGCAGCAAGGCAAGGTCGAACAGCGCTACAAGCTCAAGAGCACCGGCACCATCCTGGCCGAAGGCCGCGCCATCGGCCAGAAGATCGGCACTGGCCCTGTGCGCATCGTGCACAACATCTCCGAGATGGACACCGTCCAGCCCGGCGACGTGCTGGTCACCGACATGACCGACCCCAACTGGGAGCCGGTGATGAAGCGCGCCAGCGCCATCGTCACCAACCGCGGTGGCCGCACCTGCCACGCGGCCATCATCGCGCGCGAGCTGGGCATCCCGGCCGTGGTCGGTTGCGGCAACGCCACCGAGCGCCTGAGCGACGGCACGCTGGTGACCGTGGCCTGTTCCGAGGGCGACACCGGCTACATCTACGAAGGCCTGCTCGAGACTGAAATCACCGAGGTGACCCGTGGCGAGATGCCCCACATCGGCCTCAAGGTCATGATGAACGTGGGCAACCCGCAGCTGGCCTTCGACTTCTGCCAGATGCCCAACAGCGGCGTGGGCCTGGCCCGCCTTGAGTTCATCATCAACAACAACATCGGCGTCCACCCCAAGGCGATTCTTGATTACCCCAACATCGACAACGACCTGAAAAAGGCCGTCGAGTCGGTGGCCCGTGGCCACGCCTCGCCGCGCGCCTTCTACGTCGACAAGCTGGCCGAAGGCATCGCCACCATCGCCGCGGCCTTCTGGCCCAAGCCCGTCATCGTGCGCCTGTCGGACTTCAAGTCCAATGAGTACAAGAAGCTGATCGGCGGTTCGCGTTACGAGCCGGAAGAAGAAAACCCGATGCTGGGTTTCCGTGGCGCTTCGCGCTACATCTCGGCCGAGTTCGGCGAGGCCTTCGCCATGGAATGCGAAGCGCTCAAGCGCGTGCGCAACGACATGGGCCTGAGCAACATCGAGATCATGGTGCCCTTCGTGCGCACCTTGAAGCAGGCCGAGCGCGTGACCGGCATGCTGGCTGACCATGGCCTGGTGCGCGAGAGCAAGGGCGGCAAGGATGGCCTGCGCGTCATCATGATGTGCGAAGTGCCTTCCAACGCCATCCTGGCCGACCAGTTCCTGGAGTTCTTCGACGGCATGTCGATCGGCTCCAACGACCTGACGCAGCTCACCCTGGGCCTGGACCGCGACTCCGGCCTGGAGCTGCTGGCCCACGACTTCGATGAGCGCGACCCGGCCGTCAAAGCCTTGATCTCGCGTGCGATCGCCTCTTGCCGTGCGCACGGCAAGTACATCGGCATCTGCGGCCAGGGCCCCAGCGACCACCCGGACTTCGCAGAGTGGCTGGCCGACGAAGGCATCGTGTCCATTTCGCTGAACCCGGACACGGTCGTGGAGACCTGGCAGCGCCTGGCCGCCCGCGGCTGACAACGCCCTTGATTTGGCCTCGTTTTCGAGGCCGGACACCAGGAGCGCCCCACGGGGCGCTTTTTTCTTGCTAGAATCGCAGGCTTTTCCCAATGTTGGGGCCAGGCGTCACTTTCTGTGATTTCTGACCTCGGCCCTTGCCGTATGCGGGTTTGACGCTTCGCAGCGGCTTCACGCCCACGGGCCCTGTGCAATGCATGAGGGTCCGGTGGGGAATCCACAAGGAGCATTCATGCGTCACTATGAAATCATCGTGCTGATCCACCCGGATCAAAGCGAACAAGTTCCGGCCATGCTGGAGCGCTACAAGACCCTGATCACCACCAATGGTGGCCAGGTGCACCGTGTTGAAGACTGGGGTCGCCGTCAACTGGCGTACCAGATCAACAAGCTGGCCAAGGCGCATTACCTGTGCCTGAACATCGAAATCAGCAAGGAAACCCTGGCTGAAATCGAAACCGGCTTCAAGTTCAACGATGCCGTGCTGCGTCACCTCACCGTCCTCAAGGACAAGGCTGAAACCACGCCTTCCGTGATGATGAAGCAAGTGGAACGTGAAGAAGCCCGCAAGGCTTCGCAGGAGCAAGCCGCTGCCT
>CANBQJ010000129.1 GCA_947371645.1 Burkholderiales bacterium | reverse complement strand
AGGATGTAGACCTTGGCGTGCGCAATGGGCAGCAGGAAGACATCGTCTGGCGTGTGGATGACACCGTCAGGGCCGCGGCGGATGTCGTCGAAGGTCATCGGATCCAGGTCAGGGCCTGGGTCCACGATCTTGCCAATCAACTTGGTGCCGGCAACGGATTCTGAGCTGACGGTGTTGAATGTGGCGGTGAACTCGCCACTGGCCTGGCCATCGGCGTTGCCGTCGAGGAAGGCGCCATCGGCTGCGGCGCGGATCAGGCTGCCGTCGGCGTGCACGGTGATCTGCGAACCACCGGGCATGGGGCTGGTGAAGAACAGCCACGCGAAGCTGCCATCGGCCGAGGGCACGATGGTGGCGGCGAGTTTGCTGCCGTCTGGTGCGGTGGCGTAGAAGCTGTCGCTGGTCAGGGTGTTGGCGTTGACCGCACGCGAGAAGATGATTTGCGGACGCTGGGTGACCCCCACGTCCTGGCTGCCGTCCACGGGCGTGAACTTGGTGACGGTGAAGGGCGTGAGCGCGTCCACCTTGACGGTCTGGCTCAGCGTGCCGACATTGCCGGCCGCATCGCGCGCCGTCAACTTGAGCGTGTGGCTGCCCACATCCAGCTGGCTGAAATCGAGTTTGGTGTCGAAGGTGCCGGTGCTGGCGTCGAAGCTGAGGCTGCGCACCGTGCCGCCATCGAGCTGGTAGTTCAGCAAGGTCAGGCCGCTGCCGGTGCCCGTGGCCGCTCCGGTGAGGCGCGCGGTGGCGCTCAGGCTGGCGCCGTCGGCCAGGCTGGTGAGGTCGATGGTGGGGGCTTTCGTGTCCAGCACGAACGTGCGCGCGAAGGCCGAGCTCACGTTGCCGGCCTGGTCACGGGCGACGATCGTCAAGGTGTGGTTGCCATCGGCACTGCCGTCGGTGGCCAGGCTGGTGGTGAAACTGAACTTGCCCAGGGCGTCAAGGCTGAGCGGTTGAGCCGCCCCGCCGTCGAGCCGGATGGTGGCCGAGGCCACGCCCGAGAGGTTGTCCAGGATCTGGCCGGTGAGTGCCAGGTTGGTGAAGGTGGCCGCAGGGGTGCTGGCCAGCACGACGGTGGGGGCCTGCTTGTCCTCGTTGAGCTTGAAGCGCTCCAGCACGGCCTGCGCCACTTCGGTGCCGATCTGCTTGCCGGCGAGGTTGTCCAGGCTGGTGTGGATGCCGCCATAGATGCGGCTCACACCCGCTTCATCTGCCGCCTGGCTGAAGCTGGTGTAGTTGCGCACCACGTTGGGCAAGGTGGGGCTGGTGGTGCTGAAAGCGGTGTTGTCACCGAAGGTGGCCGCCAGGATGCCAGACGCCGCCGCGCTGAAGGTCGAGTGCCCCGAAACGTAGGAAGGGTGCGGGGGCGTGAGCAACAAGGGCGTCCAGCTGGCATCCTGGCTGGTGGCGGCGTTGCCGTCGAGGTTAGCGTTCTGGATGGCGGTGACGGGGCGCCACAGGTCGTAGGTGTACTTGGTGTCCCAGCAGGCGATGGCCGCGTCGGCCAGGGCCACGTTGAGTTCGGCCATCAGGCGCGCGTTGGCGCTCAGGCTCTGGCCCCTGGCTTGTGCCACCTGAGAGGCGATGGCCACCCAATGGCCTGGTGGGGTATAGCTGCCACCGCCATCGGCCCAGAACAAGGCCTGCTGGGTCTGGTCGGCCGTGCGGGTGCTGCTGTTGACGCTGCCCAGGCTTTGCACTTCGTTGAGGGCCGCAGCGTAAGCGGCAGAATCCAGCCCCGGTGGGGGTGGCGCGCGGAACTCGTCGCCAGAGGCCAAGGCAAATGGGGTCACCTGGGCCCAATGCGGGTCTTGCGCCACCAGGTACATGGGGCCAACCGGGCGCCATTCGCCCAGGGCATCGCTGCCGGCATAGCTGGTGAAGTTCAGGTAGCCATCGTTGGCGCGGATGGTGAGGATGGTCTTGGCGATGTCATCGCCCAAGGCGATGCCGGCGGTCTTGGCCGCACCATCGGGGATGGCATCCAGCGATGCCTTCAAGGCGGCGTCGAAGGTGGCGCGTTGGCCGGGATAAAGGGTATAGAGCACGCGGTAAGCGGCCTGGGCCACGGCCGCATCGGCCGACACCGCGCCCGTGACGCTGCGCTGGACCATGTAGGCCGGGCTGCCTTCGATGGCGGCCAGGCTGTCATAGACCGCGAGGCTTTCCACAGCCAGCACGCGCGTGGCGATGGGCGGGTCGGTCACGTCCAGCTGGATGGCTTTCAGGGTCAGTTGCGTCCAGGTCAGCACCGTGTCGGTCTGGGCCTGCGCCGCGCGGGTGATGGTGCGGGTGATGGTCTGGGTGTTGCCGGCCAGGTCTGTCACCACCAGGCTCAAGGTGTTGGCCCCCAGGGCCAGGCCCACACTGGGCAGCGTGAAGCTGCCATTGGCGCCCACCAGCACGGTGGCACCTGCCAGGGAGACCTTGCTGCCCGCTTCAGCCGTGCCACGCAGGGTGACCAGGGCCGCTGCGGCCTGGTCATCCTGGCCGTTGACGGCATCGGCTGTGGCCAGGCCAAAGCTGGCCCCGGTTGGCGCAATGGTGTCCAGCGTGAAGGTCAGGGTGGACGGCGTGGAGCTCAGGCCGGCGGCGTCTTCCACGCGCATGACGAGGGTGTGGGCGCCCTGACCCAGGCTGCCGCCTGCCAACGCGTCCAGCTGCGCGCGCGTGAGCTGGATGCTGCCATCGGTGCCCAGTGCGGCGCTCACATCCACGTAGACGGGGCTGCCTGAGGTGGCGTCCAGTGCCGCGAACACCTTGACCACCTTGACGTTGTCGCTGGCCTGAGCCAGCACGGTCACGGTCTGGGTGATGCCATCGGTGGACGATGCACCCGAGTCGGTGTCCAGCCGCAGGTTGGTCAAGGTGGGGGCCTGGGTGTCCACCACCTGGGGCGACACGCGGGTCACGTTCAGGCTGGCGCTGGCGGTGTTGCCGGCCACATCGCTCAAGGTCACCGACAGCACGTTGCTGCCCAAGGCCAGCGGCACGTTGGTCAACAGCGCTCGGCCCGTGGCGTCGGCCGTCACGGATTGGCTGCCCAGCTGCACACCCACGCCTGGCTGCGTTTGCGCCACGATGGTCACGGTGCCCAGTTCGGTGCTCAGGTCGCCGGCAAGACCGGTATCAGAGCTTGGGTCGAGGCTCAATGCGGCCGTTGGCGGCGTGCGCAGGAGGGTGAAGCCCACCACGGCCGCATTGGACACGTTGCCTGCGGCGTCGCGTGCGCGCACGGCCACGGTGTGAAGGCCGTCCGGCAGGGCGCCGCCATGGAGCGTGGCGAGCGCCGCACTGCTCAGCAGCCAGCTGCCATCGGGCTGCAACGCGGCGGTGACGGCCTGGAACGCGTCAGCATCGACGCGCGCTTCCAGGGTCACGGCGCCAGACGCATCGCTGCTCAGGATGCGGATGTCAGGCTGCTTGGTGATGCCATCGCTGGCCGAGGTGCCGGTGTCTTGCAGCAGCGAGGCACTGATGACTGGCGCCACGGTGTCGGGCAAGCTGCTCAGCAGCAGGGCGGGCAATGCGGTGGGCGCTTGGGCCACACCGCCCACGCGCACGCTGGCCGGGTAGGCTGGCGCCACGATGCGGCTGTTGCTGGCCGTGCCACCGATGACCAGCTCCTGCACGGTTTGCGTGCTGGTGCCGCGCTGTTGGTCGTTGCCGTCGCCATAGATGCCGTTGACCGGGTCGAGCCCAACCAGGATGGTGCTGTCGATCAGGTCGCCGCTGATGCGCAGGCGCGCCAGCGTGCCGGCCTTGAAGGTGTCTGCATTGGCGCCGGTGCCACCCAGTTGGGCGTCGTCGCCCAGGTCGGTGCCCACCATCAATTGCAGTGCCTTGGCCGAGCCGCCTACCTGCACGGTTTGCACGGCGGACGCCGCAAGCTGGCCACCCAAGTCTTGGCGGCTGCTGAGCAAGGTCAAGGCACCTGAGAAGTTGGCGTGCCAGGCGGCGGCACTGCTGCCCAAACCGATGGCCTTGCTGCGGCCATGCACGGCCCACACGCCGCCCGTCACCTGTCCGCCAATGGTGACGGTGTTCAGTGCATAGTCGGTGGCACCTTGCCCGCTGACGAACAGGTCTGCCGAAAAGTCTTGCAGGTTGTTCAAGGACTTGACCAGCGCCACGTCCACGCGGCTGCTGTTGCCCGTCCAGGCGATGGTGTCGATGCTGACTTTGGCTGCGCGGGCCTGCAAGGTGGTGTCCACCAGCACATCGGCCTTGAAGTCCAGCGCGCCAGGACCTGTCACCTGGATGCTGCTGCCATGGGCCGAACCCAGCGTCAGGCTGCCCAGGCTGCCCGCGAAGCTGGCGTTGCCGGCCAGGTCGGCCTGGCCCAGGTCCAGGGCGCCGAGGTTGCTGCCGGCGTCGATGTGGCCCAGCGTGATCCGCGTGAGGCCGTTCAGGTTCAGGCTCACCTGTGTGAGCGCGGTGGTGTTGCTCAGCGACAGGCTGTAGATGCCATTGACCTCTTGCAGCATGCCCGTGCCGGGGCCGGTGATGTTCAGGCTGGCGGTGGCTGCAGCCGGCAGCGCGGCCGAAGTGGCCGTGGGGGAGTCGATGGTGCGTTGAACGACCGTGGCCGTGTTGGGTTGCGCCACCGCGCTGCCGCCCATCGCCACTTGCGCGTCGGCGGACAGCAGCAGCCTGGGCTCCAGCGTTTCAAATCCGCGAAAGCTTTCTCGTGCCATGTGCCGCGCCGAGGCCTGGCGGCGTTCCCTCCACTGACGCAGGGCTTGCACCCGCGCCTGCCACCATGCCCACCAGCCTTGTGCTGCACGGGCCACCAGCTTCATCAGCAGTGCACTGGGACCGGCCTTGCCACGTGCTGGGCCCGACGACTGGCGACGATTGGATTGCTGGCGACGGCCCATGCTTGACTCCCGGGGGTGAACTCATCCGCCCCGGTTTGGCATCAACTGCTGGGCGCTGGTTCAAATGACGTTGTGGGGGCGCCTGCCACACCGCTGTGTGTCTGACGCTTTACATGGCAGTCTGAGTGATGGCAACTTCATTGACAACAGCAATGGGCGACTGCGCACCCTTCGTATTAGGGGGGGCAAGGTGATGAGCCTGATCCACTTGGACCAGATCAAATGTGGCTGATGTAAAAGAGGGGTTGGGGAGACACACACCATCATGACTTTGGTCAATTTGAGATGCCAGTTGGGCTTGGCCGTGGTTGGCGCCTTCGCCGTGGCATCGAGCGCCGCAGGTGAACCGCCCGCGGGATCTGCTGCCGTATCAGGGGTGGGCTGCACGATGCTCGCTTACCGCAGCATCGAGATCCGCAGCCCGGTGACGGGCTTGCTGGAGTCGGTGCCTCATGGCCGAGGGCAGGCCGTCAAGAAGGGCGCCGTGGTGGCCACGCTGGAGGCCACGGTGGAGAAATCTGCCGTGTTCACGGCGCAGCAAAAGGTGGCGATGGCCGGTGCCCTGGACTCCGGCAAGGCCCGCGTGGAGTTGCTGACCCGCAAGTTCGAGCGTCGCAGCGAACTGGCGGCAGACCGAGCCCTGTCATTGCAGGACCGCGATGATGCCGACCTGGAGCGGCGTCTGGCGCAAGCTGAACTCAAGCAGGCGCAGGAGTCCCATGAGCTCGCCACGCGAGAGTTGCAGCAAGCACAAGACCAACTGAACCGGCGGGTCATCCGCAGCCCCATCGACGGGTTGGTGGTGGACCAGTACGTGCAACCTGGTGAGCTGGTGGACCCTGCGGACAACAAGCGCCCCATCCTCAAGCTTGTGCAGTTCGACCCGCTGCGGGTGGAGCTGATGGCCCCGGTTGCCCAATTCGGCAAGGTCAAGGTGGGCGACACCGTGACGGTGATGCCCGAGGCCCCCATCGGCGGGCGCATCCAGGCGCGGGTCAAGCTGGTGGACCGCATGCTGGACCCGTCCAGCGGCATGTTTGGCGTGCGCCTGGAAGTGCCCAACCCTCAGCTGCTCATCCCACCTGGTGTGGCCTGCAAGGTGCAGTGGTGAGGGCACGCAGAACATCGCAGTGGATGGGTGCCTTGCTCGTGGCATGGAGCACTGCGCAAGCCGCAACCCTGGACGAGTGGGTGAAGTCAGCGCTGTTGCACGATGGCCAGGTGCGTGCGGCCCGGCAAGACCTGGCGGCCGCGCAAGCGAGGCTGGATCAGGCCCAGGGCAGCTTGTGGCCTCAGCTCAACCTGACGGCCAACGCCAACCGCGCCAGCCAGCACCTGAATTACGAAGGCGGCAAGCTGCCAGACCGGCAGGACCGCTTCAGCACCTATGGCTACAACCTGCAGCTGACCCAGGCGCTGTACCGCCGCGAAGACATGGCACGCCGTGAGGCCGCTCGCATGGTGGTGGACCAGCTCACTTCGCAGGCCCAGTCGGCCGAGCTGGCCCTGGTGGTTCGCGTGGTGCAACCCTGGTTTGAAGCTTGTCAGCAAGCGCTCATGCAACAAGCTGCGGAGCTGGACGTGAGCCGCCATCGCACTCGCGTCGATGCCATGGCCAGGCGGCTGGACCGTGGCGACCTGGCCGCCCATGAGGCCGCCTTGGCTGGCGCCGACCTGGCTTTGGCCCAGGCCAAACTGGCCGAAGCCGAGTCCGAGCGCAAGCAGCGGCTGTTTGTGTTGTCGGAGCTGGCCGGATCAGCGCTGGATCCAGAGGAACAGCGATGCGCTGACATGGACGTGAGCGCACAGGTGCCCGATTTGCCTAGCTGGCTGCAGGCCAGCGCCGACCACAGCCCGGAGGTGCAGGCCGCACGGCTGGCGGTCAAGGTGGCACAGGCGCAAGTTCAGCAGGCGCGGGGCGCGCAGGGCCCCAGTCTGGATCTGGTGGCCAGCAGCGGTGTGTCCAACCAGGGCCCTACAGCCTCACTCAATGTGGGCAGCAAGGCGCGCACCGACAGCGTCGGTGTGCAGTTGAGCGTGCCGCTGTTCGCCGGCGGTGCCTTGTCCGCGCGTGAGCGTGAGGCCGTGGCCCAACTGGGCAAAGTGGAAGCAGACCTGGACACCTTGGTGTCTCGCTTGCGCCAGGAGGTGTCCAGCAACTGGCGTAGCCTGCACGTGGCCCAGGCCCATGAAGGGGCTGCAGCGCAGCGGGTGGTGGCACTTCAAGCTCAGCGTTCTGCTGTGGAGCGCCGCCTGGCGCAAGGGCAGGCGGTGGATGCAGAGGCCCGGCAAGCGCAGCAGGAGTTGGCCGCAGGGCAGGCGGAGCACATGCGCCTTCAGGGTCTGGCCCTGCTCGCCAGGGTCAAGTTGATGGCGCAGGTGGGATCGCCATGGCAAGAAGGGGGTGCAGCGACATGGCCCATGCCGCTGGCGACGCCGCCCTGAACCGGCATCCAGCGCGGCGCATCAGGGCGCCGCTTCGATGTGCCACAAGCCATTCGCCTCGTCGGCAAACTTGCTGGCTTGCACCGTCAGGAAGGCTTTGACAACGGTGGCTGTGGCCGTGGGCACGCTGGACGCGCGGATGTCCACCACCGCCAGCGATGCCGGGTCTGCACAGTGGGCAGACACCTTGCTCGGGCCCTGCGCGCGGATTTCAGTGGCCATGGCTGCTTCGATGGCGGCCTGTTGCCCCAGGACCTGAGCCAGGGTCAAGTCCTTGGTCTGCGCGGCGAACACCTGGATCACGGCATCGCCCTCGGGGCCATACACCAGTTGCTGTGCAGCGATGTTGGCGGCGAAGTTCGAAGGTGCGCGCGTGAGGTTGAGGAACATGGCGTGGGCCTGCTGCGCGGGTGTCAGCGCGGTTTGAGCCACGGCGATGGTGCCGACACCTGCAAGGCGCGCGGCTTCCTTGAGCAGGTTCTGCACGGCGCTGCCCAGGATGGTGTCGTCGGCGCTGGGCCCCATCGACAAGGTCACATCGGGCAAGGCCGCCGAGGCGGTCTCGCCCGCCACCGCCAGGAGGTGCGTGGCTTGCGCAGGCGCATTGCGCAGCACAGTGCCGTCCACATGAAAACTGAGCGCATTGCCTGCGGGCGTGGCCTGGGGCAGGGCAAAGCTGGCCACCGCAGCCCCCAGGATGTCGGCGACGCTGGTGCCGCTGGCCCAGTACAGTTTCACCGGCTGGTCCGCAGCCAGGGCCTGACCTTGCAGCGACACGGCAACGGTCACGCCGCCTTGAACGGCATCCCACTGAAGCTGAGTCTGCAGCAGGCTGCTTTCTTCGTCGATGCGGTCGATGATCAGGCGCGAATCGAAGGCGGCATCGTTGACGTTGGCCACCACCGCGTCGAGTTGCACCAGTTGCCCTCCAGTGACCGGCAGACGCAGCGTGCGCCACCCCGTGCTGCCTGAGGCGTCGAAAGCGGCCATACCCAGCCCATTCATGGCATTGGTGTCCACGGCCGCGCTGGTGCCGCCGCTGCGCAGTTGAACGCTGTAGTAGTCGCTGTAGGGCGAGCCGAAGTTGCCGGCGGCGAATTCGTCGGTGGCGAAACGGTAGCGCACGGTGACCGCCCGCGTATTGGGCTGCGTGGTGAATGCCTTGGCGAGGCGCTGGGGTGCGGTGCCCGAAGTCGTCACAGTGAAGGGTGTTGGTGTCGAGCCGGTGGCGACCGCGTCGAGGGGCCGCACGGTGACGACGATCTGGCCCTTCACGTTCAGGCTCTTGTTGAAGTTGTTGGCCACATCGCCCGCGACACCCAGCAGACCGCCAGCGGCCCGGGCTTCAACGAGCACGGTGCGCGATGGCAGGTGCTGGAAGGTGGCCGTGCCGTCCGGGGTGGTCTGGGTCAGGCGCACATCCGGGGCATCGGCCAACTGCAAGCTGACATCGGCATTGGGCACGGGCGCGCCGTTCGTGTCTTGCACGCGCACGGTGACGGTGTTGGTGCCTGTGAACAGACGCTTGTGCACGTGGATCAGGCGGCCCGTGTTGTCGCTGGCGCGAAAGACCAGTTCGCTCACGCCCGTGCTGAGGCCGTTGCTGAAGTTCACCAGCGCAGTCACCACCTTGCCGCTCACCGCGATCGCGTCTGCGGGCACGGCTTCGCCATCGGCCACCAGGCTGATGTCCGAAGGAGAGGTGCCAAAGCTGCCTGCAGGCAGGGTGAAGGTCCAGGTGGATGTCTTGTCGTTGACGCCAGAGGACGCCGCACCCGAAACCGTGAGGTCGGCGTCAGCCAGCGCTTGTTCAAGCGGGTTGCTGGCCACCGAGGTGGGGGTGGCTGGGGCGGGCGCTGGTGAGCTGCCACCACCGCCGCCACAAGCGGCCAGGCACAAGGCAAGCAGGGTGGCTGCCGCCGCCCGATTGAAACCACGCTTGCTCATCGATCCCCCCGTTTGTGCCTTCGAGCTTGAGGGGCAACGCTAACACCCGGGTCAGGTTTCACCCATCCCTTGGGTTAGGTGTGGCGCATCGCGTGGGATCACGCTGGTTTGCACAATGAAAAAAGCCCGATCACACGGATCAGGCTTTTCTGCATATTTGGCTCCCCGACCTGGGCTCGAACCAGGGACCTACGGATTAACAGTCAAAGACAAGACCACTTTTCTGACTGGGAATGAACTCCAGTGTGTTGATTTTACTGGGGTTTTATATGACTGGCCATGACTGATTCAGAGCACTTTTGAGTGCTGAGTGTGCCAAATTTGCTCCAGTTTTGCCCGCTTGGATTGGGGGCTGGCGTATCGTAGACGCGCCAGGGGAACAATCGATTCCAGTCTTGTCGACACTCGTTACTCTGTCCTCGCGCGATGGTGGTCTCAACTCCCGTTCCGCCGAAGCCAACTGATAGAACGCCTGCGCTCCCAGTGCTGCGTGCTCAGCTGCGGAGTGACCCTTGGCGGGTAAGTCCGCTTCTTCGCTCAAAATGAATCGCAAATGCCGCAGCGTGGAAGGCGGCCAGGGAGGAGAAGGTTGTGATCAATTCAGACGAGGCGACCATCGATATAGCGGAGCTTTCATGTTCGCAGCGCATCGAGCAACTCATGCGCCAAAGGATCGATCACTACATAGCAGGCCGCAGCGATCCGAGCATTTACCAGAGCGTTAGGAACATGTCGCAGTTCGTCTCCGACGACTACGGCAATCGATTCCTGATCGAGCTTATTCAGAACGCCCACGACGCGCATGATGCCTCTCGCAGCGATGGCGAGATCGCGGTGGTAGTCGATCCCGACGATGGCCAGGGCTGCCTATATGTCGCGAATCGGGGCAGGGGCTTCGTCGAGGCAAACCTAAGGGCCATCACCAACATCGCGCTCAGCAACAAGCCTGTCAACGCCGGCATCGGGAACAAGGGGCTGGGTTTCCGGAGCGTGCTCCTGACCTGCCCCCTCACAGCCGTACCAGTTGAATGGAAGTGAGGTCCGTCAACCTGGAGAATGACGGACATGAGGAAGAGTCGATTTACCGAACAGCAGATCATTGGGTTCTTGAAGCAGGCCGAGTCGGGCCTGTCGGTCAAGGAGGTC
>CANBQJ010000128.1 GCA_947371645.1 Burkholderiales bacterium | reverse complement strand
GTGCGGCGGGCTTCGACGCCCTTGCGGATCCACACCTCTTCTTGCGCCAGCAGCTTGTCGAAACGGGCGTTGGCCAGGGCTTCATCGGCCAGTTCACGCGCCTTGAGCGTCTCGTAGGCCGCAAAGTTGCCGGGGTAGCTGCGCATGGTGCCGCGGTCCAGCTCGACGATGCGGGTGCAGACGCGGTCCAGGAAGGCGCGGTCGTGGCTGATCAGCACGATGGAGCCGCTGTAGGCCAACAGCAGGTCTTCCAGCCAGGTGATGGCATCGAGGTCCAGGTGGTTGGTGGGTTCGTCCAGCAGCAGCACGTCTGGGCGTGCCACGAGGGCGCGGGCCAGGGCCACGCGCTTTTTCATGCCGCCGGAGAGCTTGGCCACCGGTTGTTCGGGGTTGAGGTGCAGGCGCTGCAGGGTTTCGTCCACGCGCCGCTCCCAGTTCCAGCCGTCGCGCGCTTCAATCTGGGTCATCAGGGTGTCCAGGTCGTCGCCATCGGCATGGGCTTCGAAGCGCTCACGCGCGCGCTTCACTTCTGCCAGGCCTTCGCTCACGGCGTCGAACACGCTGGCGCCGTCATCGAACTGGGGTTCCTGGTGCACGTAGGACACGGCCAGGCCGGACTGCCAATGCAGTTGCCCGTCATCCACCTTGTCCAGCCCGGCGAGGATCTTGAGGAAGGACGACTTGCCTGTGCCATTGCGGCCGATGAGCCCGACGCGCTCGCCTGTTTCCAGGGCGAAGTCGGTGTGGTCAAGAAGGGGAACGTGCCCGAAAGCCAGACAGGCTTGGGACAGGGTGAGGACGGCCATGGCAACCACGCCTGAAAAGGGCGTGCGGTATGTGAAAGAACGGGTTCACGGGGGGTGAACACCATCGCGCATTGTCGCTGCTCGGGCGACAATCTGCGGATGATGGTGTTTGCAGTTTTGCGCCGATGTTGGTGGGTGCTGTGCCTGTGGGCTTGGCCCGCATGGTGCTGGGCCGCCGACGTGCGCCCAGCGCCGGCAACGGTGGTCCTGACGATGGCGCAGGCCAACACGCTGACCCAGGCCTTGGTGTCGGCCGGCACCGACTCGCCGCCGGATGCCAATTCATCGTGGATGCGGGTGCCTTTGCCGCACCGCTGGGTCACGACCCACGGCAGCTACGAAGGCTCGATGTGGTATCGCTTTCGGGTGCGCATGCCGGACGTGCCGGGCCAGCCTTGGGCGGTGTACATGCCACGGGTGAACATGAATGGGCAGGTCTGGATCAACGGCGTGCCGATGGCCTTCGAAGGGTCCTTGAGCGCGCCGGTCACACGCAACTGGTACACGCCCCAACTGGTGCGCGTGCCGCCAGGCACCTGGAAACAGGGTGACAACGACATCCTCATTCACGTGGTCAGCGGCTACATCAGCCGCAATGGCCTGGCTGCCGTGGACGTGGGGCCGGTGAGCGAACTGGAGCGTGCGTACAAATTGCGCCGACTGGCCCAGAACGACGGCCCTCGCATTGCCAACACTTCATTGGTGGCCTTGGGCCTGTTCATGCTGCTGGTGTGGTTGCGTGACCGTTCGCAAGGCGCCATCGCCTTGCAAGGCACCGCCGCCATCCTCTGGGGCATCGGCAACATGATGTCGACGGCACCCGAACCCTTCCTGCCCCTGTTCGTCTGGGAGAGCCTGGGCTTCATCTCCGTGGTCACCTCGCAGCTGCTGATCTGCCTGTTCTTCTGGCGGTTTGTCGGGCGGCGCGTGCGCCTGGTCGACTACAGCATCTATGCACTGCTGGTGGCCACGCCCATCCTCACCTTCGTCTGGCCCACGGGCTGGCAGATCATCCTGACCTACCTGGCCATCCTCATCCTGATGGCCGTGAGCTCCACGCAGGCCCTGGTCCACGTGGTGCGCACGCGCCGCCCGGACGGCATGGTGCTGGTGGCCGGCTGCGTGCTTGCGGTGCCGGTGGCGGTGCACGACTTTGCCTTCGAGGCCAACTGGCTGTCTTACGACAGCTTTTTCTGGCTGGCCTTCGCTGGCCCGGTGTTGATGTACTGCACCTTCTACATCCTGGCCGGCGACCACGCCCGCTCACGCCAGGACCTGGCCCACCTCAACGCGACCCTGGCCGCCCAGGTGACCGAACGCGAGGTCGCCTTGCGCGAGAGCTTCCAGCGCCTGGCCGAGCTGGAGCGGGCCCAGGCCGTGCAGGCCGAACGCAGCCGCATCCTGCGGGACATGCACGACGGCGTGGGTGCCCACCTCAGTTCGGCCCTGCGCCAGCTGCAGTCGCCGCGCAGCCAGCCTGTGGACCTCGGTCTGGTGGTGCAGACCCTGCGCGACTCGCTCGACCAGCTCAAGCTTTCGGTGGACGCCCTGACCCTGGCGCCCGGCGACGTGGTGGGCCTGCTGGCCTCGCTGCGTTTCCGCATCGCGCCGCGCCTGAAGGCTGCGGGCCTGGACCTGATCTGGAACGTGCAGGAGTTGCCCCAGTGGCCTGAAGGCCAGCCGCCCGCCTTGCGCCAGCTGCAATACATCCTCTTTGAAGGCTTGAGCAACGTGCTGCAGCATTCGGGCGCCACGCGCCTGACCTTGTCGGCCCGTTCCAGGTCCGACGCCATCGAGGTGTCTCTCACCGACGACGGACACGGCTGGGACGGCGAGGGCGAAGGCTCCGGCGTGCAGACCATGCGTGCCCGCGCCAAAGTGATTGGTGCCCAGCTCAGCCTGATCGGCAAGGCCGGCCGGGGCACCGAATTGCGCATCACCTTGCCATTGAGGCAAGATCAGCAGCTTGATTTATCCTCTGCAGCATGAACGACATCGTCCAAGCCCCGTGGCGGGTGGTCGTGGTCGAAGACAACCACGCCACGCGCAGTTACCTCGAGTCCTGCATCAAGGACCAGCCTCAGCTTTTGCTGTCGGCGTCCTTCAGCACGCTGGCGCCTGCGCAGGCCTGGTTCGATGCCCACCAGGCCGACCTCCTGCTGGTGGACCTGGGCCTGCCCGATGGCAGCGGCCTGTCGCTCTTGCGTCAGGTGCGCCGCCAGTGTCCGGGCTGTGACATGCTGGTCGTGTCCATGTTCGGTGACGAAGAAAACGTGGTGGCCAGCATCGAAGCCGGTGCCGTGGGCTATGTTCACAAAGACGATGACGCGGCCGACATCGCCGAGACGCTCAAGGCCGTCAAGCAAGGGGCTTCGCCCATCTCGCCGATGATCGCGCGGCACCTGCTGCGGCGCATGCAGCCGCTGCGTGCCGCGCCGGTGCCAGAGCCCGTGGCGGCGCCCGCTGGCGATGCGGGCGTGGTGCCCGCGTCCCCGCCTGCTTCCGCAGATGTCGACGCTGCGGAGGCCGAATCGGCCGTGGTGCTCAGCCGCCGCGAGCAGGAGGTGCTGGAGTACATCGCCCGCGGCTTCTCGTACGCCGAGATCGCCCGCGAACAAGGCATCACCGTGCACACGGTGCAAACCTACATCAAGAAGCTCTACGGCAAGCTGGCCGTGCACTCGCGCAGCGAGGCCGTGTTCCAGGCCAACCGCCTGGGCCTGCTCAACACCTTTGGTCAGCAGTTCCGCTGAAGCTTGCTTTCCAGCACATCGACGAAGCGCTGGGCCACGTTCCAGCCGGTTTGGTCGGTGATTTCCTGGAAGCAGGTGGGGCTGGTGACGTTGATCTCGGTGAGGTGCTCGCCGATGATGTCCAGCCCAACCAGCAGCAAGCCACTGGCCGCCAGCTTCGGCCCCAGCTGGCGTGCGATGCGCCAGTCGCTTTCGCTGAGTTCCTGCGCCACGCCCTTGCCTCCAGCGGCCAGGTTGCCGCGCACCTCGCCGCCTTGCGGGATGCGCGCCAGCGCGTAGGGCACCGGCTCGCCGTCGATCAGCAGCACGCGCTTGTCGCCTTGGGCGATGGCCGGCAGGAAACCCTGCACCATGATGGTCTGTGTGCCGTCGCGCGTGAGCGTCTCGGCGATGCTGCCCAGGTTGAGCCCGTCGTCCTTCACGCGGAAGATGCCCATGCCGCCCATGCCGTCCAGGGGCTTGAGGATGATGTCGCGGTGCACGGCGTGGAAGTCGCGCACGGCGGCAATTTCGCGGGTCACCAGGGTGGGTGCGATCAGCTCCGGGTGGGCCAGGATGGCCAGCTTCTCGGGGTGTTCACGCAGCGCCTGCGGGCTGTTGAAGACCTTGGCGCCTTCGCGCTCGGCCTGCGTCAGCAGGTGGGTGGTGTAGAGGTACTCGGCGTCAAAGGGCGGGTCCTTGCGCATGAGCACGGCGTCGGCATCGGCCAGGGCCAGCGTGGCTTCGGTCACCACGGTGAACCAGTCGTCGGCCTCATCGGTCAGGGTGATCTGCCGGGCCAGGGCCTGGACGCGGCCACCCCGTTGCCAGCGCAACTGGTGCTGCTCACAGGCCCACAACTCGTGCCCCCGGGCTGCCGCTTCACGCATCATGGCGAAGGTGCTGTCCTTGTAGGTCTTGAAGCCCTCCAGGGGGTCGGCGAGGAACAGCAGCTTCATGGGGTGTCTCGGGAGTCGGTGCGAAGCCGGTAGTTTTCCACGAACAGCGCCAGCGTGCCGGCCACCAGGCCCCAGAAGGCCGAGTTCACGCCCCACAGCGTCACGCCGGACAGCGTCACCAGGAATGTGATGAGCGCGGGTTCGCGGTGGCGTTCGTCTTTGAGGCCCACCGCCAGGCCATTGCCGATGGTGCCCAGCAAGGCCAGGCCGGCCACCCCCATCACCAGCGCAGTGGGGAAGGCATTGAGCACGCCGGCCACCGCGCCACCCAGCAAGGCCATCACCAGGTAGAACACGACGGCCATCATGGCCGCGGTGTAGCGCTTGCGGGCGTCGGCATGGGCGTGCGGGCTCAACACGATGGCGGCGGTGATGGCCGCCAGGTTGAAGGCATAACCGCCAAAAGGCGCCAGCACGGCCGTGAGCAGGCCGGACGCGCTCATGAAGCGCGACACCGGCGGTTGGTAGCCGGCCACCCGCATGGCCGACACGCCCGGCACGGCCTGAGAGGCCATGGTGACGATGAACAGCGGCAGGCCCATGCCCAGCACCGCCTGCCACGACCAGGCGGGCGTGACCCACACCGGCGTGGCCCAGCGCAGGCTCAGCGCCTGGGTCTGCAGCAGGCCCTGCGCACCGGCCAAGGCCGTGCCGCCGATCAACACGCCCAGCACCGCATAGCGCGGCCACAGGCGCTTGCCCACCAGATAAATCACCAGCATGGCGGTGACCAGCAAGGGGTGGCCACTGCCTTCGGCAAAGGCCATCAGCGCGAACTTGGCCAGGATGCCCGCCAGCAATGAAGACGCCAGCGCCACAGGGATGCGGTCCATCACCCGCTCGAACCAGCCCGTGAGCCCGCACAGCAGCATCAGCAGGCCGCAGACCACGAAGGCACCCACGGCTTCGTGGAGGCTCACGCCGGTGGCGGCGCTGGCGATCACGGCCGCACCCGGGGTGGACCAGGTGACCAGGGTGGGCATGCGCGTCCACCACGACAAGGCGATGGACCCCACGGCCATCCCTAGGCCCAGCGCCAGCACCCAGGAGCTGACCTGATCAGGGCTGGCGTGCAGCGATCGGGCGGCGTGGAACACCAGCGCGATGGTGCTGGTGAAGGCCACCAGCACCGCGACAAAGCCTGCCGACACGGCTGCCACCGAGACGTCCTGCCAGGGGGGCGAGCGTTGAGCCGAAGCCATGTGCAGCGGCGTCAGATCTCGACCTTGGAGCCGAGTTCCACCACGCGGTTGGTGGGCAGGCTCAGGAAATCGGCAGCGCCTTCGGCGTTGCGGTGCATGCCGGCGAACAGCTTTTCACGCCATGGCGCCATGCCACTGCCGATGGTGGGGATCACGATGTCGCGCGACAGGAAGTAGCTGGTGGCCATGTCGTCGATCAGCACGCCGTGGGCCTTGAGTCCCTTCAGCGCTTCCGGCACGTCGGGCTCGTCCATGAAACCCAGGTGCAGCATGACCTGCCAGCAGGCGTTGCCCAGGGGCTCCACCTCGATGCGATCGGCCTTGGGCACCCAGGGCACCTCGTGCGCCTTCACCGTCACGAACAGGTTCTGCTCGTGCAGCACCTTGTTGTGCTTGAGGTTGTGCAGCAGGGCATTGGGCGTGGTGCCTGCGTCGGCATTGAGGAAAACGGCCGTGCCCGAGACCCGCACTGGCGGGCTGGAGAACACCGCCTCCAGGAAAGGGCGCAGGTCGATGGCGTCCGAGCGCAGGCGTTCGCTGAGCAAGGCACGCCCGTCCTTCCAGGTCATCATCAGGCTGTACATGATGACGCCGATGAGCACCGGGAACCAGCCGCCATCGACCAGCTTGATCACGTTGGCGCCAAAGTACAGGATGTCGATGGTGAAGAACAGGCCCGTGGCCGCCAGGCACAACGGCAGGGTCATGCCCCAGGCAAAGCGGATCACGAAGAAGGTCATCACCGTGGTGATCAGCATGTCGATGGTGACGGTGATGCCATAGGCCGAGGCCAGCTTGTCGCTGGAGCCGAACATGATCACGGCCAGCACGATGCAGGCGTACAGCGCCCAGTTCACGAAGGGGATGTAGACCTGGCCCGTCTCGTTGACCGAGGTGTGGAGGATGCGCAAGCGGGGCAGATAGCCCAGCTGGATCACCTGCTTGGTGACCGAAAACGCCGCCGAGATCAAGGCCTGAGAGGCGATGACCGTGGCACAGGTGGCCAGGCCCACCAGCGGGTACAGCGCCCATTCAGGCGCCATCTCGAAGAAAGGGTTGCGGACGTTTTCGGGGTGGTCCAGCAGCATGGCGCCCTGGCCGAAGTAGTTGAGCACCAGTGAAGGCATCACCAGGCCAAACCAGGCCAGGCGAATGGGCTGCTTGCCGAAATGGCCCATGTCGGCATAGAGGGCTTCGGCGCCCGTGGCACACAGGATGACCGAGCCCATGGCGACGAAGGCCATGGACGGATGACGGAACACAAAGCCCAGGGCGTGGTGCGGGCTGAGGGCGCTCAGCACGCTGGGGTTGTCAACGATGTGGATCAGGCCGAGACCGGCCAGCACCACGAACCAGACCGCCGTGATGGGCGCAAAGGCCTTGCCGATGCCCCCCGTGCCGTGCTTTTGCACCATGAACAGGGCCGTCAGCACCATCAAGGTCAGGGGCACCACATAGCGCGCCAGCCCTGGGGCCGCCACTTCCATGCCCTCCACCGCCGAAAGCACCGAGATGGCGGGCGTGATCACGCCGTCCCCAAAGAAGATCGCGGTGCCGAAGATGCCCACGGCCAGCAGGCGCGAACGCAATGCGGGCCGGTCTTTCACCGCGGTGGACGCCAGCGCCAGCATGGCGATCAGGCCACCTTCGCCGTTGTTGTCGGCCCGCAGGATGAGGGTCACGTACTTCAGCGACACGACCACCGTCAGCGTCCAGAAGATCATCGACAGGATGCCGAGGACGTTTTCCGGGTTCAGCGGAACGTGCCCGTGCGCGAACACTTCCTTGAGCGCGTAGAGCGGGCTGGTGCCGATGTCGCCGTAGACGACGCCGAGGGCGCCCAGGGTGAGCGACGCCAGCTGCGCGCGGCTGAGCGTGGCTTGAGAGCGGTTTTGCACGGGTGCGGGGCGCGAATCAGCGAGGCGCCCATTCTGCCCGCTAACCCGCCTGGTTTACACGGGTTCACACTTTCGTGTCGCGAATCAGGTGTAAACCTCGGCGTCGGGGTCGGTGGCCTCCAGCTCGTAGCTGGCGGCCAGCATGGCCAGTCGGCCCACCACCCCGTACATGTAAAAGCGGTTGGGCAGGCTGGCGCCCGGTTTGGCGCCTGGCCTGGGCAACTGGGTGGGCTCGGCAAAGGCCAGGGGCACGAAGCTGGAGCCCGGGGCATTGAGGTTCTCGTCGACGCCCCGATCGGCGTGCACGCGGTAGAAGCCGCCCACCACATAGCGGTCGATCATGTAGACCACCGGTTCGGCCACGGCGTCGTTCATCTGCTCGTAGGTGGGTACGCCCTCCTGGATGATGACGCGGCTGACTTCCTGGCCGTCCTTCACCACCGACATCTTGTTGCGTGTGCGGCGGTTCAGGTCGGTGATGTCCTTGGCGTCGCGCACGGTCATGATGCCCATGCCGTAGGTGCCGTTGTCGGCCTTGACGATGACAAACGGCTTTTCGTTGATGCCGTATTCCTTGTACTTGCGGCGGATCTTGCTGAGCAAGGCGTCCACCTGCGTCTGCAGGCACTCGGTGCCTGTGCCTTCCTGGAAGTCGACCTCGTCACAGGTGGCGTACATGGGGTTGATCAGCCACGGGTCCATGCCCAGCAGCTTGGCGAACTTTTTGGCCACCTCTTCATAGGCCTCGAAGTGCTGGCTCTTGCGGCGCACGGCCCAGCCGGCATGCAGCGGCGGCAGCAGGTACTGCTCGTGCAGGCCTTTCAGCACATCGGGGATGCCGGCCGAGAGGTCGTTGTTGAGCAAGATGGTGCAGGGGTCGAAGTGCTTGAGCCCCAGGCGGCGCTGCGTGCGCACCAGGGGCTCGACCGTCAGGGTGCTGCCATCGGCCAGGCTGAGTTCGGTGGGCTCGGTGATGGTGTCGTCCAGGGTGCCCAGGCGCACGTTCAGGCCGGCCGACCTGAAGATCTCGATCAGGCGCGCCACATTGGACAGGTAGAAGGTGTTGCGCGTGTGCTTCTCAGGGATCAGCAGCAGGTTCTTGGCCTCGGGGCAGATCTTTTCGATGGCGGCCATGGCCGCCTGCACCGCCAGCGGCAGCATCTCGTAGGTCAGGTTGTTGAAGCCGCCAGGGAAGAGGTTGGTGTCGACGGGGGCCAGCTTGAAGCCGGCGTTGCGCAGGTCGACCGAGGTGTAGAAGGGCGGCGTGTGTTCCATCCATTCCAGGCGGAACCAGCGCTCGATGGCCGGCATGGACTCCAGCATGCGCTGCTCCAGCTCGTTGATGGGGCCGGTCAGCGCGGTGATGAGGTGGGGGACCATGGGGCGTGCAGTGGGTGGTGTTTCAGGCGATTGTAGGAATTTCGGGCCGATCCTGCTGCATTCAAGACAGGCACAAAAAAAAGCCGCCCCGAAGGGCGGCTGGTCGAGTCAGCGAAAGCTGAGCCGGATCACTTGTGGTAGGCGGTTTCGCCGTGCGAAGTGATGTCCAGGCCTTCGCGCTCTTCTTCTTCAGGCACGCGCAGGCCGATCACCAGGTCAACGATCTTGAAGGAGATCGCAGCGACGACAGCCGACCAGACGATGGTCACGCCGACGGCCTTGGCCTGGATCAGCAGTTGTGCGCCGATGGAGTAGTCAGCCGGGGTGGTCATGGCCACGGTGACCCAGTCGGCCACGGTGCTGGGGCCACCCAGGTTCGGCGAGTTGAACACGCCGGTCAGCAGGGCACCCAGGATACCGCCCACGCCGTGGACGCCAAAGACGTCCAGGGTGTCGTCGGCGCCCAGGATCTTCTTCAGACCCGTCACGCCCCACAGGCAGACCAGACCAGCCAGCAGGCCGATGATCACGGCGCCAGCGATGCCGACGTTGCCGGCAGCAGGCGTGATGGCAACCAGACCAGCCACGGCACCGGAAGCGGCACCCAGCATCGAAGCCTTGCCCTTGAGCAGGCCTTCACCCAGGCACCAGCCCAGCACGGCAGCAGCCGTGGCCAGGAAGGTGTTGATGAACGCCAGCGCAGCGAAACCGTTGGCTTCCAGGGCGGAGCCGGCGTTGAAGCCGAACCAACCCACCCACAGCAGCGAGGCACCGACCATGGTCAGCGTCAGCGAGTGCGGGGTGAAGGATTCCTTGCCGTAGCCAATGCGCTTGCCGACCATGTAGGCGCCCACCAGGCCAGCGACGGCGGCGTTGATGTGCACCACGGTACCGCCAGCGAAGTCCAGGGCGCCCCATTGCCAGATCAAGCCGGCCTTGCCGTTCATGGCGTCAACCACTTCCTTGCCGGTGTAGGCGTCAGGGCCCATCCAGAACCAGACCATGTGCGCGATCGGGGCGTAGCTGAACGTGAACCACAGCACCATGAACAGCAGCACGGCCGAGAACTTGATGCGCTCTGCGAAGGCGCCCACGATCAGGCAGCAGGTGATGCCGGCGAAGGTGGCCTGGAAGGCGGCAAACACGATCTCCGGGATCACGACACCCTTGCTGAAGGTGGCGGCGTTGGCGAAGGTGCCACCGACGTTGTCCCAGATGCCCTTCATGAAGAGGCGGTCCATGCCGCCGATGAAGGCATTGCCTTCGGTGAAGGCGATGCTGTAGCCGTAAACGAACCACAGGACCACGATCAGCGAGAAGGTCACCATCACCTGCATCAGCACGGACAGCATGTTCTTGCTGCGCACCAGACCGCCGTAGAACAGGGCCAGGCCCGGCACGGTCATCAGGATCACCAACAGGGTGGACACCATCATCCAGG
>CANBQJ010000127.1 GCA_947371645.1 Burkholderiales bacterium | reverse complement strand
AGCGGCTGGCTCTTGATGTAGCCGGTGTGCGAGAGCGTCACCACCATGTCGGTGGGGGTGATCAGGTCTTCGGTGCCCAGCTCTTGCGCGTTGTGCTCGATGGTGGAGCGGCGTGCGCCCAGCTTGGTCTGGCCGAATTCCTGGCGGATCACGCCCAGCTCGTCACCGATGATGGTGGACACGCGCTCAGGCTTGGACAGGATGTCGAGCAGATCGGCGATCTGGGCCATCACCTCCTTGTACTCGCCGATGATCTTGTCCTGCTCCAGCCCGGTCAGGCGCTGCAGGCGCATCTGCAGGATCTCGCCGGCCTGGTCTTCCGACAGGCGGTAGAGGCCGTCGTCCTGCATGCCAAAGCTCAGCGGCAGGCCTTCAGGGCGGTAGAGCTTGAAGTCGCCTTCCACACGGGAGAGCATCTCGCGCACCAGGCCCGAATCCCAGCTCTTGGCCATCAGGGCCGTCTTGGCCACGGGCGGCGTGGGAGAGTTCTTGATGGTCTCGATGAACTCGTCGATGTTGGCCAGCGCCACGGCCAGGCCTTCCAGTACGTGGCCGCGTTCGCGTGCCTTGCGCAGCTCGTAGACGGTGCGGCGGGTCACCACTTCGCGGCGGTGCTCCAGGAAGACCGTGATCAGGTCTTTCAGGTTGCACAGCTTGGGTTGCCCGTCGATCAGGGCCACCATGTTCATGCCGAAGGTGTCCTGCAGCTGCGTCTGCTTGTACAGGTTGTTGAGCACCACCTCGGGCACTTCGCCGCGCTTGAGCTCGATCACCACCCGCATGCCGGACTTGTCGGACTCGTCCTGGATGTGGCTGATGCCTTCGATCTTCTTTTCGTTGACCAGCTCGGCGATGCGTTCCAGCAAGGTCTTCTTGTTGACCTGGTAGGGGATCTCGTCGACGATGATCGCCTGGCGATCGCCCTTGCCGATGTCTTCGAAGTGCACGCGGGCGCGCATGACCACGCGGCCGCGGCCGGTGCGGTAGCCCTCGCGCACGCCCGACATGCCATAGATGATGCCGGCGGTGGGGAAGTCGGGCGCGGGGATGATCTCCATGAGCTCATCCACGCTGCAATCGGGGTTCTTCAGCGAGTGCAGGCAGGCGTCGACCACCTCATTGAGGTTGTGCGGCGGGATGTTGGTGGCCATGCCCACCGCGATGCCGGACGACCCGTTGATCAGCAGGTTGGGCACGCGGGCCGGCAGCACCAGCGGTTCTTTTTCAGAGCCGTCGTAGTTGGGGCCGTAGTCGACGGTTTCCTTGTCGATGTCGGCCAGCATCTCGTGAGCGATCTTGGCCAGGCGGATTTCGGTGTACCGCATGGCGGCGGCGTTGTCGCCGTCGACCGAACCGAAGTTGCCCTGGCCGTCGACCAGCATGTGGCGCAGCGAGAAGTCTTGCGCCATGCGCACGATGGTGTCGTACACCGCCGAGTCACCGTGCGGGTGGTACTTGCCGATGACGTCACCCACGATGCGGGCCGACTTCTTGTACGGGCGGTTCCAGTCGTTGTTCAGCTCGTGCATGGCGAACAGCACGCGCCGGTGCACGGGCTTGAGGCCGTCGCGGGCATCGGGGAGTGCCCGCCCCACGATCACGCTCATGGCGTAGTCGAGGTACGAGCGCCGCATCTCCTCTTCGAGGCTGATGGGCAGGGTTTCCTTGGCAAATTGGGTCATGCGGACTCAGGCAACAGACGAGATCGGCCAGCGGGGCGGGTGGCGGGTGCCATCGCGCGAGGGCTGGCAGCCCAGGCGACAGGCGCCCATGGCGCACCCCTGAAATCAAACGGGCATTGTAATTGGGGGGGATTGTCGCCCATGCGCAACAAGGCCCTCACTCGGCCAGATGGCATCAGGGGAACCCCGGGGCGTTTCAGGTGCTATGGCAGAATCGAAAGGCGTCTTGGCCCCGTTGCAAATAGTTGTAAACGAATCCGTCGTGTTCTGCGTTGAGTGCAGATCGCATGGGCAGCCAAGCCCGGATCCGTGGTCGCCGTGACCACCCGCAGCACGTGCTGCGTTCACCTTGCGAGGATGTGCATGATCAAACTGAACAAAATTGCCGCTCTGGTTGCAGCCACCCTGCTGTCTTCTGCTTCCATGGCCCAGGCCATCGACAACTGGCGCGCCACCGATGGCACCGTCTGGAAGAACGGTACCAACGAGCTGTGCTGGCGTGACAATTTCTGGACCCCGGCCACGGGTGTTCAGGGCTGCGACGGCGTGCCTGCGCCGGTTCAAGCTGTTGCGCCTGCGCCAGTGGTGGCGCCCGCTCCTGTGGCGGCCCCCGCTCCGGCTCCGGCCCCCGCACCGGCTCCTGCGCCCGCACCGGCCCCTGCCGTCGTGCCGGTTCCTGTGCCTGTCCCCGCTCCGGTGCCTGCGCCCGCTCCTGTCGCTGCCCCCGAGAAGGTCAGCTTCGCTGCCGACGCTTACTTTGACACTGACAAGGCCGTCCTGAAGAAGGAAGGCAAGGCCAAGCTGGAAGACCTGGCCGACAAGGTCAAGGGCCTGGACCTGGAAGTCGTCATCGCCGTGGGTCACACCGACTCGCAAGGC
Source organism: Burkholderiales bacterium (assembly GCA_947371645.1). The sequence goes on along the minus strand of CANBQJ010000127.1, from coordinate 7,889 downwards.
AACGCCGACTACAACCAGAAGCTGTCGATCAAGCGCGCTGACGCCGTGAAGAGCTTCCTCGGCGGCAAGGGCATTGACGCTGCTCGCGTCTACACCGAAGGCAAGGGCCAGTCGCAACCTGTGGCCGACAACAAGTCGGAAGCCGGTCGCGCCAAGAACCGCCGCGTGGAAATCGAAGTCGTCGGCACCCGCAAGTGATGTCGATGGCGAGTTTGGCCTGAAGCAGGCCAAGCTCTCGCCACAAAAAAACCCGCCGGGGCAACCAGGCGGGTTTTTTGTTGCCCGGCGTGTCCGGGAGGGCGAGGCCATCGGCCTCGCTGGGGGCTCAGGCCAGCACGACGTCCTTGCCGGAGAGCCGTTTGGCCAGTTGCGTGGCCATGCGGTTGACGGTGCCGTAAATCGACAACTGTGGGTTGGCGCCGATGCTGGTCGGGAAGACCGAGCCATCGTGCACGGACAGGTTCTCGATCTGCCAGTGCACGCCGTCTGGCCGCACCACGCCCTTGCTTTCCTGACCTGCCATGGCGCAGCCGCCCATGATGTGGGCGCTGCCCGCCCCCACGAGGTAGGGCTTCATGTCGAACTTGGCGATCGCCGCCTTGGTGTCTGCCCAGTTGGTGTAGCGTGAACCTTGTTCATGCATGGGCAGCACCTTCTTCGCGCCCGCAGCGAACTGCACTTCGGCCATGGTCAGCAGGGCCTGGCGGAAGCCTTCCAGCACGTAGTCCGACAGTGGGTAGTGCAGCATGGCCGAACCGTCGATGTTGAGCATCGCCGTGCCCCCGATGGACTCGGGGTGGAAGCCATCGCGCAGCAGCGCCAGCATCATCTGCGTGTGGGGGTAGTCCTTGAAGCGATCGGCCAGCGCCTTGCCGTGTCCGCCGATCAAAATCGACATCAGCCCCGGGTGGATGGGGGTGGCTTCCAGCTTGTAGCCAATGGGGCCGTTGTGCGGGTTGTGCTGGATGAAGTGATCGGAGTAGATGGACTGCGGTGCGCCCGCCCAGCCTTCGACCTTTTCATCGAACACGGCCGACGAGAAGGCCACGGGGTGCAGGAAGGTGCGCGTGCCCAGCAGGCCGTGGGGGTCTGGCGCCTTCGAGCGCTTGAGCAGCGCGGGCGAGTTGATGGCGCCGCCCGAGACCACATAGTGGCGGGCGGTGATGCGCATGGTCTTGTCTGACACCCGCACGCCGTTGACCTGGATGCCTGCGCAGACCAGGGCCTTGACCTTCTTGCCTTCAAACTCGAAGCGTTCGGCGCGGGTCTGGTGGAAGAGCCGCGCGCCGGCTTTGAGCGAGCCGGGGATGGTGGTCACCAGCATGGACTGCTTGGCGTTGGTGGGGCAGCCCAGGCCACAAGAGCCCAGGTTCCAGCAGCCCTTGACGTTGCGCGGGATGATTTCTGCGCTGATGCCGATCTTGTGGGCGCCGGTGCGCAGGATCTCGTTGTTGAGGTTGGGTGGCGCCTCTTCCCACTTGTGCATGTTCAGGCGCTTTTCTGCCTGGGCGAACCAGGGCGCCATCGCTGCTTCGGTGAAGTCGCTCAGGTCGAACTGCGCGCGCCAGTAGTCCAGCGTGGACGCAGGCGTGCGGAATGAACTCGTCCAGTTGATGACAGTGGTGCCGCCCACGCAGCGGCCTTGCAGCAGGGCGATGGCGCCGTCCAGGGTCTTGCGGCCGGCACCGTCCTGGTACAGGTCGGCATAGGCTTCGGACTCTTTCTGGTTGAAGTCGGAGCTGGTGCGCAGCGGTCCTTCTTCGATCAGCACGACGTTCAGGCCAGCCTGGGTCAGCAGCTCGGCGGTGATGCCGCCACCTGCGCCGGTGCCGACGATGACGACATCGCACTCCAGGGTCTCGGGCAGGCCATCGGCGCCGTTGCTGGCTTTCCAGCCTTGGGCCAGGCCTTCGCGGAAGGGATCAGGCAGTTTGCTCATATTTGCACGGGGCCGGGGTAGCCGGTCAGAGACCAGTGTTCGCTCTGGATGAAGAAGGACATGCAGGTGATGCTGCGCAGCACCTGGTAGACAAGACGCGTGCTGGGCAGGTCATGCAGGCGCATGGCTTCGAGCGCGTCAGACAGGTCTTGCTGCGTGGCTTCGGACCAGTCTGTTTTGAGGCCCGTCACCAGGCGGCGTGTGGCGCCATTGGCCAGCAGGCCCAGGATGGCGTTGACCTCGCCTTGCAGCACCTGTGGTAAAGAGTTCACGAAGGCTTCGACCTTGGGCAACTGGCCTTCGATGATGGCCTGGTGCTGGGTGGGGTCGGCAGGCAGCATGTCGCCCACGAAGCCGGCAATCAGGCCACGGAAGACGGTGCGGCCGTGGTCGGTCAGCTGGCCTGCGCTCATGCCGCGGCGCCAGTAGACCAGGCCGCCCAGGGAGGCGCCCACAGCCCCGATGACCAGGGCAGTTTTCAGAAACCAGCGCCGCTTGGGGCCCAGCGGGTGGCGGATGGCGGGATCGACCATGTGTGGATGTGGTGTGTGTCAACAGGGCGCCTGGGGTGGCACCGACTGACAACATTGTGAGTCAAACAACCGGCTTGTCGCCCCCGGGGTGTCGGCAAGTCGGCGACAACTGGCATCGGAATGAAGGGGCAAGACTGGTGTGCGGCGTTTCACACATGGGCTGCGGCGTGTGGAGTCGCGGGATTACCCTGGTGCCGGTATGTTGCAGAATCCATGTAGGGCATGATTCACGCCAAATCACCGGGCGCCCCAGTCCCGGGCTTTCGACCAACCACAAGGACCAGAGACATGAACGCGATCGCCAAACCTTGGCTGGCCAGCTATGAGCCGGGTGTGCCTGCAGAGATCAACCCCGACGAGTACAACTCGCTGGTGGACCTGCTGGACCAGGCTTTCAAGCAGTACGCCAGCCGGGACATGGTCGCGTTCATGGGGGTGCACCTCAGTTTTGCTCAGGTCGACGAGATGTCGCGCGCGCTGGCTGCCTGGTTCCAGGTGCAGGGGCTGGCCAAGGGCAGCCGTGTCGCCTTGATGATGCCCAATGTGCCGCAATACGCCGTGGCCATCGCTGCCGTGCTGCGCGCAGGCTATGTGGTGGTCAACGTGAACCCGCTCTACACGCCGCGTGAACTGGAGCACCAGCTCAAGGATTCGGGCGCCGAAGCCATCGTCATCCTGGAGAACTTTGCCCACACCCTGCAGGAAGTGGTCAAGCGCACGCCCATCAAGCACATCGTGCTGGCCGCGATGGGCGACCTGCTGCCGGGCCTCAAGGGTCACCTGGTGAACTTCGTGGTGCGCAACGTCAAGAAGATGGTGCCGGCCTTCAGCCTGCCCAATGACGCCAAGACCAAGGTGACGCCGTTCAAGAAGGCCCTGGCGGCTGGCCGCAGCGCCACCTACAAGCGCCCCAGCCTGACGGGCCAGGACGTGGCCTTCCTGCAGTACACCGGCGGCACGACCGGGGTGTCCAAGGGCGCCACGCTGGTGCACCGCAACGTGGTGGCCAACATCCTGCAATGCGAGGCCTGGTTCAAGCCCGAACTGGCCAAGTTGGGCAGCGTGCAGATGGTCAATGTGTGCGCCTTGCCGCTCTACCACATCTTCGCGCTGACGGCCTGCTACATGCTGGGCGCGCGCCTGGGCAGCCTCAACATCCTGATCGCCAACCCGCGCGACATCCCCGGCTTCATCAAGACCCTCAAGGGCTACAAGGTCAACCAGTTCCCGGCGGTCAACACGCTGTACAACGCCCTGGCCAATGACCCCGAATTCGCCAAGCTGGATTTCTCCGGCCTGAAGATCAGCAACGGCGGCGGCATGGCCGTGCAGCAGGCCACTGCCGAGAAGTGGAAGCAGATCACGGGTTGCCCCATCGTCGAAGGCTACGGCCTGTCGGAGACGTCGCCCGTGGCCACGGTCAACCGGCTGGACAACACGGGCTTCAATGCTTCGATCGGCTACCCGGTGCCGTCCACCGAGGTCGCCATCCTGGACGACGATGGCAACCACCTGGACATTGGTGGGGTGGGCGAGATCAGCATCCGTGGCCCGCAGGTGATGGTGGGCTACTGGAACCGCGCGGACGAAACGGCCAAGGTGATGACGCCTGATGGCTTCTTCCGCACCGGTGACATCGGCGTGATGGACGTGACGGGCCTGTTGAAGATCGTTGACCGCAAGAAGGACATGATCCTGGTGTCCGGCTTCAACGTCTACCCCAACGAGGTGGAGCAGGTGGTGAACATGCACCCGGGCGTGCTGGAGTGCGCTGCAGTGGGTGTGCCGGATGCCAAGTCCGGCGAGGCGGTGAAGCTGTTCGTGGTGCGCAAGGACAGCACGCTCACCGAAGAAGCTTTGAAGGCTTTCTGCCACGAGCAACTGACCGGCTACAAGTGCCCCCGGCACATCGAGTTCCGCACGGACCTGCCCAAGACCAATGTGGGCAAGATCCTGCGCCGCGAGTTGCGCGACGAGAAGAAAGCAGCCTGATCGGGCGGCCTCATCCTGGTCGGGCCTCAGTCCTTGAGGAAGAGGCCCTGCAGGTCGCTGAGGAAGTCAAAGCCTCGGGCCGTGGGCCAGGCGCGGTGCAGGTCGCGCTGCAAGAGGCCCTTGGCCTCGGCCTCGGCCAGGGGCTGCTGGATGCTGGCCAGGGTGAGGCCGGTGCGCTCGGTGAAGCGTTCCAGCTCGAAGCCTTCGGCCAGGCGCAGGGCGTTCATCATGAACTCGAAGGGGCGCTCTGAGATTGGCACGGGTGTGTCGTTGGAGCAGGCCTGGCCTTGCAGGGCCTTGTCCATGTAGGTGGCCGGGTCGCGCCAGCGCACCTGGCGCACGATGCGGTCGGGGAAGCTGATCTTGCTGTGCGCGCCGGCGCCAACGCCCAAGTAGTCGCCGAACTGCCAGTAGTTCAGGTTGTGCCAGCAGCGGTGGCCAGGACGAGCGTAGGCCGACACCTCGTAGCGCTGCAGGCCCGCCTCGGTGGTGCGGGCGACCAGCGCGTCCAGCATGTCGAAAGCCGTGTCGTCGTCAGGCAGGCCCTCGGGTGGCCGCGTGGCGAACACCGTGTTGGGCTCCATCGTCAGGTGGTAGAGCGACAGGTGGGGGGGCTGAAGTGCCAGGGCCTGGTTCAGGTCAGTGTGCAGGTCGTCCAGCGTCTGTCCGGGCAGGGCGTACATCAGGTCGATGTTGAAGGTGTCGAAGCAGGCACCTGCCTCTTCGACGGCGGCGATGGCCTGGTCGCGGCTGTGCACGCGGCCCAGCACCTTCAGCCGCGCATCGTCGAAGGTCTGCACGCCGATGGACAGGCGGTTGACGCCGGCCTGCCGGAAGGCCCTGAAGCGGTCTTTCTCGAAAGTGCCGGGGTTGGCCTCCAGCGTGATCTCGGCTTGGGGCTCAAGCGGCAGGCGGGCGCGGATGTCGGTGAGCAGGCGGTCGATGCCGGCGGGGCTGAACAGGCTGGGCGTGCCGCCGCCGATGAAGACCGAATGCACCCGGCGGCCCCAGATCTGAGGCAGGGCGGCTTCGAGGTCGGCGCACAGGGCATCGAGGTAGCGGCGTTCGGTGTCTGCGCCGAGGCGGCTGGCGAAGGCCCGTGGCTCACCTTCCTGACTTGTGGCCGGCTGGATGGCGATGGTTGGCGTGCCCGCACCCGCATCCTCGGGGCGCTGGACCTCGTGGCTGTTGAAGTCGCAGTAGGGGCACTTGCGCAGGCACCAGGGCAGGTGCACGTACAGCGACAAGGGTGGCAGGGCGGTCAGTGCGCCAGGGCGTTGCAGGGTGATCAAGGTGAACTCAGGCGTGTTGCCATGGCCAGGCGTCGCTGGCGCCAGGGCGGGCGCCCCAGCGTGCCGCCAGGAGCTGGTTCATCACCACGCAGGCCTGGGCCCGGTGGCTCTGTCGGTTTTTCAGATCGGGAGCCATCTGGGCAGCGCTCTGGGCGAGTTCGGGCAACCACAGCAGCGGGTCGTAGCCAAAGCCGTGTTCGCCGGCGGCCGTGTGCAGCAACTGACCGCGCCAGTGGCCCTCGGCGATCAGGGGCTCGGGGTCTTCGGCGTGGCGCACGGCCACCAGCAGGCAGCTGAAGTGGGCGCCGCGCTGGGCCGGGTCGGACTGGCCGGCCATCTGGTCCAGCAGCCAGGCGTTGTTGGCCGCATCGATGTCGGTTCGGGGCAGGCCTTCGGCCACGCGGCCGGCGTCCACCGCATAGCGCGCCGAGCGCACCCCTGGTGCCCCGGCCAGGGCGTCGACGCACAGGCCGGAGTCATCGGCCATGGCCGGGCCATTGCCCAGCGCTGCCGCATGCCGGGCCTTGGCCAGCGCGTTCTCCACGAAGGTGATGTGCGGCTCTTCTGCTTCGGGGATGCCCAGGCTGCCCTGGGTCACCAACTGCACGCCCAGCGGCGACAGCAAAGCCTGCAGTTCATGCAGCTTCTTGGGGTTGTTGGTGGCGAGGATGAGCTGGCGCGGCATGGTGGGGTCTGCAGGCAGTGGGTGTGGGGTGCTCAGCCTTGTTTGAGCAGGGGCTGGGCCAGTGCGGCTTGCTGGGCGGCCAGCAGCTCACGGATGCCGGCTTCGGCCAGGTTCAGCAGCTGGTCCATCTCGGCGCGGCTGAAGGCGGCACCTTCGGCCGTGCCTTGCACTTCCACGAAGTGACCCGCGCCGGTCATCACGACGTTCATGTCGGTGTCGCAGGCAGAGTCTTCGACGTATTCCAGGTCCAGCAAGGGCGTGCCGGCCAGGATGCCCACGCTGATGGCGGCCACGGCCTGCGTGATGGGGCTGGCGGTGAGCTTGCCGGCGGCGATCAGGGTGTTGACGGCGTCCACGGCGGCCACGTAGGCGCCGGTGATGGCCGCGGTGCGGGTGCCGCCGTCGGCCTGCAGCACGTCGCAATCGAGCTGGATGGTGCGCTCGCCCAGGGCCTTGAGGTCAAACACGGCGCGCATGCTGCGGCCGATCAGGCGCTGGATCTCTTGCGTGCGGCCGCTTTGCTTGCCGCGTGCGGCCTCGCGGTCGCTGCGGGTGTGGGTGGAGCGCGGCAGCATGCCGTACTCGGCCGTGACCCAGCCTTCACCACTGCCTCGCTTGTGGGGCGGCACGCGCTCTTCGACGCTGGCGGTGCAGAGCACCTTGGTGTCACCAAAGCAGATCAGCACCGAGCCTTCGGCGTGCTTGGTGTAGCCGCGGGTGATGGTGAGCGGGCGCAGCGACTGGGGTGAGCGGCCATGGGGGCGGGGCTGTGACATGGTGTGGATCCGGTGATGATGTGGCTTCAGCCCGTGCGCATCGTGGCCGGGGCGTGAGGCGAGTCGATGACGGCCGAAGGCACGGCCAGCCCGTGAGCCGGGCAGCCAGGCCTGCAGCAAATGAGGTCAGGCCTTTTTGTCGCCTGACGAGGATGCGGTCGCGCCCTTGGCTGCACCCGAGGCTGCACCGGTGGCCGTGCCGCCGCTGGCGGCGGCGCTGGCCGAGCGGCGGATGGCCTCGTTGATCTCGCGGATGGAGCGCTCGATCTCGGCTTCGTCCAGCTCGTCGGCTTCGACGTTGCTGCCCGGGCTGGCGCTGTTGCCCATGCTGGCCTGGATGGTGGACGCGAAGACCTCGTCGCCCAGGCTGTCCGTGCGCACGGACGGGGTGTCTTCGTTGGAGGCCGATTCCCACTCCATGGCGATCACCGTGACGTTGTCGCACTTGGGTCCGCCATTGCGCAGGGCCACTTCGACCAGTTCGGGCACGGCGTCAGAGATCGCGCGCGAGGCCATGTGGGTCGTGATGACCTCGTCTTCGACCGTGCCCCACATGCCGTCGGAGCACAGCATGATGCGGTCGCCTTGCTGCAGCAGCAGGGGGCCGGCGGTGTCGACCACCGGCTTGCCGGGGCTGCCCAGGCAGGTGAAGAGCACGTTGCGGTTGTAGCG
>CANBQJ010000126.1 GCA_947371645.1 Burkholderiales bacterium | reverse complement strand
CGCCGATGCATCCCACAGGAAGGCTTGGGCCTTGCCCTCAGGACATGTGAACGCCTCAAGGCGCGGCGCGGTGAATCTCTGCTTTGCCATCTGCAACACCCCCCGGTGTCGTGTCTGGTTTCAGGGGTGGTGCTTACAGGTGGTTAGCCATGTAAGCGCCGTGTAAGCACATTCTATGGCAATAAATCAACGCTAGTCAACGACCTAAGGACCAATGTAATCAACTTAATGCGTTGATTACGATGGACATTTGTGGGCGACATGGCCTGGAGGTCAACACCCGTCAACGTCAAAGAATCGGTGCTTTTGGCGACTCATAATCCTTTGGTCGTTGGTTCAAGTCCAACACGGCCTACCAGTCGATTCAATCACTTGGCCTCAACTTCGGGTTGGGGCTTTGTCGTTTTTGGCGGCTGTGTCGCCACGATGTGGCCACCACGCGGGTCACTGGACTGCCGAGCGCTGTGTCGCCCGTGATGGTCCGCATGTTGCATGGTGATCGGAACCCTGTCGATTTCCCTTCAATTCGATGGGCGGCAGCGGCCAAGCGTCGCCACTCGGAGAACCCCATGCAACTCGCAGAAGCCCCCAAGGAAATCGTCCAGGCTGTGGCCAATGGCCTGGCCTTTGATGACCAGGGCAACGACATCCGCATCACCGGCAAGCTGATCCCCGTGGGGCAAGGTGGTGCAGGTCTCGACACCTGCGTCATCTACCGCCTCTGGGATGCGGTGTTCGAAGAATGCGATTCGGGCATGCGCTTCCAGATCTTCTCGGATGGCCGCGTGACGATGAAGAACCTCGACCCGGATGACGAGGCCGCATGAGCGCAGCGCCACTTGCCACCGAGACCGCGCTCACCGAGCGGTACGGCACGCCCCCCAGCCTGCATGTCGACGTCTACCTGGAAGGCCACCGCGAGTTCTGGCGCCTCGACGAGCCCACGCTGATCAGCATCGACGGCCAGGCGCTGGTGCTGCCACCCGACCTGAGTCCGGCCAACCTGATGCTCACGCAAGCCATCGAGGCCCCCGATGGCCGTACCGTCGTCTTGCTGCTGCGCGACCGCGTGAGCACCTCGCCAGGCGCGGCGCCCAACGCCTATGTGGCCGTCGCGCACCGCTTTGCACCGGGGGCGCCACCCGTCTGTGTGTACTTCCATGACGCGCTCGATTCGGTCGACGCCGTGCTGGCGGCCACGTCCTGATGCCCGATCTTGTGTAAGCACTTCCTGCACAGGTGTGATTGCGGGCAAGGCGGCCACCCGATCGCACCAGCCTGACTGCCCCAAGCGCATGCGCCTGAACCTTCCACTCCCTCAACTGGGTGTGGCAGGCATCACACATCACGGGCCTGACTTGGCGTGGGCACCCAGCGCGGCGCCAAAACGGCCAATTTCGCACACTTACATCTGATGCATCTGCATGCAGCCCCACCCAAATGGGTCACTGCATACTGGCCGCCACCGACGTGATGATGACCAGAGCAACAGGCAGTATCAGTTTGTCGCGGTGTGCGCGGAGCCTGACTTCCAGCAGGTGACGGCCACCACACACATCCTTGCACTTGTGTCCATGGCGCGCCGGTTCCTCCACCCCTGGAACCCGTAGACCCATGTTTGGCGTGCGCAAAGCCCTTCACCGCGAACCCCGCTCCGCCGCTGGCCTGCCGCCGCAGCCCCGCGTGGGTGGCTGGTTGCAGCGCGAAGAGGCCATCATGGGCACGGCCATCACGGTGGTGCTGTGGAGCGACGACCGCCATGAAGGCGATGCGGCCATCGATGCGGTCATGGCCGAGATGCACCGCATCGACCACACGATGAGCCCGCACCGGGAAGACTCCGAACTCTCCCGCATCAACCGCGATGCCCATGTGGCACCTGTGCCCCTGAGCGCCGAGATGACGCGCCTGCTGGCCAAGGCGCAATCCTTTTCAGAACGCTCCGGTGGCGCGTTTGACATCACCTACGCGGCCGTGGGCCAGCTCTACGACTATCGCGCGGGCACGCGCCCCAGCCCCGAGGCCCTCGCCCAGGCGCGTGCGGCCGTGGGTTACCGCCACCTGGTGCTGGATGAACAGGCCCGCACCGTGCGCTTCGCCCGCCCGGGCATGCGCATCGACCTGGGTGGCTTCGCCAAAGGCCATGCGGTCGACCAGGCAGCAGCCATCCTGCGTGCGCGCGGCATCCGCCATGCCCATGTCAGCGCGGGTGGTGACAGCCGTGTGATCGGCGACCACCGGGGCCGCCCCTGGCACATCGGCGTGCGCGACCCGCGCCGTCCGGGCGAGGTGGTGGCCATGCTGCCGCTGGAAGACGTCTCCATGTCCACCTCGGGTGACTATGAGCGCTACTTTGAAGTGGCTGGCGAACGCTGCCACCACCTGATCGACCCGGCCACGGGCCTGTCACCCCGCAGCTTGCGCAGCGTGACCATCCTGGCCGACGACGGGCTCACCACCGAGGCCCTGTCGAAATCCGTGTTCGTGCTGGGCCTGGACAAGGGCATGGCGCTGATCGCTGCGCAGCCTGGTGTCGACGCCATCGTCGTCGACGCGGCAGGCGCCCTGCATTTCTCTGCCGGCTTGATGGCTGCCCCCACGCAGCGCACAGGCCGCGCCCAAGCATGAAACCTGAGGAGACACCCATCGTGAAGCACCACCTCCCACTCGCCTGTGCCGTCTCGGCCTTGATGCTGTTGTCCGCCTGCGTGCAGGACAGCGGCCCGACGTCCAGCGCCGATCAGGCCGCCGCCGCGGGTGTGCTGGCTGGTGACACGCCCATCGCATACGCCAAGCGCGTCAACACGATCATGGCCAACCCCACCAATGGCGCGCCTTCGGCCCCTGGTGGAGACCTGATCATCCGCGAGCGCTCATCGGCCAGCGCCGCCGAGCACAACATCACCGAGCGCTTCACGCAAGGGCAGGGCGATGCCTCCAGCCCCGAGGTGTCCTTCGATGGCCAGAAGTTGCTCTTTGCCATGCGCTGCCCGACCTCCAACACGTCCACCATCAAGGTGGGTGATGCGGACGTGCCAGCCTGCACCGGCCGCTGGAACATCTGGGAATACGACATGAGCAACGGCGGGCTGACCGGTGGCACCTACCGCCGGCTCACCAGTTCCACCGACGATGACGACGTGGACCCGACCTACCTGCCAGCGGGCCGTGGCGTGGTGTTCACCTCCAACCGCCAGACCAAGTCGCACCTCACCCAGTTCACCGGGCCCGATGGCGTGGTCCACGACTACTTCGCGCTGGACGAATACGAGCGCGAGCGCGTCTTCAACCTGCACACCATGAATGCCGAAGGCGGCAACATCACGCAGATCTCTTTCAACCAGAGCCACGACCGCAGCCCCGTGGTGCGCCAGAACGGCGAGATCATGTTCTCGCGCTGGGACCACGTGGGCGGGCGCAACCACTTCAAGATCTTCCGCGTCAAGCCCGATGGCACCGACCTCTTCGTGGTCTACGGGGCACACAGCGAAGGCAACAGCTTCCTGCACCCGCGCGAGATGGACCCGAACGGCAAGTACAAGGGCTTCGTCGCGTCAGACCTCATGTCGCTGTCGGGCACCCGCGAAGGCGGCGCCCTGGTGTTCGTTGACGTGACGAATTTCTCCGAGCAGAACTCCCCTGTCGTTCCTGGCTTGCTGGGCAGTGGGCAGTCCCAACCGACCGCCCAGACCTTGAGCGATGGCCGAGGCCTGTCTCAGTACGGCCGCGTCACCACGCCTTACCCCATGTGGGACGGCACCGACCGCGTGCTCCTGTCCTATACGCCTTGCCAGGTCACCCGCAAGGGCGTGGTCGTGTCGTGCGCCACCTTGAGCGCCGACGAGAAGGCCCGCCTGTCCGACACCGAGCGGCTCGTCGCCGATGCCGAGGCCGACGAGGTCCAGAACAACGTGCCGCCTTCGTACGCCATCTACATGTTCGACCCGGCCAAGAAGAACTGGCTGATCGTGGCGGCCCCTCCCACGGGCTACATGTACACGCACCCGGTCGCGCTGCAGGCGCGCACCGAGCCCAGCACCACCGACCCCATCGTGCTGGACGAGGCGCTGGCCGCCCAGAACCTGGGCACGATCGAAGTGCGCAGCGTGTACGACACCGATGAGCTTGGGCGCATGGGTGATGCTGTGCTGCTGCCCACGGACCTGGCACCTGGTTGCACCACGGCCATCCCCAAGATCAGGCCCACGGACAGCAAGGACACGCGCCCCCTGATTCCCAACCTGAGCCTGATGCGTGACCCTGCCCAGCTGGCTTATGGCTGCGCACCGGCGCGCTTCATCCGCGTGTTCCGTGCGGTGGCGCCGCCCGTGGGCATGACCGGCACCCGCGGTGCCATCGGCGAGACCGACTTCGAGATGCAGCAGATCCTGGGATATGCGCCGATCGAGCCCGACGGCTCTTTCAAGCTGCACATCCCCGCCGACACCCCCATTGGCCTGGCCGTGGTGGACTCGACCGGCCGCGCCTTCCAGACCCACACCAACTGGATCCAGGTGCGCCCGGGCGAGCGCCGCACCTGTGACGGCTGCCACAGCCCGCGCCGTGGCGGTGCCATCAACGTGGGTGACTTCATCACCAACCCACCCACGGGCATCAAGTCCAACCTGCTGTCCGCGCACCTGAGCGGCGAAACCATGGCGGGCACCCGCACGCGGCTGGACGCTTCTGCCTTGACGTACACCAGCGACATCTCCTTTGACGACTACTGGGCCGACCCGGGCAACAGCAGCGCGACGCCCCGCGCGTCCATCCACCTGCGCTACAGCGACCTGAGCACCACGGCACCCGTGCAAGGTGTCATCAACTACCCCGAGCACATCCAGCCGCTGTGGACGCGCAGCCGTGGCACCGTGCCCGTGAATGGCACGGTGGGTGCCAACACCTGCACCAACTGCCACAACGACCCGGCCAAGCTGGACCTGCGCGGCACCGTGTCGGGTACCGGTCGCCTGACGTCCTACCAGGAGCTGATGGTGGGCGACCCGGTCATCGACGCCATCACGGGCTTGCCCAAGATCGTCATCCGCGAAGGTGTGCCCGTCGTCGACCGTGGTGCCGCATTGGTGGACACCGGTGCCAGCGAGGGCGAGGCCCTGGGCCTGGCCCGCAAGAGCCGCCTGACCGAGATCCTGTGGGGGCAAGTGCTGTTTGCAGGTGCGGATGCGCGGACCGCCCACCCGACCCCGCCGATTGACCACACCACCCTGCTGACTGCCGCTGAAAAGCGCCTGCTCGCCGAGTGGATGGACCTCGGTGGCAAGTACTACAACGACCCCTTCGACAGCCACTCGGGTGTGCGTGTCATCTCGGGGCTGAGCATGGACGCATTCAAATCCGATGTGCACCCCATCCTGAAGAGCACTTGTGCCGCCAGCTGTCACCAGGCCATTGGCAGCAACGCCTCGACGACGACCTTCCGCAACAACCGCTTCGTCCTCACGGGTGATGCGGAGGGCGACTACAACGTCACGTTGACCATGATCTCGGACGCCTGCACGGCCGCGTCGAATGCGCTGCTGACCCGGCCGTCCACGGTGCCCCACCCCTCAGGCTCGACACGGACCACGGCCATCCTGCCCGTCGGCAGTGCCGCCTACAACACGATCGCCAGCTGGGTGCGGACGGGGTGCGGTAGCCCATGATGAAGCCTTCAGGTTGTACCCAGGGTGCTGCGGCGCTGGCCCTGGTTTTGTCCTTGTCTGCATGCGGTGGTGGATCGAGCAACCCGCTGGCCAACCCGGCCACGGTGAGCAACCCGGTCAACTCCGGTGGCCAGAAGTTGTCCTTTGTGTATTACCAGCGGTGCATCAACCCCATCTTGCTGGCGCAACTGCCCGCCTTGCAGGGTGGGGGCCTGACCAACAGCTGCGCGGGAGCCGGCTGTCATGACACGGTGTCGGGAACGGGCGGGGCCTTGCGCGTGATCCCGGGTGCACAGCCCATTGACCTGGGCGATCTGGGCAACACGCCCGCGGTGATCCGCACCAGCGACATGTACAAGAATTACTATTCGACTCAGGGCGAGGTGGTGGTGGGTGCCCCCTTGCAAAGCCGCCTGCTGGCCAAGCCCTTGTTGCTGGTGCTGCATGGTGGCGGGCAGATCCTTGCGTCCGCCAGCGACACCAACGCGGCGCGCATTGCTTACTGGATCAACCACCCCATGCCCAAGGGGCAGGACGAGTTCAGCACGGCTGCGGCTACCATGTTCACCCCACAAGACCCATTGACCGGCAGCTGCAACACCCAATGAAGGCGATGTATTTCTTTGCGCTGGCCGCCGTCGTGCTGGGGCTGGGCGGCATGGGCGCACAGCTGGCGCGGGCGGCCGAAGCGCCTGTTGAGCCTGCGCCTGCCGCCCCGGTGGCATCGGCACCCGCCGCCGCTTCCGCACCAGCAAGCGAAGCCGTGCCGGCCGTGGCGGATGAACGCCTGCAGGTCACCGAGCCCTACCTTGAGCTGCGCACCGGGCCGGGCCGAGGGTACCCGGTGTCTCAGGTGGTCTTGCGCCATGAGTGGATCGAGATCGAGTTGCGCCACACCGACTGGTACCGGGTGCGCACCGCCCAGGGCAAGGTCGGCTGGGTCGTGCGCCAGCAACTGGAGACCACGCTCACCGCATCTGGCGTGCGCAAAGGCTTTCGCGACATCCTGGTTGATGATTTCTTGCACCGCCGTGTGCAGCTGGGGGCGGCCTGGTCTCGCTTCAACGGCGAGCCCGGGCTCAAGCTGTGGTCGGGCTACCGCATGTCCGAGACCCTCAGCCTCGAAGCCACCTTGGGGCAGGTGCAGGGCGTGTTCTCCGGCTCCAGCTACTGGCACATCGACTTGCTCAGCGAGCCGTGGTCAGACCAGCGTTGGTCGCCCTTTGCCAGCATCGGGGTGGGGCGCTTTCAGAACGAGCCCAATGCCACGCTGGTGGGGGCCATCGTCACCCGCGCCAGAATGGCCCATGCGGCCGTGGGCCTCAACTACTACCTGAGTGACCGCTTCATCGTGCGCACCGACTACGGCCTGCACACGGTCTTCTTATCCGACACGCTCACCACCGAATACCGCGCCTGGTCCATCGGCGTGGCATTCTTCTTCTGAACGGACACCGGCCCATGGTTCACCGAACCCGATCGACTTCTTGGCTGCTGCTTGCGGCCCTGTTGTGCAGCGCCTGCGCCACGGCCATGGCGCAAGACTCGCCCATCGTGCCGCAGGTGGACCAGCGCGACGTGGCGGTGCCGCACTTCCCATCCAACGACTTCGAGCTGGGCGTCTTCATGGGCACCTACGCCACCCAGAACTTCGGGGCGAGCATGGTGCGCGGCCTGCGCCTGGGCTATGACATCACCGAAGACTTCTTTGTGCAAGGTGTGTACGGCCAGACCAAGGTCAGCGACGAGACCTTCCGCCAGGTGCTGCCCGGTGGTGTGTTCGAGCAGGAAAAGGAAAAGCTCAGCTACTACAACCTGTCGGTGGGCTACAACGTGCTCCCGGGTGAAGTGTTCATCGGTGGCAGGCATGCCAAGCCTTCTGCCCTGTACCTGATCGCAGGGGTGGGCAGCACGCGCTTCGTCGACCGCTCGCGTCAGACCATCAGCTATGGCGCCGGTTTTCGGGTGTTCGTCAGCGACTGGGCGGCCCTGCAGCTGGATGCGCGCAACCACGTGTTCTCACTGGACCTGCTGGGTAAGCAGCAAAGCACGCACAACCTCGAATTCACCGCTGGTGCGACCTTCATCTTCTGAAGCCACACGATGTACACCCACATGACTTCTCGTGCAGCCCGCTGGGTGATGTGCGCCCTGATGGGCATGGTGACCAGCCTGGCGGCGCAGGCCGTGCAAACCAATGCGCCGGCCCCCGACTTCACCCTGCACGCCATGAGCGGTCCCAACCTGCGCCTGCAGGAGCTGCGCGGCCGTGTCGTGATGGTGAACTTCTGGGCGACCTGGTGTGGCCCTTGTCGCCAGGAGATGCCCCACCTCAACCGCCTGCACGAAAAGTACAGCCGCTCGGGCTTCGTTTTGCTGGGTGTCAACGTCGACGACGACCCGCAGAACGCGGTGGCGGTGGCGGCCAAGCTGGGCATCCAGTTTCCGGTGCTGCTGGACACCGACAAGAAGGTCAGTGACCAGTACGACCTCAAGGCCATGCCCTCGACCTTCCTGATCGACCGCGATGGCAAGGTGCGTTACCTGCACCGCGGCTACCTCAGCGGCTATGAAGAGCAGTACGAGAAGCAGATCCGGGAGCTCCTGAAATGAAGCGGCCCCTGCGCATGCTGACCCTCATCACGGCCATGGCCCTGGGTGGCGGCACCCTCTTGTGCGGTTGTGCCGTGCAGCCCTGGGTCAAGCCCTATGAGCGCGAACGCCTGGCCGACCCGATCATGGCCTTTTCGCGCGGCACGCTGGCCGAGCGCAGCCGTGAACACGCCCGCGACGTGCGTGAAGGTGCCCGTGGCGCCACCGGCGTCCAGGGAGGTGGCTGTGGCTGCAACTGAGCGCACACGCCTGTGGGCACGCCTGGCGGTTCAGGTGCTGCGCCAGCTCCTTGGGGTGCTGGGGGGCTTGTTTGCGGCCTCGGGCGCCAAGGCCCTGGACCTGGGCCCCGACCATGGTGAACTGCTTTACCACCGGTATGAGGGCGGTGGCCTCACGGCCTCGGGGCCTGCGGTCTTGCTGCGCAAGAAGGTGATGGACAACGTGGCCGTGACGGGCTCGGTGTACGTCGACGCCGTCAGCAGTGCTTCCATCGACGTGGTGACATCGGCCAGCCCCTTCACCGAACGCCGCACCGAATATGGGCTGAGCGCCGACTACATCTACCGAGACGTGCAGCTCACCCTGACGACCAACACCAGCCGTGAGCCCGACTACGTCGCCAAGCGCCTGGGCCTGGATGTCTCTCAGGAGGTGTTTGGCGGCATGTCCACCGTCACCCTGGGCTTCACCCGCGGCGCGGACGACGTCTACAAGCACGGCGAGCCCAGCTTCTCGTCCACGGCCGACCACTGGCAGTACCGCCTGGGCACGTCGCTCATCCTGACGCCGCGCTGGATCGCCAGCGTCAACACCGAGGCCCTGGCCGACAACGGCTACCTGGGCAGCCCCTATCGCGTGGCCTATGTCTTTGGTGCCGCCGTGCCGGAGCGCGTGCCTGGCACCCGCTCGGCGCGGGCCGTCAAGTTCCGGGTCGTGGGCGACCTGGGCTCGCGCGACGCCCTCCAGCTGGCCTACCGTTCGTTCTGGGACAGCTGGGGCATCCGCTCCAGCACACTGGAGGCCAGCTACAGCCGCTACATCGGCGAGGAGTGGCTGCTCGACTTCACGCTGCGCCACCACACGCAGCAAAAGGCTGTGTTCTACAGCGACAACGCGCAGGCCGATACCCTCTATGTGTCCCGCAACCGTCAGCTCAGCAGCTTCAAGGACACGGGCGTGGGCGGCAAGGTGGCCTACACGCTCAAGAAGGTGCCAGGCCAATACGACATCACGCTCAACGGGGCTTACGAGTACGTGCAGTACAAGTTCAGCGACTTCACCGACCTTCGCACCGGCAAGGCTTACCAGTACAACGCCGGCGTGATGCAGGTGTTCGTGTCGACCAATTTTTGACGAGTGCAAGCCATGCGCCAACGACTCCTGCCCCTGATCCTCACCGCGCTCATCGCCGGTGTGTCCTTGTTGACGGCCAGCCAGGCCGCCGAGCCTGTCCTGGTGCAGGTGCCCGCTGCCGCCTCGGCGCCTGCCGCCGTGCCTGCTGCGTCCGAGGCCGCTTCGGCCGCCGATGCGGCCAGTTCAGCGCCAGCAGCCGCAGCCGCAACGCCCGCTGCTGCCCCCGCAGCCAGCGCGACCGACACCGGCGCCCTGGACGACCGCATCCAGAACGCCAAGCGCGACGTCATCCAGCTCAACCGTGACCTCCTGGTGCTGGAAGAAGAGCTGCTCTTCCCCGCCAGCACGCAGGTGGCGGTCTTCCTGTCGCTGGATGTGGGCAAGCTGTTTGCACTGGATTCGGTGCAGATCAGGCTGGACGACAAGGTCGTGGCCAACCACCTCTACACGCCACTGGAGCTGGCCGCGCTGCAGCGTGGCGGCGTGCAGCGCGTGTTCCTGGGCAACCTGCGCGTGGGCACGCACGAGCTGGTGGCGGCGTTCACCGGTGTGGGTCCGCATGAGCGCGACTACAAGCGCGCCGCCACGGTCAAGTTCGACAAAGGCACCGAGGCCAAGTACATCGAACTGCGCATCGAGGATTCGACCGCCCAGTTGCAGCCCGAGTTTGCCGTCAAGGTCTGGCAGTAAGCCGCCATGCTTCTTTTGCAACCGTTCCCCCCAGCGCGTTGGCACCTGCGCGCCAGCCCGCCCAGGCCTCAGGCCAGGCGTGGTCTGGCCTTGCTTGCGTTGGGTTTGCTCGCCTGCCTGAGTGTGGCGCCGGTGGCCCGTGCAAGCGAGCCCGCCGACC
>CANBQJ010000125.1 GCA_947371645.1 Burkholderiales bacterium | reverse complement strand
GGCCCGCACGCAGGAAGTGGTGCACACATGCCCGCCCCGAAACGGCGACCTGACCTTGCTGTGATCCCGCAGCTGCTGCAAGAGCCGCAGCGCTTCGGGTTCTTCCAGGCCGTCCGCTTGCTGGACCGCTGGCTGTCGCAGGGCGCGCCAGGCGGGCAGGGGCTGTCGCGGGTGCAGTTTCGCAACTCGCTGGCCTTGTCCTTCCCGCCCAGCGAGATCGAAGGCCTGCGCGTGCACCGGCGCCTGGCGGATGCCCCGCGCCCGATACCTGTCCACGCCGACCCCGAGTCCGTGGAGGCCTTGCTGGGCCTCGGTGATGCCTTGTCTCAGGTGCTGGCCCAAGCCGACGCCAATCACCTGGACCTTGCCCCGGGCGCGCACGGGCTGCCCCAGGTCGACGAGATCGACCGCATTGAGCTGACCCCCGCCTTCATGGGCCTGCTGGGCGTGGCCGGCACCTTGCCGCACCACTACACCGAGACCCTGGCCCAGCGCGAGCTCTACCAGAAGGACTTTGCCCCCCGCGCCTTCATGGACGTGTTCAGCCACCGCGCGGTGATGCTGTTCTTCGAAGCCTGGCGCAAACACCGCCTGCACCTGCAGTTCGAGGCCAACCGCCGGCAGCACTACCTGCCCATGGTGCTCTCGCTGGCCGGCCTGGGCCACCCCGGCCTGCGTGACCGGCTTGGAGACCGCCCGGGCGGCCAGCAGGGGGCGGTGGCCGATGAGTCGCTGGCCTACTTCGCCGGCACCTTGCAGCAGCGCACCCGCTCGCCCAAGCAGTTGCAGCAGATGCTGCAGCACCACCTGGGCGTGCCAGTGAAGGTGGAGCAGTTCGTGGGGCGCTGGTACCACCTGCCACCTCAGCGCATGCCCAGCCTGGGTGGCTTGGGCGCGCCGGCCATCCTCGGGCGCACCACCACCCTGGGTGAGCGCGTGTGGCAGCGCGACCTGCGACTGCGCCTGGTGCTGGGCCCGCTGTCTCACCGGCGTTTTCAGCGCTTTCTGCCCGGCGGTGCCGGTGCAGCGGCCTTGAAGGAGATGCTCACGCTGTTCAGTGGCGTCAGCCTTGAATACGAAGTGAACCTGCGCCTGAGCCAGGCCGACGTGCAGGGCTGCAGCCTGGACAGCCAGCGCGCGCCCACCCTGGGCCGTCTGGGCTGGGACACCTTCCTGCAGACCCGGCCAGCCAACGACGACCGCGCTGACGTGCGCTACGACATCCACGCCGCCGCCTGAGCGCAGCAGGCCTCAGCCACGACCACCACACATCAACAAAAACAGGGACCCAATGAGCCAGAACCTCAAAACCCTCATCACCAAGCTCAATGACCTGAGCCGCAAGGCCGCCGAGCGCGCCGCCAGCCTGTGCATGGCCCGTGGCCATTACGAGGTGGACCTGGAGCACTTCATGCTGGCCCTGTTGGAGCAGCCCGACAGCGACGTGGCCGTGCTGGCCCGCCGCTTTGGTGTGGCGCTGCCCGATTTGCAACGCGACCTGGAAGCCGAGCTCAGCCGGTTCAAGTCGGGCAATGGCCGCACGCCGGTGTTTTCGGCGCATCTGCCTGTGCTGTTCGAGCACGGCTGGTTGATCGCGTCGCTGGCTTCACACACCGCCCGCATCCGCAGCGGCCACCTGCTGCTGGCCTTGCTGACCGAGCCCACGCTCAGCCAGTTGGCTCGGCGTTCGTCTGCGCTTTTTGCCCGATTCCCAGTGGACGAACTCAAGCACAAGCTCAGCGAGTTCTGCGCCGATTCGGTGGAGGGCATTCAAGCCGATCGCGAATCTGCGCAGGCCCAAGGGCGCGGCCAAGCCGCAGGGCAGGGTGACGAGACCGATGAGTGCCGTGAGGGTGATTCAGCCGGTGGCACCCAGACCAAGCGCAAGACGCCCGCACTGGACCAGTTCACCACCAACCTCACCCAGCGCGCCGCAGAAGGCAAGGTGGACCCGGTCATCGGCCGAGACACCGAGATCCGCCAGGCCATCGACATCCTGATGCGCCGTCGCCAGAACAACCCCATCCTCACAGGCGAAGCAGGCGTGGGCAAAACGGCGGTGGTCGAAGGCCTGGCCTTGCGCGTGGCCCAGGGCGATGTGCCCACGCCGCTGCAGGGGGTGGCCATCCATGTGCTGGACATGGGTCTCTTGCAAGCGGGCGCCTCGGTCAAGGGTGAGTTCGAGAACCGCCTCAAGGGCGTGATCGACGAGGTGAAGCAGAGCCCACACCCCATCATCCTGTTCATCGACGAGGCCCACACCATGATCGGTGCGGGTGGGCAGGCCGGCCAGAACGACGCCGCCAACCTGCTCAAGCCGGCGCTCGCGCGTGGCGAGCTGCGCACCATCGCGGCCACGACCTGGGGTGAGTACAAGAAGTATTTCGAGAAGGACGCGGCCCTGGCGCGTCGCTTCCAGGTCATCAAGGTGGAAGAGCCTTCGGAAGAGCTGGCCTGCGCCATGCTGCGCGGCATGGCCCCCCTGATGGAGAGGCACTTCCATGTGCGCCTGTTTGACGAGGCCATTCAAGAAGCCGTGCGGCTGTCGGCACGTTACATCAGCGGTCGCCAGCTGCCGGACAAGGCCATCAGCGTGCTGGACACGGCCTGTGCCAAGGTGGCCCTGGGCCAAAGCGCCACGCCCGCGCGCATCGAGGACGCACGCAAGCGGCTGGAGCGCCTGGACGCCGAAAGCCAGGCTCTGCGCCGTGAAGTGGCCGTCGGTGGCCAGCACGGCCCACGCCTGGGCGAGCTGGCAGGCGAACGCGCGGCCATCTCCGCCACGCTCAAGGCTGACGAAGAGCGCTGGGCCTTCGAGCAGCAGCTGGTGAACGACATCCTGGCGCTGCGCACGAAGCTGGAGCAGCAGGCCGGGGGCTTGTCCTTGCAAGAGGGCGGCGCCGAGCCGGCTCTGGCCCCGGAGGGCATGACCACAGCCGACACCGCTGGCGCGGCCAAAACAGGCAAGGCCAGGAACGGCAATGCCGCCAAAGACGCCCCGGTGCAACACG
Source organism: Burkholderiales bacterium (assembly GCA_947371645.1). Next base: position 7,475 of record CANBQJ010000125.1, on the reverse strand, counting down.
CCAGCCCCGACCACGAGTTGCTGGCCATGAAGCAGGCCGAACTGGCCGCGCTGCAAGGCGAAGCGCCGCTGGTGCCCATGCAGGTCGATGGCCATGTGGTGGCCGAGATCGTGGCCGCCTGGACGGGCATCCCGCTGGGCAAGATGGTCAAAGATGAAATCAAGACCGTGCGCAACCTGCAGGCCACGCTGCAAGAGCGCGTGATCGGGCAGGACCACGCACTGGCGTCAGTAGCCCAGCGCGTGCGCACGGCCCGTGCCGGCCTGGAGGACCCGAATAAACCCAAAGGGGTGTTCCTCTTCGTGGGCCCCAGCGGCGTGGGCAAGACCGAAACCGCCCTGGCCCTGGCCGACACCCTCTACGGCGGCGAACGCAACCTCATCACCATCAACATGAGCGAGTACCAGGAGGCCCACAGCGTCAGCGGCCTCAAGGGCTCGCCGCCTGGCTATGTGGGCTATGGCGAAGGCGGTGTGCTCACCGAGGCCGTGCGCCGCAAGCCTTACAGCGTGGTGCTGCTCGATGAGGTCGAAAAGGCCCACCCGGACGTGCTGGAGATGTTCTTCCAGGTCTTCGACAAGGGCCTGATGGACGACGCCGAGGGCCGCGAAATCGATTTCCGCAACACGGTGATCATCCTCACCTCCAACGCCGGCTCACAACAGATCATGCAGGCCTGCTTTGCCCACGATGAAGAAGCCGGCGGCACGGTGATGAAGTCACCCGAGCAACTGCCCGCCGCCGATGACCTCGCCGAGGCCCTGCGCCCCGTGCTCTACAAAACCTTCAAGCCCGCCTTCATTGGCCGCACCAAGGTCGTGCCCTACTACCCGCTGAGCGACGACGTGCTGGCCGAGGTGATCAAGCTCAAGCTGGACCGCATCGCCGCACGCGTGCGGGCCAACCACCAGGCACAGCTGGCCTACGACGATGCCCTGATCGACACCGTGCTGGCCCGCTGCACCGAAGTCGACACGGGCGCCCGCGCCGTGGACCACATCCTCAACGGCAGCCTGCTGCCGCAAGTGGCCGATGCCGTGCTGGCCCGCATGGCCGAAGGCCAGGCCATCGCGCAGATCAAGGTGTCCGCCGGCAAGGACGGGCAGTTCAAGTTCAAGGTCAGCTGAGCACCAGCAGGGCTTCGTCGCGCCAGTAATGGGCGGCTTCATAGAAGCCTTCCCACACGCAGCCATTGCAGCCGCGCCCACAGCAGGTGGTGGGCTCGGGCGGCGGTGAGCGCAGGGCCAGGCCGCGTGCGCTGGCGGCGCGGCTCAGTGCCTCGAACACCTTGCGCGTGGTGGGCAGGTCGGGCAGGGGGGCGACGCGTTCGGCGTCGGTCAAATCGAACACGGTGGGCATGCCGGCATTGTCGGGCATGGCATCATCAAGCCGATGTCCGATGCCCCTTCGACCGCCACCCAGCCCACGGGGATGGATCCGCCCGTGCTGGCCGTGTTTGGCCGCTCCCTCAGCTGGGGCGTGCTCGTGGGCAGCGCGGCCATCTTGCTGCTGCTCATGAGTGCCGTGTCCCTGGGGGCCGCGTGGTGGGCCTGGCATCACCTGGCCGCGCAGGTCACGCTCACCGAACAAGACGCCGACATCCGCCTGCCAGCCAGCCTGCAGGTGCAGGCCCAGGTGGAGCGGCAGGTCAAGGTCAAGATCGACCAGACCATCCCGGTGCATGTGCCCATCCGCCAGACACTGACCCTGCCCATCCGCGAGACCTTGCCCGTGCAGGTGACGCTGGACACGGTGGTGCCGGTGAACGTGGACGTGCCGGTGCGCCAGGTGCTCAAGGTGGACCAGCTCATCCACGTGGACACCCAGGTGCGCACGAAGTTCATGGGCATCCCCTTGACCTTGCCCATCCAGGGCGACGTGCCAGTGAAGGCCGATGTGCCCGTGGACATGGTCATCCCCATCCGACACCAGTTGCCTCTGGCCCTGTCGGCGCCGGCCACGGTCAACCTGGCGGCCCCGCTGCACGCGGACATCGACACCGTGATCGAGACCCGCGTGCCCTTCCGGCAGACCCTGTCGCTGCCGGTCACCGCGCCGGTGGACGCGCTGTTGCGCTTCCCCGACCAGCATGTGCATGCCGGGCTCAACCTGATGACGCTGACCGTGCCCTTCCAGGCCGTGCGCATCCTGCCGCGCGTGGACGCCCCACCTGCTGCCAGCCGTGCCCGCTGACGCCCTGCATGCCAGGCCCATGCCCGCGCCCATGCCCTGGTGGCGTCGGCCCGTGGGCCTGCGTGGCCTCTTGTGGGTCGGGCTGGGTGTGGCGCTGATCTGGGGCGGCGTGCTGGCGCTGGGGGTCTGGTCGTTCTACCGGCACTGGCAGGTGCAGGTGTCCTTGCGCGACCAGCCTGTCGAGTTGCGCCTGCCCGCAGGCTTGCGCGCCGTGGCCACGGTGGACGAACCCATGGTGGTGCCGCTCCAGGTGCGCCCCAGCATCCAGGTGGTGCTGGATCAACCCATGCAGGCCGCCCTGGACCAGCCCATCCTGGCGCGGGTGAAGTTGCAAGCCGAACTGCCCATCTCGACCTCGGTGCGGGTGCAGCAGGACATCCCGGTGCAGACGACCCTGCACATGAAGGTGCCCTTGCGCAGCTGGCTGCCACCGGTGGAGGTGGCGCTGCCCGTGCAGTTCAAGGTGCCGGTGGACTGGACCTTGCCCGTGCAGGCCGTGGTGCCCCTGCGGCTGGATGTGCTGGTCAGCGGGCAGATCCGCCACAGCATGTCGGTGCCGGTGCAGGCCACCTGGACCTTGCGGCCTGAGATCGACACGCGGCTGAGTGCCCGGATGGTGGGGCAGACGGTCTTCGCCATGAAAAACGAGGTGCTGCGCTTCCCGGTGGACATCGAGCGGGCCGACTTGCGCCTGCCGTTCAATTTGCGGCTTGTGCTCCCACAAGATGCATCGGCAAACCGAAGCCCGTAAAACGGCCCTCGTTCTGCTGTGGGGCCGCGACACCCACCCCCCTTGTTCACGGAGGGTCAAGGCCTCGGGGCGTGCGTCTTGCCACGGATCGTCCACTGGCGATGCACAGTGAGCCTGAGGGCGCGCTCGCAGCCGGTTTGCAGCCCCCACAATGCGGTCGTACCGAGCGGGTCTGCCATCTGACCTGCGTCAAAGTTGCTTGACGCTCACGTTAACCCCCAAACGTTGAGGTGAGTGAGCAGGCATCATTTGAGGACACCGATGAAGGATGGATGAACGTCCGGTGAAGTGGATTCATCGGTCAGGAGTGGTGGTTTGTTCAACGTGGATGTGTTGCGTGAGGGTCAACTGTCAGACACCGTCATCGACGACGGTGAACTGCTGGACCGCGCCATCGACAGCGGCATCCCCACCTTGGTCTTTCCGGGGCGGCTGGAGCGGGAATTCGTCCAGCATGGCGCCGATCGTCGGCTCCAGATCATCACCGGCTTTGGTGTGGCCTCCACGGTCCTGATCACCGGGCACCTGATCGCCGACTGGTTCCTGCTGCCCGACGTGTTCATGCTGGCCTTCTGGTTGCGTGCCGTGGTGTATTCGGTGCCAGTGCTGACCGGTTTGTGGCTGTTCCACAAGTTGCGCTTGCCCTGGCTCTGGGAGTGGCTGGTGGCCGGTACAGGCGTGTTCGCAAGCGCCATCATGGCCTACCTGATGTGGCGGTCCCGCGAGCCGCTGGCCATCACCACCGTGGTGGAGCTCAACCTCATCGTGGCCTATGTGTGCGCCTTTGCGCGATTCTGGCCTGCGGTGCTGATGTCCGTGAGCGTGCTGTGCCTGCATGCGCTCACCGTGTTGCACGTACCGGATTTCACCGGTGTGCTGGTGACCAACACCTCGGTGCTCCTGGGCGCCACCGTGGTGTTCTGCCTCTACGCCAACTACAAGCTGGAACACGACGAACGCATGGGCTACCTCCTGGACCGGCGCGAGCAGATGCTGGATGCGCAACTCCAGGACGCCCATGACCTGCTGGCCCGCCAGGCCACCACCGACCCGCTGACCGAGGTGGCCAACCGGCGCTTCTTCGAGTCCTACCTGCAGGACTACTGGCGCCGCGCGCTGGAGCTGCACCACCCGGTGTCGCTGCTCATGCTCGACATCGACCACTTCAAGCGCTACAACGACCACTACGGGCACCAGGCCGGCGACCGCTGTTTGCTGGCCGTGACCCAGGCCGTGCAGGGCTGCCTGCGCCGCACCGGAGACATGGTGGGGCGCCTGGGCGGCGAAGAGTTCGCCGTGGTCATGCCCGAAGTGAACGAAACGGCCGCGATGGCCGTGGCCCAGCGTGTGCTGGCGGCTGTGGAGGCGCGCGCCCTGCCGCACGCCACCTCGCCCAGCGCCCGCGTGGTCACCGTGAGCGTGGGCGTGGTCACCTTGTGGCCTTCCGAAGGGCTGGCCACCGGGCCGCAAGCCTTGTTTGCCCAAGCCGATGACGCCCTGTACGAGGCCAAACGCGGTGGCCGCAATCGGGTGGTCGTTGCCCGTCAGGACATGAACCCATGATCAGCCTGGATGAAAGCCGTGCCCGCTGGAGCAGTGCCTGGTTGCGCTGGCGCCCGCCACGCCTGCATTTTGACGACGCCCAGGAGGCCCGCTTCATCAACATGAACCGGGACAGCCGCATCTCGCATTTCCTGCGCAGCGGCGTGGTGGCGCTGCTGGTGTACGACCTGTTCCTGCTGTCGGACAAGATGATGGCGCCTGACGTCTACGATCAGGCGCTGTGGATCCGGCTGGGCCTGTTTTCGCCCTTTGCGCTGGCGCTGATCCTGATCGGCTGGCGTTTGCCGCGGGTGCTGGCTTTCTTCCCGGCCTGGGTCGCCGAAAGCGTGGTGGCCTTGACCGGCGTGTTGGCCGCAGCCACCTTGTGCGTGGTGCTGGTGCAAACCAACAGTCCCTGGAGCGTGATGTACCGCGCGGGCCTGATGCCCATCCTCATTTACGGCAACGTGGTGCAGCGCTTTCGCTTTCGGCTGGCGGTCGTGTTCACGCTGTTTGTGCTGGCGGTGTATGCGATCAGCGTCCTGGCGGTCATCGGCCGCCCCCGGCCTTTCCCCGAGCTGGAAATCCCGATGGCGCTGCTGATTTTCATCATGGCCTGCCATTCGCTGATGATCAATTTCAGGCTGGAGCTGGAAGAGCGGCGGCGTTTTTCCCGCACCGAGCGGGCCAAGGTGCTGCGTGACCAGCTGCGGGAATCCCAATCCCAGTTGACCGAGCAATCTCGCCAGGACGTGCTCACCGGCTTGCCCAACCGCCGTTCATTCGACGATGCCATGGCGCTTCAATGGCAACAGCACCTGCAGACCCAGCGTGCACTGGCCTTCGCCGTGATCGACGTGGACCACTTCAAGGCCTACAACGACCGCTATGGCCACCTGGCCGGTGACCAGTGCCTCAAATTGGTGGCGCAGGCCCTGAAGGAGCGGGCGGCCGCACAGGGGGGCTTCACGGCCCGCTGGGGCGGTGAAGAGTTCGTGGTGATGTGGCCGGACATGGATGTGCCGCGTGCACGCCGCTGTGCCGACGAGCTGGTGCAGGCGGTGCGGCAGCTGGGGCTGCGCCATGAAGCCTCGACCACGGGTGACTGCGTGACAGCCAGCCTCGGCGTGGCCCTGGCGCACCCATCGGCGCCCGATGCGCGCTTCGACCGCGTGCTGGCCACGGCCGACGCTGCGCTCTACCGCGCCAAACAGGCAGGCCGCAACCGCGTTGAGTTCGACCACATGGACTGAGGGCGGAAGCCTTCAGCCCGCCTTGAGCACCTTCAGGGCTTCAATCGTCCAGTTCAGCCAGGACTCTTCGTACATGATGCCGGTCTGCAAGATGAGGCGCTGGATGCGGCCCTCGCGGCTCAGGCGCTTGCCGGCGGGGAAATCCCGCGCCTCGATGGCACGGTAGGCGGCCAGCTTGCCCGCGTGCAAGGCCTGTCGGCTTTGCAACTCTTCTTCCATGCCCAAGGGGCCAATCGCGGCATCGGCCCGCATGCGCACCATGAGGTCGTCGCGCAGATCCGGCGGTGGCGAGGGCTCGCGGGCCCAGCGCCTCAGCTCGGCCTGGCCTTGCGGCAGCACCCGGTAGAGCTTCTTGCGGGTCTTGCCGCCGTCGGGGGCGGCCTCCGATGCGATCCAGCCGGCTTCTTCCATGCGCGACAGCTCGCGGTAAATCTGCTGGTGCGAGGCGTGCCAGAAGTAGCCGATGGACTTGTCGAAGCGCCGGGCCAGGTCGTAGCCGGATGAGGGCTTTTCAATCAGCGAGGTGAGCAGGGCGTGCGACAGGGCCATGGCCTTGAGTCTAAGACAGCACCCGCCACGGCTCGCCTTCGGTGGCGCGTTTAACTATGCAACCAGTTGCATAGTTGCTGAAATTGACCTACAGTGATCCCCATTCGAGACCACGCTGAGGCACCCATGTCCGCTGCTTACCCCCACCTCCTGGCCCCGCTTGACCTGGGCTTCACCACCTTGCGCAACCGCGTGCTGATGGGCTCCATGCACGTGGGCCTGGAAGAGGCGCCAGACGGCTTCAACCGCATGGCGGCGTTCTATGCGGAGCGTGCGCGCGGTGGCGTGGGCCTGATCGTGACCGGTGGCATCGCCCCCAACGACGACGGCCCGGTGGCCATGGGCGCGGCGCGCATGGCCACAGCTGAAGAGGCCGAACACCACAAGGTGGTGACGCAGGCCGTGCACGAGGCCGGCGGCAAGATCGCCATGCAGATCCTGCATGCCGGCCGCTACGCCTACCACCCCAAGCTGGTCGGCCCCAGCCCGGTTCGCGCGCCCATCTCGCCCATGCCGCCGCGTGAACTCAGCACCGCCGAAGTCGACCAGACCATCAACGACTTCGCCCGCTGCGCGCAGCTGGCTCAGAGCGCTGGCTACGACGGCGTGGAGATCATGGGCTCCGAGGGCTACCTGATCAACGAGTTCATCGCCGCGCGCACGAACCTGCGCACGGACGAGTGGGGCGGCAGTTACGCCAACCGCATGCGCTTCCCTGTGGAGATCGTGCGCCGCACCCGCGCTGCGGTGGGCCCCAACTTCATCATCATCTACCGCCTGTCGATGCTCGATCTGGTCGACGGGGGCTCCACGTTTGACGAGGTGGTGCAGCTGGCCCAGGCCGTCGAAGCCGCTGGCGCCACCATCATCAACACCGGCATCGGCTGGCACGAGGCCCGCATCCCCACCATCGCCACCAGCGTGCCGCGCGCAGCCTTCGCCTGGGTCACGCAAAAGCTCAAGGGCAAGGTGGGTGTGCCCCTGATCACCACCAACCGCATCAACACGCCCGAAGTGGCCGAGCAGGTGCTGGCCGATGGTTGTGCTGACATGGTGTCCATGGCCCGCCCCATGCTGGCCGATGCCTTCTTTGTGGCCAAGGCCGCTGCAGGCAAGGCCGATGAGATCAACACCTGCATCGGCTGCAACCAGGCCTGCCTGGACCACACCTTCGCCGGCAAGATCAC
>CANBQJ010000124.1 GCA_947371645.1 Burkholderiales bacterium | reverse complement strand
GGCGGCTCGCTGCGCGCTGTCCACACGGGCGCGTGAGGTCTCAAGCCAACTCGATGGCCCGGCTCAATCCGCGACTGGTAACCCCTGGGGTCTGTCACCCTCAATGTATATCTTGCTCAATCTTCATGGCGGATACGCCAGTCGCGGACACATCGCTGCTTGGCGGCCTGAATGACGTGACAACCATACGACGCGCGTCAGTTTTCTTCCAATGGCTACGCCGCCCGCGACGATGCCAGAGCCTGGGCGGCACAATTCGAGCGCTTTTACGATCACGATCACCGACCCAGTCATATCCGATAGTTCAGCCCGGCTCAGCTCCATGCTGGTGTAGATCACGCTATCCTGGCCGCAAGCCACGCGCTGTACACGCGGGACGCGGGCTCCCGATGCCAAACCTACCCACTAGACAGGCTCGACGCGCGACTGGTCACCCATGGGGCCTGCCACACCCAATTCAGAACGTGATTCGGTCGTCAGGGCAAACAAGCCTGTAGCGGACATGGAGCTTTCGGCTGCGTGAATGACGCGACAACTACCTTGACGCGAGCCAGCGCCCGCTACAGGTGACGATGAGATCAATCCGTCGTTTGGCTGTATTGAGATCACCAAACCGAACGGCCACTTTGCCTGCAAGCAAGACGCCGCCTTGGACAACGCATCCTCAGCTTGCCCCACCGGGTCTCCACTATCCCAGCAGCGGCGTGTGTGCTGAGGTGCAGGGGCCATTCAAAAAGGCATTGAGCCATATTCATTATTGACCCTTAACATATTTCCGTAGAAACTGAGGCCTCCTTTTGGGGGTTGTGTGGTCATTGCAATTCACGCACTGTCAAGCAAGGTGGATTGGTTTCACCGGCCCAACCTGGTTGGGTATATTAAACAGGAGTGAAAATTGACAAGCACAATTAATGGCACAGATCAGAGTGAGTTGATCAACGGTACGGCGACATCAGAAATAATTTATGGGCTAAATGGGAATGACACAATAAATGGCGGATATGGAGACACCGTGTACGGCGGTGCCGGAGATGATGCCATTTCAGGCTCGGTCTTAAATGGTGGAACTGGAAATGATGTCATGACGGGTATGACCGATGGGTCTCGAACAACATTTTATGTTGACTCATACGATGACATCGTATATGCGGCGCCAACGACATTTGGTCCGCCTGAATCGGGCAATGTTCTGCATATTAATATGCGGGATTTTTATTCGGCGTACGTGACGCCAGATAATATAGATTGGGTAATAATTGACGCCCCGCAGTTGCTGGGTTTTTCTGTATACACTGGCGCTCGATTGATTGATGGGAGCGATGGGGATGACGCTATTCTGAAATTTTCTGGCAACTATGGCGCGAAAATAAGCGGTAATGGTGGGAATGACAAGATCCAAGGTGGTGGCTTTGATGATACGCTGATCGGGGGTGTTGGCAATGATACGTTACTCGGCTCTGCTGGAAATGACATTTTGGTGGGTGGTCTGGGTAACGATTCATTGAATGGCGGCATTGGCAATGATACGTATGTCATTGATTCGGGCGATTTAAATGACGTGATTCAAGATAAATCAAGCGCCGGGAATGCAGGAATTGATACAATCATGTCGACTGTTGGGGTTGATTTATCAAAATACTTGTACGTTGAGAATGTTGCATTGGTTGGTGCCGGAGATGTTGACGCCGTAGGTGATAGCGCCGACAACTATCTAATTGGCAATGCCGGACTAAACGTATTGAGGGGTGGCCTCGGCAACGATACTTTGGCAGCGCAAGGTTCAGGCGATAGTCTCTATGGCGGAGAGGGTAGTGATCTTCTATTGGCAAGTTTCGGCGGTGGACTTTTGGCAGGCGACGCAGGGAACGACAAGCTGGTATTTGGATCTGGTGCGTATTTGATGCAGGGCGGTAGCGGCAACGACACACTTGTCGGTGGGGCAGATGCAGACACGCTGGATGGTGGCGGTGATGATGACCTTTATGCTGTTAACTCCGATTTGAATTTGGTTCGTGAGAATGCCCTTGCTGGCACCGATACCATTCAGTTCGCGCTGAACTTTTCAACGCTGGCAACATTGGTTTTGCCCACGAATGTCGAACGAGGAATCATCACCGGCGCGGCAGCATTCAACCTCGATGGCAACGATGCCAGCAACTATCTTGAAGGCAATGCAGCGGCCAACAGCCTTTCAGGCTTGGTTGGCGATGACACCATTTTGGGCGGACTGGGGGATGACGTACTCAATGGTGGAGACGGCAACGACAGTTTGCTTGGCGGGGCAGGACAAGACTCCATCTCAGGTGATTTGAGCAACGATATACTTTATGGCGAAGATGGCTCGGATCTTCTAAGTGGTGGCGCAGGCAATGACATCCTGTTTGGTGGTTCAGGAGCGGATACTTTGCGTGGTGGGCTTGGCGCTGACGTGATGTCAGGTGAGCAGGGTAACGATCTCTACCTGCTTGCAAAGGGTGATGGTTCCGACGTGATATTTGACAACGACGCGTCTGCCAATAATGTGGACGTCGTGGTCTGGTCTGATCTGGCGTCTACCGAGGTGGTGTCGATGGTTGAGGATCTGGCGGGTGGGTTGCTGATCACCAACTCAGTTGGCGACGTGCTGACCGTTCGAAATCATTTCTCTGCTGGTGGTTTTGGGCAGATCGAGCAATTCAAATTCTCTGACGGCGTGACCTGGAGCGTCGCTGACATCCAGGCCAAAGTCAGCCTCGTTGGAACCGACGGCAATGACGCCATCTACGCGCCCACCGATGTGGCCAACCGAATCTTGGGCTACGGTGGTACAGACGCCATCTACGGCGGCGCCCTCAACGACACCATCAGCGGTGGCGCCGGCAATGACAGCATCAACGGCCTTGCCGGCAATGACAGCCTCAGCGGTGACGATGGCAACGATTTCCTGCAGGGAGACCTGGGTAACGATGTCCTCAATGGAGGCACGGGCGACGACACCCTGCAAGGCGGTGTAGGCAACGACCAGTACGTGATCGATAGCGTCAACGACCGTGTTGTCGAAAAGGTCGGTGAGGGCCGCGATACCCTGCGCGGCAACCTTTCATTCACTGTTGCCGACAACGTTGAGGTGGCGAGTTTGTTGGGGACCGGCAATTTCAACTTGACGGGCCAGGCCAACTTGTCCACGCAGCTTCTGGGCAATGCGGGCGACAACCTGATCACTGGCGGTTCTGCAGGCGACGTATTGTTTGGTGGAGCGGGGCGTGACACGCTGGTGGGTGGCAATGGCTCAGACATCTATCAACTCGCGGACGACGCCGACACCATCATCGAAGATGTCAACGGTATTGGCGTTGATGCCATCGTCAGCCTATTGGCCAACACCACCATGGCAGAAAACGTCGAATACCTCCAGATGACGGGCTTCGGTGAGACCGTCACCGGTTCTTCGGGCGACAACGTCATCTTTGGCAACAACAACGGCGTATGGGTAGACGGCAAGGCCGGGGACGATCAGATCTTTGGCGGTTCGGGTTTCGACACCCTGATCGGAGGATTGGGCGAGGACACCCTGACTGGCGGCACAAGCAGCGATCTCTACCGCTTTGACCGGGGTGATGGTTTTGACACCGTGGTGGACACCGATGCGACCGTTGGCAACCAAGACTCTCTGGTGTTGGGGGCAATCAACAGCAACCAACTCTGGCTGAGCAAGGCAGGGAATGATCTTGCCATCCAGGTGATTGGGACCACCGACGGCGTACTCATCAGCAATTGGTACAGCGGTAGCGCGAACCAGATTGAGGTGATCAGCGCAGGGGGCCAGAACCTCACCAATGACCGCGTCCAAGGCCTGGTGCAAGCCATGTCTTCCTTGACGCCGCCTCCTCAAGGGCAACTCAACCTGAGCGCAAGCCAGCAATCTGCGCTGAGCGGCGCCTTGGCCCAGGCTTGGCGTTGATCCTCTAGAGCGCGAAGGGCGGCAGTCTCACGTCAACGTGGCTTGCCGCCCCTTTTGAATCGCTATATTTTTTCTGCCGGGCGATTCAGCCCCGCCATGCCAGCGCCAGCACCGGCCCGAATCCCCCACGGTGCGCCATCCAGTACCCCCGGATCATCCACATCCAGTTGCACCAAGGGATACCTGCTGTGCAACCGCCGCAATTCCGAAGCAGATTGCAAGCGGACCAGTTCGGAGTAAAACTCCGAAGAGAAGCCCAAGGGGTAACCAGCTTGCATCTGGTAACTGGGGCAGACCATGGGCTGGCTCATCACCGCCTGGCTCAAGGCCCGCAAGGTTGCCGGTTGCAGGCGCCACATGGGTGAGGGCATGACCAGCCAACCCTGAGCCTGTGGGCTGGCCTGTACGCCTTGTGCCACCGCCTTGGCCCAGTCCACGCCAGGCCCCAACGGTGGGCTCAGCACCTCGGTTTCAACGCAATGCACTTCAGGGGCAAACACTTCGCATTGCTGTTTCACCCAGCGCGATGCCAGCAGCACCACCTGCATGCCCGCATCCAGCGCCACGTCCAGTGCCTGGGCGATGTGCTGGAAATCGGGCAGTGCCGGGCGAACGTCGCTTTGGCCCACGTCGGCCAGCGCGCCAAGCTGGGGCGCGTGGGGCGTGGCCAGGATGATGAGGGTGGGCTGGTCGGACATGCTTTGCGCCATCAAGGTGCAACAAAGTGTGTGCCTTCATGTTGCATCGCACCAGCGCATCTTCACTTAGGGGCATACCCGCTGGAGAATTTGATCTGGCGCAGTTCAACAAACCTACCCTCTGGCCGATACTCAAATCATGACCATGTCTTCACACGATCTGGCGCAAATGCGCAAAAGCTATGAGCAGGCAGAGCTGGACGAAGCCCACGTGCAGCCTGATCCCACCGATCAGTTCCACCGTTGGTTTGACGAAGCCGTCAAAGCCAAGGCCCTGGAGCCCAACGCGATGACGCTGGCCACCGTGGGTGCGCAAGGTCGCCCCTCCACGCGTGTTTTGCTGCTCAAGGGCGCAGACGCACAAGGTCTGGTGTGGTTCACCAACTACGACAGCCGCAAGGGCCAGGAACTGGCCCAGCAGCCTTTCGCGGCCATGCAGTTCTTCTGGCCAGAGTTGGAGCGTGTCGTGCGCATCGAGGGCCGTGTCAGCCGCGTGAGTGAAGCAGAATCCGACGCCTATTACGCCAGCCGCCCCTTGGGGTCGCGCATTGGCGCGTGGGCATCGCCCCAAAGTCGTCGGCTGGGCTCTCGTGAGGAACTGGAACAGGCCTGGCAGCAGCGTCAGTCAGAACTCGGTGAGAACCCCTCTCGGCCGGCCCACTGGGGCGGCTACCGCCTGGTGTCAGACCGCTGGGAGTTCTGGCAGGGCCGCCCGTCGCGCCTCCATGACCGCCTGGTCTACGAACTGGCCGATGGTGGCCAGTGGCAGATCAGCCGCCTGGCGCCCTGATCAGGGCTTGAGCAGCTCGGCAAAGGTGCGGCGGAACTTGGCCAGTTTGGGCGCCACCACGTAGGCGCAATAGCCTTGACCTGGGTTGCGCACCGCATAGCCCTGGTGATAGCCCTCCGCGGGGTGGTAGTTGCTCAAGGGTGCAACCTCGGTCACCACGGGGTCATCGAACACGTTGCTGGTGGCCAGCTCTTCCAGCAGCGCGCGGGCCTGGTGGCCCTGCTCGGCGTTGTGGGTGTAGATGCCCGATCGGTACTGCGTGCCCACGTCGTTGCCTTGGCGGTTGAGCGTGGTGGGGTCATGCAGGGCAAAGAAGACTTCCATCAGCTGGCGGTAGCTGACCCGGCTGGGGTCAAAGCTGACCTGAACCACCTCGGCGTGCCCGGTGTTGCCCTCGCAGATGTCTTCGTAGCTGGGGTGGGGGTGCTCGCCATTGCTGTAGCCCGATTCTGCCTTGACCACGCCTTGCAACTGGTTGAATGCCGCTTCAAGACACCAGAAGCAGCCGCCTGCAAAAGTGGCTTGTTCCAGCGGGGCTGTGGGGTGGGGCGATGAGGTCTCGGTCATGGGGTGGTGCGCAGGCATAAGGTCTGGCCGGTTGATCTTAAATCGATCTGCTCTGGCGTGGGTGGCGGTGACCCCTTCATGGCATCGCCATCGGCTGGGCGCACAATCCGGCCGTCGTCTGTCGACATCTTGAAAGGTGGGCCCTGGTATGGCCGATGTGGGAATGTGGAAACCGGTGTTGACCGCGCTGGCCCTGCCGCCGGTGCCGATGCTGGTCCTGGTGCTCTGGGGCGCCAGGCGACTGGTCAAGGGCAAGGTGGGTGGGCTGGGGCTGATTGGCCTGAGCGTGCTGTTGCTCTGGTTCGCAGCCTGCGACGGCACCGCCATCGCCCTTCAAAACCACGTGCTGAAGGTGCCTGCGCCCCTGACACTGGCGCAACGCCAGGCGCTGGCCCAAGGCGGCGTGCCGGGGCAATCCGCGAAGGCGCCCCGCAGCGGCGGCCGGCCCGGCTCGCCGCAGCTGGCGGTGATCGTGCTGGGTGCAGGCTTGGAGGTGCTGGCGCCTGAATATGGCGTCTCCAACCTGTCAGGGCAGTCGATGGAGCGGCTGCGCTATGGCTTGTGGCTGTCGCGCCAGCTGGGCGCGCAGTTGGGCTTCAGCGGCGGCGTGGGCTGGGCGCAAAAAGGCCAGGCAGATGGCCCGACCGAGGCCGAGGTGGCGGCACGCATCGCAGCCCAGGAATTTGGCGTGGCGCTGCGCTGGATCGAGGCCAATTCTTCAGACACCCGTGGCAACGCCAACGAGACCATCGCGTTGCTGGGCGAGCAGGGCGTGCGCGAGGTGGTGCTGGTGACCGGGGCTTTCCACATGCCCCGTGCACGCAAGGTATTCGAGGAGGCGGCTGAACACTGGTCCAGCAGCCACCCGGATGCGCCGGCCCTGCACATCACGCCCGCCGCGACCGGCTATTGGCGCCAGGACCAGCGCGCCCTGCTGGCCTGGATGCCTTCTGCACCAGGCATGGCGCATGTTCACGCCGCGCTGCGAGAGTGCCTGGGTTTGCTGTCGGGCGTTTGATCGGGCGTTTGACCTGGCATGACCCGCCGTTGGTGCCCAGAAACGAAAAACCCCCGGACGCAGCCGGGGGTTGGATGGCACTGCGGCCACCCGAGGAAGGCAAGGAGAGGAGGTCCAAGCCTTCCAAAGGCGCAGGGACTGCGCCTCCTTGGGATGCCTGTCCAACAGGCAACTGAAGATTAGCCCAAGCACTTGCGCGCTGCAAGCCCCCTGCGCTACTTAGGGCCTTGCAGCACCTCGGCAACCAGGGCATCCACACGCCTTTGTACCGAATCGGGCATGGTGATCACGCGGCCCCATTCACGGCTGGTTTCGCCCGGCCATTTGTTGGTGGCGTCCAGCCCCATCTTGCCGCCCAGACCGCTGATGGGCGAAGCGAAGTCCAGGTAGTCGATGGGCGTGTGGTCCACCAAGGTGGTGTCGCGCACCGGGTCCATGCGGGTGGTGATGGCCCAGATCACCTCCTGCCAGTTGCGCGTGTCCACGTCGTCGTCGACGATGACGATGAACTTGGTGTACATGAACTGCCGCAAAAAGCTCCACACCCCGAACATCAGGCGCTTGGCGTGGCCTGGGTAGGCCTTCTTGATGCTGACGATGGCCATGCGGTAGCTGCAGCCTTCGGGGGGCAGGTAGAAATCGACGATTTCCGGGAACTGCTTTTGCAAGATGGGCACGAAGACTTCGTTGAGCGCCACGCCCAGCACGGCGGGCTCGTCCGGCGGTTTGCCGGTGTAGGTGGAGTGGTAGACGGGGTCGTCGCGGTGCGTGAGGCGGTTGATCTCGAAGACGGGGAACCAATCCTGCTCGTTGTAATAGCCGGTGTGGTCGCCATAAGGGCCTTCCAGTGCATGCAGGTAACCGTTCTTCTCTTTGAGGGGCACACCATGGGCACTGGTGCCGGTGTAGCCGGCCGCCGCTGTGGGAATGTGACCTTCCAGCACGATTTCGGCGCTGGCGGGCACCTGCAGCATCAGCCCGGCTTCCCCCACGGCCGTGTCTGTCACCTCGGTGCGGCTGCCGCGCAGCAGTCCGGCGAACTGGTATTCACTGAGGGTGTCGGGCACAGGCGTGACGGCGCCCAGGATGGTGGCGGGGTCGGCGCCCAGGGCCACGGCGATGGGGAAGGGCAGGCCGGGGTTGGCCAGCGCGAATTCTCGGAAGTCCAGCGCGCCGCCCCGGTGGGCCAGCCAGCGCATGATGACCTGGTTGGGGCCGATGACCTGTTGGCGGTAGATGCCCAGGTTCTGGCGGCGGCGTGGGTTGGGCACGCCCTGCGGGCCGCGGGTGACGACCAAGCCCCAGGTGATGAGCGGGGCCGCATCATCCGGCCAGCAGTGCTGGATGGGCCAGTCCGAAAGGTTGACCTCGCTGCCTTGCTGGATGTTGGCCTGGCAGGCCGCGCGGCGCACGCTGCTGGGCTTCATGTCCCACAGGGCCTTGGCCATTTGCAGCAGCTTGCCCGCGTCCTTGAGGCCACGGGGTGGTTCGGGTTCTTTCAGGCTGGCCAGCACGCGGCCAATGTCCCTCAACTCTGAAGTGTCTTGGGCGCCCATGCCCATCGCCACGCGTTTTGGTGTCCCAAAAAGATTGGCCAGCACCGGTACTTTGTAACGATGCGTGTGCTGCCCACCCGCGTCCGGGCGGCCAATCGGGTCCTCAAACCACAGCGCCGGACCGCCTGCGCGCAGCACGCGGTCGGCTACAGCTGTCATCTCCAGGTAAACGGACGCCGGTGCATGGAGGCGGCGCAGCTCACCTTGTCGCTCGAGCCCGGACACAAAGTCGCGCAAATCGCGGTATTTCATCTATTGGAAGTTATAAGAAAGCCGTTTGATATGCTTGACTGGTTATTTCCAGCCTGCCTAGAATCCGCCCCGTCGATCCCGAAGCACCATTTGTTCGGGTTTTCCCGTGCAACCCGCAAGGGTTGCCGCGCTGCCAGCCCTGGCCACACAGATCGTTGCAAGCCTTGCAAAAGGCCAGCGGTCCGCAGGGGTGAGGAATGCACACCTCGCCGCCTTGCGCCACAGCCGGGGCCATTATCACTGCCCCCATCCCATGGGTGGCCCGCGCCGAGAAGGCCGGGCAACACGTGTCGGGGCAGAGAGGAAAGGAGAAACATGACAGCGACCGTGCGTGTTTTGAAGTTGTTCGTGCTGGATGTGTGGGGCGGCCTGCGCGTCGTCAGCCACAACGCCCTGGCCATGCTGGGTTTGGCCGCCGTGGCCCTGGTTTTGTTCCTGGCTGGCCGCGCCGATGTGCGCAGTGCCATGGAGGCCCAGGCCCTGGGCTGGCTGAGTGAGCGTGCTGCCTTGCGCGATGGCGTGAGCGTGGTGGCCACCACAGATGAGGACGAAGAAGACCTGGCCCTGGCCGAACCCGATGCCGTGCAGCGGGCCACGGCCACCAACCCTGCCGAGTTGAGCCGCCAGCAAGCCGCGGTGGCGTATTGGATCTCTCGCCGCTACAACGTGGCGCCCGAGCCCATCAGCCGCCTGGTGCAGGAAGCCTGGGACCTGGGCAAGCGGGTCCACCTGGAGCCCACGCTCTTGCTGGGCGTGATGGCGGTGGAGTCCAGCTTCAACCCCTTCGCGCAAAGCCATGTTGGCGCCCAAGGCCTGATGCAGGTGATGACCCGCATCCACCACGACAAGTACCAGAGCTTTGGCGGCATGAACGCCGCGTTCGACCCGGTGACCAACTTGCGCGTGGGTGCTCAGGTGCTGCGCGACTGCATCCGCAAAGCCGGCAGCCTGGAGGCTGGCCTCAAGCATTACGTCGGTGCGGCCAACATGGTGGACGATGGCGGTTACGCGGCCAAGGTGCTGGCTGAGGCGCAGTACCTGAAGCAAGTGGCCGGTGGCAGCAAGTTGCCCAGCAACGCCCCCCTGCCGCAAGCGCAAGCTGTGGCCGAGGCGCCTGCCGCGCCCGTGTCCCACCCGGGTGCGGTCATCCCGACAGCGGGCCCGGCGGCAACGCCGCAAGCTGCACCCGCCGCCAGCGAGGCCCAGCAGGTGGCACCGGTGGCCCAGGCCCCGCGTGACGAACGCGTGGCCATGCTGGCGTCACCGCTGGCACAGCTTGGCCCCCACCGGGACTGAGCTGGCGCCGTTCCGCTACAATCTCCAGCGCTGCGCAACTGGCGATGAACGGCCGGTCTGTGTCGGGGCTTCGTGCACCCGATCAGGCCAGGTCCGAGGTGGTCAACCACCGGGAAGCGCGGCCGGCCACAGCGCTCAGCCACACAGCAACAGCGCCCAGGCCGTCACGCCGTTCGCCTGGGCAGCCCTCACGCTGAAATCACGTCTGACCGTGGTTCACAGCGTATTGGGACTTCACTTTTGAAGAGGACTGCCATCCATGTTTGACCGCGCCCAATCCACCCTTGCCAAGACCGACGCCGAACTGTGGTCGGCCATCCAGGCCGAAAACCGCCGCCAGGAAGACCACATCGAGCTGATCGCCTCCGAGAACTAC
>CANBQJ010000123.1 GCA_947371645.1 Burkholderiales bacterium | reverse complement strand
GTGTCCAACCCCGTCTTTGGTCTGGACTTCGCTGCCGTGGCCGAGATCCACAGCCGCATCATGGCCGTGCGCAACCAGGGCGGCGCCGTGCTGCTGGTCAGCGAAGACCTCGATGAGCTGCTCAAGCTGGCCGACCGCATCCTGGTGATGAGCGAAGGCCGCATCGTCCATGAATGCGATGCCCACGATGCCGACCGCCACGTGCTGGGCGCCTTCATGGGCGGCCACCACCACCCCGTCGCCCAGGCCGCCTGAGGAGCCACCCCATGACCACCATCACCCTGGACGCCCAGCCCTTCGCCTACAGCTTCGATGTGGCCCACACCGCGCTGGTGATCATCGACATGCAGCGCGACTTCGTCGAGCCCGGCGGCTTTGGCGAGAGCCTGGGCAATGACGTGTCCCTGCTGACGGCCATCGTGCCCACCGTCAAGGCCGTGCTGCAGGCCTGGCGCGCGGCCGGCGGCCTGGTGGTGCACACCCGTGAATCCCACTTGCCCGATCTGTCTGACTGCCCGCCGGCCAAGCGCCTGCGTGGTTCGCCCACCCTGCGCATCGGCGACGAAGGCCCCATGGGCCGCATCCTGGTGCGCGGTGAGCCGGGCAACGCCATCGTGCGGCAGCTGGCACCCGTGGATGGCGAGGTCGTCATTGACAAGCCTGGCAAGGGCGCCTTCTACGCCACCGGCCTGGGTGAGCTGCTGGACGCGCGCGGCATCACCCACCTCGTTGTCATGGGCGTGACCACCGAGGTCTGCGTGCAGACCACCCTGCGCGAAGCCAATGACCGTGGCTACGATTGCCTGCTGGTGGAAGACGGCACCGAGAGCTACTTTCCGGCCTTCAAGGCGGCGGCGCTGGACATGATCCGTGCCCAAGGCGCCATCGTGGGCTGGACGATTCTGTCTGCCCCGCTCATTACGGCCCTCAGCGCCCCCAGCGCCCCCAGCGCCCCCAACGGCCATTGATCCGCTTCAGACTGACACCTGAACACCCAGGACAACATACCCCCACCTGTATGCCATTCACCGACGCCGGCCTGCCCGAATCCGACCTGCCTTGCACCATCGATGGCCTCCTGCGGGCCTATCGCAGCGACAGCCTGCAACCCGAGCAGGTCCTGGCCGCGCTGTGGGCCCGCTGGCAGGACGGCAGTGCCGATGGTGCCTTGCTGGACGACACCGCCTGGATCTCCCGTGCCGGTGTGGTGGCCCTGCAAAGCCAGCTGGACGCCCTGCACGCCAAGGTGGCCACCCTGAAGGCCGCCTCACCACAGCAGGCCAGTGTGCACCCCGCCGACCTGCTGCCCCTGTATGGCGTGCCGTTTGCCGTCAAGGACAACATCGACGTGGCCGGCATGCCCACCACCGCCGCCTGCCCGGCCTTTGCCTACACGCCAGCGGTGTCGGCCGAAGCGGTGCGCCGCCTCGTGGACGCCGGCGCCATCGTGGTCGGCAAGACCAACCTCGACCAGTTCGCCACGGGTCTCGTGGGCCAGCGTTCGCCTTACGGCGCGCCCCACAGCACCTTCAGCGCCGACCACGTTTCCGGCGGCTCCAGTTCGGGCTCTGCTGTGGTCGTGGCCCGTGGTGAAGTGCCTTTCGCGCTGGGCACCGACACCGCTGGTTCCGGCCGTGTGCCGGCCGGCTTCAACAACCTGGTGGGCATGAAGCCCACGCCGGGCCTTGTGCCCACCCACGGCGTCTTGCCCGCCTGCAAGAGCCTGGACTGCGTGTCGGTGTTCGCACTCACCGCCCACGACGCCGCCCGCGTCATGGCCGTCGTCAGCGGCCCCATGGCGGGCCAGCCCAGCTTCCCTTCTCACGCCAAGGCCGCGCAGCCTGGCTTGCCACAGTTCCCGCAGGCCCTGCGCGTGGGCCTGCCCAGCCAGGCCGAATGGTTTGGGGATGCGGCCTATGCCGAAGCGTTTGAGCGTGCCCAGCAGGCCTTGCCCCTGCTGCCCGACTTCGCGCCCGTGCACACCACCGCCGTGGACTTCACGCCCCTGTGGGATGTGGCCAGGCTGCTGTACGAAGGTCCCTGGGTGGCCGAGCGCTACGCGGCCATCGCCGACTTCTTCGAGACCCACCCCGAGGCCGTGCACCCGGTGGTGGCCCGCATCATCGAGGGCGCGCGCCGGCACGACGCCATCGGCACCTTCATGGCCCAGTACAAGCTGCAGGACCTGGCCGCCAGCGTGCAAGGGCTGTGGGACGAGGTCGATGTGCTGATGGTGCCCACCGCCCCCACCTTCCCCACTCAGGCCAGCGTGGAGGCCGACCCGATTGGCCGCAACAGCCAGCTGGGCACCTACACCAACTTCGTCAACCTGCTGGGCTGGTCTGCGCTGGCCGTGCCGGCGGGCTTCACGCCCGAAGGGCTGCCCTTTGGTGTGACCTTCATCGCACCCGGCGGGCGCGACGCCGCCCTGCTGGAGCTGGGGGCCCGCTGGCAGGCGCTCATGCAGCGCCTGAGCGCAGAACAGCCCGAGGCCTGGCCAGACGAGCCCATGCTGGGTTGCCGTCTGCCCGCCCCTGCGCCGGAAGCCTGGGCACTGCCTGCTTTGCCCGGTCAGCGGCCCAGGGCTGCCGCCACCATGGCCGTGGCCGTGGTGGGCGCCCACCTGGCGGGCATGCCTTTGCACTGGCAGCTGACCGACCGCCAAGCCCGCCTGCTGGCCCGCACCCGCACCGCGCCTGCCTACAAGTTGTATGCCCTACCGGGTACCGTACCGCCCAAGCCTGGACTGTCGCGCTTGAGTGCGCCAGAATTGGCCGCAGGGTCGGGCGCGTCCATCGAGGTAGAGGTGTATGAACTGCCGCAAGACAGCGTGGGTTCTTTCCTGGCCATGATCCCGCCCCCGTTGGGGCTGGGCAGCGTCGAGCTGGTCGATGGCGCTTGGGTCAAGGGCTTCATCTGTGAGCCTGGTGGCCTGGTGGGGGCAGAAGACATCAGCCATCTTGGGGGGTGGCGTGCCTACATCGCCAGCTTGAAAAGCAAGACCTGATCACCACCGCACGCAGCACAAAGCAGGAGACCGCTTCACCCATGACCATCGACCGCACCCACATCAACCTGCACGAGGTGGTGCAGGAGGTCACGCGCCAGTTCCTGGACTATGAAGCGGCGCTGATGCACAACGACGTGGCGGCACTCAACGCCTATTTTTGGGACCATCCGGCCGTCACGCGCTACGGCATCGCCGACAAGCAACTGGGCTTCGGGGCCCTGGTGGATTACCGCAAGTCCGCACTGGCACCCGATTTCACCCGCACGCTGCACGATGTGCGCATCACCGCTTTCGGGCCCGACACGGCTGTCGCCATGTGCGAGTTTGTGCGCAGCGACACCCCCCTGCGCGGCTTTCAGACCCAGACCTGGGTGCGCATGCCGGCGGGCTGGCGCATCGTGTCGGCCCACGTCAGCATGATCCCCTGGCCCCACACCGCTGCGGCGAACAAAACATGAACCTCGTCGCCGTCCCCCCGCCCGCCAACCTGCCGGCCAGCACCCTGGCTGAGCGCGTGTACGCCCAGATCAAACAGCTGATCTTCGATTTCGTGCTGCTGCCCGGAGACCGCTTCTCCGAGAGCGAACTGGCCAACCAGGTGCAGGTCAGCCGCACGCCGCTGCGCCAGGCCTTGCAGCGCCTGCAGCGCGAAGGCTTCCTGCTGGTCTTTCCCAAAAGTGGCTGGCAAGTGGCCCCGCTGGATTTTGAGACCTTCGATCAGCTCTACGACTTGCGCGTGCTGATCGAAACCCATGCCGTGTCGCGCCTGTGTGAGGTCGAAGACCGTCCCGTGCTCAAAGACCTCGCCGACACCTGGCTGATCAAGCCGCAAGAGCGGTCCATGGCCTTTGTCACGGTCGATCGCTTGGACGAGGCCTTCCACGGCTCGCTGGTGCAGGCCATTGGCAACGCCGAGATGGCGCGCGTGCACGCAGACATCACCGAACGCATCCGCATCATCCGCCGGCTGGACTTCACCAAGCCCGCGCGTGTGGAAGCCACTTACGACGAGCACGCCCGCATCCTGCGCGCCATCACCCGGCGCCGCACCGACGAGGCCCAGCGCCTGCTGCGCACGCACGTCGAGCACAGCAAGCTGGAGGTGCGCCACATCACGCTGGACATGCTCTACCAGGCGCGCCAGCGCATCGCGGCCGGGGCCTGAGGGCACCTCAGCACACCCCAGAGCACGGTTGTCACCTCTTCAGGTGACAGGTCTCCCCCATGGGTGGGCTGCCCGCACAGGGCTGGAGCCGACACGATGAAGTCCTTGATTCAACAAGGAGTCCATCCATGCACACCAAGTCCGAAATCGCTCTGCTGGCGGCGTTGAGCCTGTCCATCTGGTGGCACGGCGCCCAAGCCCAGCCGCCCTTGCTGCATGGGGCCGTTGGCTTGCACCAGCCCGAACCGTCGGCTGCGCACGCCCAGTTGCCTCAGCGACCCGCCAGCAAGAACTGCCCTGACTGCGGGGACCCCAAGCCCCGGCCGCGTTGAACGCACAGGCCCGTCTGCCAGCGCCCATGCCCTGATGTGCTCACCCGCACGGGCGCGCTGGCCCGCCCAACCCAATTTGAAAGATCCCCATGAGCTCGTCCACATCTACAGTCGCACTGGCCGTTGGCTTGTGCTGCACCGCCCTTTTGGGGGCCGGCGTCGCCCGATCAGAGCCGCTGCACCGGGTGACCGCCCAATGCCGTTGCCAATGTGGTGGCGACACCAACAACCGTGTCCAGCTGGAGGCCCCAGGCGGCGATCCCACTGCCTGTGTCCGCATGGAGGGCACGGCCTGCCACACCTCAGGCAAGGATGACGGCAAGTTGCAAGCCTGCTCTGGCGTCGTCACCGACGAGGCCAGGCCCAACCGCTTCCCCACCTCACTGAAGTCAGGCACCGCCACCAAGGTGGCCCCACCGGCGCCTTGAGCAGGCGGCATGCCCACTTGGCCCATCCGATTCATTGCTTCAACTTGGCGATTCACATGAAACCCCAAACCTTTGCCCGCGTACTGGCCGCCTTCGGTGTGGTGATGGCGAGTCATGCCCACCAGGCGGCAGCCACGCCCCTGCGACTCGAGTTCGATTACGCCCCCCTCACGTTCACGGACCTGGCCACGGGCGGCGTCACCAGCCTGACCGGACCAGGCGCAGTGCTGTATTCAGGGCACATTGATTTCGACCTGGATGTGACCACGCCCGAGCGCTACCAGAATGTCATCGACGGCCAGGCCTTTGCCTCTGCCCGCGTCAGCACCGCAAGCGGGTGCAGCGTGGTGTACGGGGGCCTGTGCACCGAGGCGGCCACCGGCACGCCGTTTGTGCTGGACTACGCGGTGGACGTCTACGGGGGCCGCACGCTGATGCCGGCTGTGGCGGGTGCGGGGCTGCCGACGGTGGGCCGAACAGAGACGCGCATCAACAGCATGCAGCCTGGCCAATCCAGCTGGTTGTTCGACATCTCCGAGCAACAGCAGTCACCGGCGCCCTTGAACATCTTTGAAAACGGGCGATACCAGGAACTCGTCCACGGCGTGCACATGGACGTGAAGGGCAATGGCGCCTCGCCCTTGTTTTCGTCTCTGAACGCGGTGGCAGACCTCGCGCTGGTTCCCCGCTTTCCCCCAGCCACCGGCACCACCTCAGGCGCCCTCATCACCTTGACCAGCCAGCACTCGTCCGTGGTGTTGGGGGGCGTTGGGGAGAGCAACACCGTCACGTTCGAGCCTGGGTCTTACGCCGTGCAAGGGCGCCTGGTGTTTGCGCGCGTGGTGGCATCACCCGTACCTGAACCAGACGGCCGTGTGCTGATGCTGTGCGGCCTGTTGGTGGTGGGCGTGGGCGTGGCCCACTGGCGACGTGTGCGAGGGGTTTGCTAGCATGTACCGGCCCGCCGCCAGCCGATGCACCCCGGCTGCACGCGGGGCGCACGCGGCCGCGCCCTTGCAGCGGCCCACAGGTGAAACGGAACCAGGGCAATGCAACTGACCTCTGTGGCCATCGTTGAAGACGACGATCGATTCCTGGCGGCCTTCGTGGACGTGGTCCGTCGTGCGCCAGACATGCGCCTCGTGGGCACCGCCACCGACCTGCAGGGTGGCTTTCGGCTGCTGGACGCGCATCGGCCTGACGTGCTGGTGGTGGACCTGGGCCTGCCGGGCGGCAGCGGCATCGACTTGATCCGCCATGTGGCTGCGCAGCTGCCAGGCAGCGACGTGATGGTGGTCACCGTGTTCGGCGACGAGCACCATGTGCTGGCTTCCATCGCAGCCGGTGCCACCGGCTACCTGCTCAAAGACAACTCGGACAGCGATCTGGCCGACCAGATCCGCACCTTGCGTGCGGGTGGCAGCCCCATCAGTCCGGTCATTGCCCGCCAGTTGCTTGTTCACATGGCGCCCACCGCTGGCGACACGGGCCCTGTTGCGGCCGGCGTTGGTGCCTTGCCCTCACCACCCCGAGCGCAAGAACTCTCGCTGCAGGAATGCAAGGTGCTCAGCTATTCCGCCAAGGGCTACAGCTACGACGAAATCTCGCAGTTGCTGGGCGTGAGCACCAACACCGTCATGACCTACGTGAAGCGCAGCTACCGCAAGCTGCAGGTGCACAGCAAGACCGAAGCGGTCTACGAAGCGCAGCGCCTGGGCCTCTTGCCCAAGACCTGACGGTGCGCTTGACCATGTGCACGCTGTCGTTCCGGTTGCACTTTTTGCTGATCTGGTGCCTGTTCTGTGTGCCCTGCAGTGCACTGGCCAAGTCGGCCCAGGCTGGTCCGACAGCCTATGCCGTGCCCGCATTGCAGTTCCGTCAGGCCTTGCGGGCCGAGGTGCCCCTGGATGTTCCCGCCGTGCGCGGGGCATTCCTGACGCCTGGTCTGCAGCTGGAGTTGCCGCCGGTGTCGCAGATCAGCCCGCCGCCTGATGGGCCCGCCTGGCGGCCGGTGGCGCTGCCTGACCTGATCCGGCAAGACGTGGCCACCTCGGTGGAAGTGCCGCGCCAGGTCAGCCTCATCTGGTACCGCCTGAGCTACCCCGCTCTCCCCGCCGCAGACAACGGGCAATTGCAGGCCCGTGCCCACACCCGGCTCAGCATCTACATTCCCCGGGCGCCGGGCGGGGCGACACAGGTGTTCGCCAGGTCCACGCACGGGTGGGTGGTGTTGCTGGACAACCGAGAGGAATGGGCCAACCAATGGAATCGCCCCCTGATCGCCCACGTGCCGCCAGAACTCTTGCCCACCGATGGGCCGCTGGAGCTGGCCATCGGCTTGCCCCATGCGACGGGCGCGCCGCATGGCATCACCACGGTGTGGGTGGGCCCGCGAGACCAGCTGATGGCGCGCTGGGCCTGGCGGTGGGACCTGCAGGTCACCGTGCCCCAGGTGATGAGCCTGAGCATCCTGGTGCTGGGGCTGTTTTCGCTGGCGGCCTGGGCGCGCCAACGCCACGAGCCCACCTACTGGATGTTCGGGCTGATCTCTCTGACCTGGGCGCTGCGCAACGTGCACCTGTGGGCCGATGTGCCCACCACCCTCGAAGGCCAGGCCTGGCATTGGTGGCTGGCCAAGGTCACCGTGCCCTGGTTCATTGCCTTGCCCCTGGTGTTCGCCTACCGCTTTCAGCCCGTGCGGTACCCGCGCCTTGAAGGGGCGTTTCTGGCCTACGCCGTTTTGCGCACCCTGCTGACCTTGCCGCTGTGGCACTGGCCGGTGGACACCACCCTCATCGAATACGGGCTGGACGTCACGCTGGCTGGCATGGCCGCCGTGCTCATGACGCGAGACGCCTGGCGACGGGGTTCACGCGAGCTCATCGTCATCACGGTCACGTTCTGGCTGGGCATCGCCTTCGGCATCCATGACCTGCTGATGATCGCGCAGTTCGCGTCGCTCGAAGGCGTCTTGCTGACCCCGGTCACGACCCTGTGCTTCACGGCCTCTTTCTTGTACGCCCTGCATCGGCGCTATCTGGGTGCACTGGTGCGCACCGAGGCCCTCAACGCCAGCCTGGAATCGCGGGTGGCGCAGCAGCGCAGCGAACTGGAAGCCAGCCACCTGCGCCTGCGCGACGTCGAGCAGCAGCAGGTGCGCCTGCTGGAGCGCCAGCGCCTGATGCGCGACATGCACGACGGTGTGGGCTCCGCGCTGATCTCGTCGCTGGCCATGGTGGAACGCGGCCAGCTTCGCCCCGAAGAGGTGGCCCAGGTGCTGCGAGATTGCGTGGATGACCTGCGCATGGTCATCGAGTCGCTGGAGCCCATCGGCCACGACCTGCTCACCTTGCTGGGGGCCTTGCGCTTCAGGTTGGGCAAGCGCCTGAGCGCGGCCGGCTTGAAACTGAACTGGCAGATGAATGAACTGCCGCCCTTGCCCTGGCTGGACCCCACGGAGGCCTTGCAGATCCTGCGCCTGGTGCAGGAGGTGTTCACCAACGTGATCAAACACGCGCAGGCTGCGCACCTGACGGTGCGGGCGGAGGTGGTGGACGCCGGCACCCACGTGCTGGTGAGCGTCTCTGACGATGGTCAAGGCTTTGACCCGACGGTGGCGCAAGCCGGCAAGGGCTTGCAAGGCATGCAGGAGCGAGCCCGGTGCATCGGCGGGCAGGTCACGGTGCGCGCCCAGCCAGGCCAAGGCACCGAAGTGCAGCTGCGCTTGCCCGTGGCCCGCCAGTGCGAGGTCTGAAACCGGCCCGGGCTCAACGACCTGGCTGACATTGGGCCGATCAAGAGGCAAGCGTGTTCCACAGCCATTGTCACGGCCGACCACCTGGACGAGGTTCGGCACCTGCTGCGCATGCAGGTGGCGTACAGCAAGCTGGAATCGCGTCGCATCACGCTGGACAAGCGCTACCAGGCGCGTCAGCGCACTGTGGCCGGGGCTGGGGCCCTCGGGTGTTCAGCGGGGCGCGCGCACGCTTTGGGCCTGGCGCCGCGTCACGCCGACCAGCCCGCACAGGCCCAGCGCCATCATGCTCAAGGTGCCAGCTTCGGGCACGGCCGTTGCGCTGAGCACCACGTTGTCCACGTATGAACGCGAAGCACCAATGCCCCCATTGGTACCGTGGATGGCCACGCCGATGGTGGACAAGCTGGTGGTGGCCGTGATGGTCACGTGGGTCCAGCCGTTGGCGGCGGCGCGGCTGATCTGGCTGTAGCTCAGCACGTTGTAGTTGCTGAGGTCGTAGAGGTCGACGGCCGCGCCGTAGTCGCCTGCCTGGTAGTCGTAGCTCAGGGTCAGTTGCTCGCCGGGCTTCACCGTCACGCTTTGGTTCAAGCCGCCAGATGCAAACAAGGCTGGCGCGCCCAAGATGGTGCTGTAGCCGACCGCCAGCAAGTGGCTGCCCGACGAGGCGTTGGGCACGCGGGTGGTCGGGTACATGGTCATGCTGCCCTGGCCAGGCGGGTTGTCGGCGGTGCCGTAGAGGTAGTCGCCGCTGTTGTACACCGTGGTGGGGAAGCGCTGGCCCCCGCCCCCGCCCCAGCCCACGGGCAGGCTGCCCACGTAGCCGTAGAAGCCCATCGCGGCTGGCGCTTGCAAGCCGTCTTCGAAGTCGCCGTTGACGAGCAGGTTGCTGGCAGCAAACGCCGCCGAAGCGCCGGCGCTGAGAACGAGCGCGGCGATGCTTTTGACGATGGTCGACAAGTTGTACTCCCTGGGTGGCCCGTCCATGCTCGGGCATTGCGTATCTCTTTGAACGCACAGTCTAAAACAAGCCGTCAGCGACAGGACGCTGCATTCAGAGCCGAGGCAGTGCGGCCAGCGCTTCCTGCAAGGCCGGCGTCTGGCCCATGGCCTGGCCTGGCCCGGCGCGCAGCTCGCCGCAGCGCGCCAGCATCGGGATGAGCTTGCCCGGGTTGAGCAGGCCCTGCGGGTCGAAGCCCCGCTTGAAGGCGTGCATCTGCTCGCGTTCGTCGTCGGTGAACTGCACGCACATGGCGTCGAGCTTCTCGGCGCCCACGCCGTGCTCGCCGGTGATGCTGCCGCCAAAACCCACCGCCGTGCGCAGGATCTCGTTGCCGAAGGCCTCGGCGCGGTGCAGCTCGTCGGGCTGGTTGGCGTCAAACAGGATCAGCGGGTGCATGTTGCCGTCGCCTGCGTGGAAGACGTTGACGCAACGCAGACCGTGGCGCAGCTCCATGTCCGCGATCGCCTGCAGCATGGGCGCCAGCGCGCGGCGCGGGATGGACGCGTCCATGCACAGGTAGTCCGGGCTGATGCGGCCGGTGGCCGGGAAGGCGTTCTTGCGCCCGCTCCAGAAGCGCAGGCGCTGGGCCTCGTCCTGGCTCAGTTCGATGCGGGTGGCGCCCGCCTGCTGCAGCACCTGCGTCAGCCGTTCGATTTCTTCGGCCACTTCTTCGGGGGTGCCGTCGCTTTCCACCAGCAGGATGGCGGCAGCATCCAGGTCGTAGCCAGCCTTGACGAAGTCTTCGACGGCGGCCGTCATGGGCTTGTCCATCATCTCCAGGCCGGCCGGGATGAGCCCGGCCGCGATGATGGCGGCCACCGCGTCGCCGGCCTTGCCCACGTCGTCGAAGCTGGCCAGCAGGCAGCGCGCCAGCGGCGGTTTGGGCAGCAGGCGGACCGTCACTTCGGTGACCACG
>CANBQJ010000122.1 GCA_947371645.1 Burkholderiales bacterium | reverse complement strand
TACTTCTTCGCCACCACGCCCATCCGCGAAATCGCCGAGCTCAACATCGGCTCACGGCCCGCATCGCGCAAGGCCACCCGCCGCATCGAAGACCTGCGCGCCATCCCCTGGGGCTTCTCCTGGGGCCAGTGCCGCGTGGCCCTGCCCGGCTGGTTCGGCCTGGGCTCGGCCATCGAGGCCTACCTGCAGCTGCCCGGCACCCAGCGCGACGCGCAACTCAAACGGCTGCAGCGCATGGCCAAGCAGTGGCCCTTCTTCAAGACCTTGCTGTCCAACATGGACATGGTGCTGGCCAAGAGCGACTTGGGCATCGCCGCGCGCTACGTGAGCCTCATCGAGGACAAGCGCCTGGGCCGCAAGATCTTCACCGCCATCCAGGACGAGTGGACGCGCACCAACGCCATGCTCAACCTGCTCACCGGCGACAAGAGCCGCCTGGCCACCCAGCCCGAACTGGCCAGCACCCTGGCCTACCGCTTCCCTTATGTGGACCCGCTCAACCACCTGCAGGTCGAGCTGATGCGACGCCACCGCAAGGCCCCGGCCCTGCCGACCGACGCCGGCAATGAGCTGCCCGCCGCCGGCCTGGCCGAGTCACCCACGCAGCGCCTGCGCCGGGGCATCCACCTGTCCATCAACGGCGTGGCTTCCGCATTGCGCAACACCGGCTGAAGCGCCGAGCGGGCGCGTCCAGGCCGTCGGCGTGCGATGGCACCGGTCAAACACCACGACGCCTTCAGCTTTCCCCTGCGCTGTCGACAACATCCAATTGGTTGGATGCGCAATTGCCGGCGCCACGCGCACCGGGCAGGGGAGTCGACATGGGTGATCAGCGCACGCGCGCCGCCACGGTGGTGCTGGTGGGGCAGATTGAATGGCCTCAGTTCCTCTACCTGGGGCTGGCCTTGCACCGGGCGGGGTTTCAGGTGGTCACCATCACCGACATCGACCAGCCCAAGGAACTGGCCAGCTGGTTGCGGGTGATCACGGCGGGCTCGCTGGCCTCGGCACAGTTCGAGCGCGCCTTGCACGAGCTGGACGCGCAAGCCGATGTGCACTGGATCCTGCCGCTGGAAGAAGCCGCCATCGACGCCTGCCACGATGCCTTGCCCCACAGCAACAAGCTCTACCCCCGCATCCCCCTGGCCACGCGGCAGTTGCTGCAAAAGAAGACCGCCATGGGTGAGCTGGCGATGTCGGTGGGCGTGCGCGCACCGCAATGGCTGCCGATTGCCGACGCCCACGACGCCACCAACAAGGCCGCACAAATGGGCTTCCCCCTGGTGCTCAAGGGCGAGGCGGGCCACGCCGGCAAGACGGTGGTGATCTGCCAGGACCAGCGTGAGCTGGATGAAGGCCTGGTCCGCCTGGCGGGCCAACCCCTGTTCCTGCAAACCTACATCCAGGGCAAGAACTGGGGTTGCGGCGCCTTCTTCGTCGACGGCAAGGCCTACACGATGCAAGCCTACGAGATCCTGCGCCAGCTGCCCGCCGTGACCGGCCCGCCCGCCCGACTGCGCATCACCTACCCAGAAGAACTGTGTGAGGGCCTGCAGCGCATGGGCGCCGCGCTGAAATGGAACGGCTTCCTGCAGGCCGACTACATGCGCTCCGACGATGGCCAGTTCCACTTCCTGGAGCTGAACCCCCGCGCCTGGGGCTCGATGACCGCAGGCGGCCGAGGCAGCATGAACGGCTTCAAGCCGCTGATCCAGGCGCTGCAGGGGCAAGCCATCGAGGCGCAGCCCCGCATCGCCGCAGGCTGGGTCGGCGACACCTTCCCCAAGCCGGCCCTCAGCCACGCGGACCTGGGCAACGCCATGGCCTGCCTGGCCACGGCGTTGCGCCCCAGCTTCTGGCTGAGCGCCCCGACCTGGGACGTCTCCGTCATGCGCTTCTTTGCCAAGCTGTGCTTCTGGAAGTGGCGCAACCGCCAGGCCATGGCCATGGCCGTCAAGTCACGCGGCGCCAAGGCCCACTGACGGCGCTCAGCAAGCCACCTCTTCGGCCCACAGCAGGGCCGCATTGCGGTGGGCCTGAAGGGCATCGACATCGATGCCCAGCTCCAGCGCCAATTGCGTCACCCGCCGGGTGTGGCATTTCTCGACGGCCAGTGCCAGCAGCAGGTGCGGCGCATAAGGGCCTTCGGTGCGCAAGAGCACCTCCTGCGTGGCGGCAGGCAGGCTCAGGCGCTTCAACAGCTCCGGCATGGGCTGGCCGAGCAACACATCGGCAAACGACAGCAGGCCCACCAGGAAAAGCTCGTCCGCCTGGGACTTGGCGCCCGAGTCCTGCCCCACCAGCTCCAGCAGGCGCGCGCGTGACAGGGCCAGCTCCAGCAAGGTGGCGTCTCGGGGGTTGTCGCCCCCCCCACGGAACACCGCCACCGCCAGCCACCGGTAGAGCGACTGCCGGCCCATCATCATGATCGCCTGGTCCAGCCCGGTGATGGCCGTTTGCAAGCCATGTTGTGCCGAGTTGACCGACGCCAGCAGCTGCACCGCCACCCCTGGGTCGCGCTTGGCCACCGCGGCCAGCGTCGGGGCATCGGCCTCGGCGCGCACCTGGTTGAGCATCTCCAGCAGCACCAGGCGGCTGGCGTTGAGCTTGCGGCCATGCTCGGCCTGATCGGCCGTGGCCAGAAAGCGCCCGGAGGCCCACTGCGCACCCATGGCCATGCACCAGTGGCGGTCGGCCCAGGTGGGCACCTGTTCCACCGCCACGGCCACCGCCGGCGTGCGCGCTTTCAGGGCCCGCAAGGTGGCTTCCAGTTCCACCGGGTTGTGTTGCGAAAAATCCAGCACCACGTGGGTGGCCACAGCGAGTGCCGGGTGTTGGGCGCCTTGCTCGCCCAGCCCGCACAACGCGAGGCCGTGGCCGAGTTCGCGCAAGGCCTGCAGCGACACCAGCCACTCGTCCGGCGAACCCAGCAGGCGCGAGACGTCCACGTGCCACACCCAGTGCGGCGTCACGCAGGCCAACAAGGTGGCGGTGCGCGCCCAGTCCAGATCCGGCAGGTGGATGAGCGCCAGACGCCGCTCGGCAAAAGCCGGCACGCCGGCTTCCTGAAGGACCTGAGCCATCGCCTCGGGGCCCAGGTTGGCCATGGCGTCGCCATGCACCACAAAGCGGTACCCCGCCAGCCGGCCGGTGTCGTCGAGCAACTCGTCCCGGCGCAACATCCAGGCCCGCGCAGGTGCGGGCACCGGAGCGGGGTCGGCGACCACAGGCGCGGGCGCCGGCTTTTCCTGAGGCAGGGAGGGGCGGGCGGCAGACCCCGCGGGGCGCGCCGACGTTTTCGGCAGCGGCGACACAGCAGGCGCTGGCGTCCCACCCATCCAACCCTGCAACAGTTTCCACAAACCCATGGCGCTCGCTCCCCTGAACAGTTCAATCTAGCCAGGGCCGGCGCCATCCGATCGCCGCAAAAGCCAGCCAATCACTGCCCAGCCTCAAGCGGTCTGCATCACTGGCCGCGCGAGAATGTAAGCAAGGGATGTCCGAATTCGTCAAACAGCCTTGTTCAGTTAGTATCCCGGCCACAGGGTGTACGAAGCGGACATGCTGACCGTGACCGGCCTGGTTCCTGCTCATCGGCTGTTCGCAGCCCCCTGCGGTGATGGCCGCATGGATGTCGTTGGGAGAATGCGTTGTTGGCAGTACTGGAGCAGTGTCGCTCGCTGAGCTCCCGCGTTGTGGCCAGGGTTGCCCTGGCGGCGCTGCTTGGTCTGGGCGGGTCTGTAGACGCGTCGCTGGCCTCTGAAGATGACGCCGGCCGCTTTGGCATCGCGGTCATCTACCCGGAGATCGGCGAGCCCTACCGCAGCGCTTTCGCCACCATCGTCCAGGGCATCGAAGAGCGTGCGCGTGGCCGCACCACCAGCCTGGCCATCCCTCAGGACGCCAGCCCCGCTGCCGTGGCCGACGACCTGAAGCACCGCAACATCCGAACCGTGATTGCGTTGGGCCGCAGTGGCTTGAAGGCCGCTTCAGGGCTGGACCGGCAGGTCAATGTGATCGCCGGCGGCGTGCTGTCCGTCCCCGAAGCCGATGCACAAGGCATGCTGGTCCAGAGCCTGGCACCCGACCCGAACCTGCTGTTCGCCAAGCTCAAGGTGTTCGTGCCCACGGCCCGCCGCGTGGTCGTCGTTTACGACCCCCGTCAGAACGAATGGCTGATCCGGCTGGCCCGCGAGTCGGCCAAGGCGCAGGGCCTGGACCTGCTGCCCCTGGAAGCCGAGGACCTCAAGGCTGCTCTGCGCCGATACCAGGACGTCATGTCCGGCCTGAACCCGCGGCGAGACGTGCTGTGGCTGCCCCAAGACTCCACCACGGTGGACGAATCGGCCGTGCTGCCCTGGGTGCTGCGCGAGGCCTGGAACCAGGGGCTGGTGGTGTTTTCCAGCAACGTGGCCCATGTGCGCCGAGGCGCCCTGTTCTCTCTCTACCCGGACAACGCCGAACTGGGCCGCTACCTGGGCACCGCAGCGATGGCCTCGCTGACGCCTGGTGGCGCGCCTCCTGGCCGTGGCCTGCAGGCCTTGCGCCAGGTGTTCACCGCAGTGAACAGCCGCACGGCCGAGCACCTGGGCGTGGACCTGCGCACCACACCCCAACACATCAACCTCGTGTTGCCGGAGCAATGAGATGACCGCAACACGCATCTTGCTCCCCAACCGATCCCTGACCCGCTTGCTGGGCACCCTGACCCTGCGCCAGCAACTGGGCCTGGCCATGGCCGCAGGCGTGCTGGGGCTGACGCTGCTGTCATCGGTGGCCAGTGCCTGGCAAGGCAGCCGCCAGGTCCGCGACACCATCATCCAGCAAAGCCTGCGCGTCACGGCCAGCCTGGCCAACCAGAGCAAGCTGGCCCTGCTGTCGGGCTCAGCCGACAACGCCAGCGAGGCCGTGGCGGCCACCCTGGCCTTCCCCGACGTGCTGCGCGTGGAGATCTACGGCCCTGCCGGGCGCCTGCTCCTGGCCAAGGGTGTGGGTGCCGCCTCGCCCACCCCCACCGCCCAGGGCTGGCGTGAGCCCCCGCCCCGTGAGGCTTACCTGCAAAGCGAACTTGACGACACCTGGCGCTTCGTCGCCCCCGTGTGGTCCACCCGCTCCAGCTCGCCCTATGACGTGCAACCAGCCAGCGACGAATTCCTGGGCCATGCCGTGGTGGTGCTGAGCAAGTCCACCATGCGCCAGATGGTGGGCAACATCGTGCTGGTCAACGTCCTGTCATCGCTCTTCTTTGCGGGCCTGTTCATGTTCGTCGTGCGCCTGCTCAGCGTGCGCCTCACCCGCCCCTTGCACACCCTGTCGCGCGCCATGGAACGCGCCGAGCACGGCGAGGTGGACGTGCGCACCCTGGCCGAAGGGCCGCGTGACATCCAGGGCATGTCGCACGCCTTCAACCGCATGATCGCGGCCCTGCAAGAGCGTGGCGACGAACTGCAGCGCCACCGTGGCCAGCTTGAAGTGCTGGTTCAGGAACGCACCGCCCAGCTGCAAGTGGCCAAGGAACGCGCCGAAGTGGCCAGCCAGGCCAAGAGCGACTTCCTCACCCGCATGAGCCACGAGTTGCGCACACCGCTCAACGCCATCATGGGCTATGCCCAAATCCTGCGCATGGACCGCAGCCTCAACGAGCGGCAATTCAATTGCCTGGGCACCATCCATGGCAGCGGCGAGCACCTGCTCACCCTGATCACCGACATCCTGGACCTCTCACAGATCGAAGCGGGCAAGACCGAACTCTTCCCCACACCCGTCGACCCCAGGGCCATGTCCCGCATGCTGGATGACCTCATCCGCATCAAGGCCGCCGAAAAGCAGATCACCTTCCTGACCGACTTCAGCGACAACCTGCCGCCTGCATTGCTGATGGATGAAAAGCGCTTGCGCCAGGTCTTGCTCAACTTGCTGGGCAACGCGGTGAAGTTCACCCAGCAAGGCCTGGTGCAGCTGCACATCCAGCGCCTTGACGATGGCCTGCAACTGGGCATGGCGCGCGTGCGCTTCACCGTTCAGGACTCGGGCCCGGGCATTGCGCAGCAAGATCAGCAGCGCGTCTTCGAGCCCTTCGAGCAAGCGGGGGATTCGCGCAGCCGCGCCGCAGGCACCGGCCTGGGACTGGCCATCAGCCGACAGCTGGTGCGGCTCATGGGCGGTGAGCTCCACCTGCGCAGTGAAGTGGGCGTGGGCAGCCAGTTCTGGTTCGATTTGAGCCTGCCGCTTGGCGAGGCACCGCTGGCCAACACCGTGCACACCTTGCCACGCGTCTCGGGCTACAGCGGCCCGCGCCGGCGCATCCTGATCGTTGACGATGTGCCCGCCAACCGCCACATGCTCGTGGACCTGCTGCAACCCCTGGGATTCGATACCGCTGAGGCCGTCGACGGCCAGGATGCGCTGCAGCAGGTGGCCGCCCACCAGCCCGACCTGATCCTCATGGACCTGGCCATGCCGGTGATGGATGGCCTGACCGCCACACGTCACTTGCGTGCCGACCTTCATCACGCCAAACTGCCCATCATTGCCCTGACGGCCAACGCATCCGCCACCCACCACGGGCAGGCCATGGACGCAGGCGCATCCGATTTCGTGTCCAAACCTTTTGACAGCCAGGACCTGCTGGCCAAGGTGGGGCACTGCCTGAACCTGAGTTGGACACCGGACCACACCCCCGCATGAGGAAGCCCGCCACCATGCACCACCATCGCTCCGCGTCACGCCGGGCTCCGCCGCTGCCAGCCGCCCGTTGGCTGCTGTGCCTGCTGCCCTTCCTGGCAGGCCCCTTCCAGGCCCAGGCCCTGGCCCAACCCAACCCCGACGAAGAAGACCTGGCCCGGTCTTTTGGCGACAGCGCCACCGTCAGCATCGCCACAGGCAGCGAACAGACCCTGCGCCGCGCACCCGCCGTGGCCACCGTCATCACGGCCGAGGACATCGCCCGCATGGGCGCCACCGACCTCGACGACGTGATGGAGACCGTGCCCGGCATCCACGTGAGCCGCAACCTGCAGGGCTACAACCCCCTGTACGTCATCCGCGGCATCTACACGCAGTTCAACAGCCAGACCCTCATGCTGCTCAACGGCGTGCCGATGACCATGATGTTCATCGGCAACCGCGGCAACGCCTGGGGCGGCCTGCCACTTGAAAACGTGGCCCGCATCGAAGTGATCCGAGGCCCGGGCTCGGCACTCTACGGTGCCGATGCCTACTCCGGCGTGATCAACATCATCACCAAGTCGGCCAGCGACATCGCGGGCACGGAACTGGGCGTGCGCACAGGCAGCTACAACACCCACGACGCCTGGGCCCTTCATGGCGGCACGCTGGGCCCCTTCGACGTGTCAGCCTACCTGCGCGCAGGCAGCACCGACGGCAGCAAGAAAACCATCGAAGCCGATGCGCAAACCGGCTACGACAAGCTCTTGGGCACCCACGCCAGCCTGGCGCCGGGCACGATCACCAGAGAGCGAGACACGGTGGACGGCCACCTGGAGCTGGCCTGGGGCAAGTCGCGCCTGCGGGCGGTTTACCTGCTGCGCCACAACATGGGCCAGGGCGTGGGCGCTGGCAGCGCGCTGGACCCGGTGGGCACAGCCCGCACCGAACGCACCCTGCTGTCTTACAACGCCAACGACCTGGAGCTGGCCCGCGACTGGCGGCTGAACCTGAGCCTCAGCCACTTCACCTACGACACCAGCTTCCCGTCGCCACTGCAACTCTACCCACCTGGGGCATGGAGCAATGCCTTCCCCAACGGCATGTATGGCGCGCCCAACACCTGGGAGCGCCAGCTGCGCGGCTCGGCCATGGTGTCCTACAGCGGGCTTGACCACCACCAGTGGCGCCTGGGCCTGGGCCAGGACGACCTCAACCTCTACCGTACCCAGGAGTTCAAGAACTTCGTGCTGCAAGACGGCGCGGCACCGACCCCGCTGGGCAACGGTGACGTGGTGGAGGTGTCGCAAGACGACGCCTTCCTGACTCCGCAGCGACGCAAGGTGCGCTACGTCTATGCACAAGACGAATGGAACCTGGCCCGCGACTGGACCTTGACCGCTGGAGTGCGGCGCGACCTCTACTCCGACTTTGGTGGTACCACCAACCCCCGAGTGGCGCTGGTGTGGGACGCCAGCCTGGAGGTGACCGCCAAGCTGCTCTACGGCCGAGCCTTCCGGGCACCCTCGTTCACCGAGCTTTACAGCCTCAACAACCCCATCCTGCGCGCCAACCCATTGCTCAAGCCAGAGCGGATCAACACCCTGGAGGCATCGGCCTCCTGGCAGGCGCAGGCCGACACACAGCTGCAGCTGAGCCTGTTTCACTACGCCATGCGCGACGTCATTGGCCCCACCGGCAACCCCCAGACTTACCAGAACTCGGGCTCACAGGACGGCCAGGGCTTCGAACTGGAAGCACGGCACGACCTGAACCAGCGCGTGCGCCTGGTAGGCAACTACGCTTTCCAGAGAGCAGTCGATGAAAGCACCGATCAGGACCCGGGCTACGCCCCTCACCACCACGTCTTTGGCCGCGTGGACTGGATCTGGTCCAGCGGCGTGAACGTCAGCGGCCAGCTCAACTATGTGGCCAAGCGCATGCGATCGCCAGGAGACCCCCGCGACCCGGTGGCCGACTACACCACAGTGGACTTGACCTTGCGCACACCCCGGTTCATGGGCGGGTGGGAGGTGGCGACTTCGGTGCGCAACCTGTTCAACAGCGATGCCCGTGAACCTACCCTGTACTCACCCGGCAGCCCGGTTCCCGTCACAGTCCCCAATGACCTGCCCTTGCCGGGTCGGACGCTGTTTCTTCAAGTGAGCCGCAGGCTTTGAGCGGCTGCTGACACCAGACGCTTGCCCCAGGGCAAGGCAAAAAAGGTGTCGATCAGAGACTCACCCCAGGCCTGGCGCCTCAGGTGGATGCAAGGCCATCGTGCCGGCGATCAGGACGCGCAGCAGCTCTTCCGATTCGCGCAACAAGGCATCGCGTTGAGCCGGCGCTTCCAGGAAACGCACCACCAGCGCGTAGACGGCGCGGCCATAGGCACCCAGCACGCGCAGCCAAACCTCGTCGTGCCCCGCTGGCAGCAGGTTCATGGCGCGCTGTTCTCGCAGCATGTCCGTGCGCATCTCGTCCATGCAAAGCTGCAGGCCCATGCGGCCCTCACTGGGCGGGCCGTGCAAGGTGCGATAAGCCACCAGAAACAGGTCGCGGTGTGCGGCCGCGAAATCGAACAGCCAGCCCACCACCCTGCGGACGACAGAAGGGTCTCGCCCGACGTCAGCGCGGGCCGTGCTGGCGCCCTCGCGCAGCCTCGCCGTGAAGTCGGCCATCAGCGCGGTCTGCAGCTGGCCGAGGCTGTCGAAGTGGCGGTAGAAGGTGTTGTGGTTGAGCCCGGCCTCTCGGGCCAGTTCACGCAACGACAAGGTTTCGGCATGCTGCTGGCGCGCCAACAGGCGCAAGGCCGCGTCCATCAACTGCCGCTTGCCCGCCGCCATTGCTGGCGTGTTCACGTTTGACACCAGGTATCCATTTGGCTACATTGTAGACACTTGGATACTTTGGAGTCAAGATGCGCTGGCGTCGTATGCATGCCCCACAAGCCCCTGAGCCCAGCTGGCACGTTGAAGAAGCTGGCCAGTGGCGACAGGCCACGGCCACCGAAGCGGCGTCCAGGTCCTGGCTGCCTGAGCCCTTGAGCGGCTCCACCCTGCCCTTTCAGCCCCGCTCTTTCAGGGACTGCAGCCTGTTCGAGCAGCACTGGATCCAGTCTTCACGTGGCTACGCCAAACGCTTCCTCCCGGCCGCCAGCGCCTTCGCCACGCTGTACGAGCGCATCCTGCGCAGGCCTTTCCCCGCGTTCAAGCCCCATCCCCTGGCCTACCGACAGCCGGTGTACTACTTCGGCAACCACCTGAGCTTCGTGCCCAGCGGCACGCCCATCCGCGCGCCCCGCTTCACGCAGGCCCTGGACTACGAGCTGGAGCTGGGCGCAGTCCTGTGCAAGCCATTGCTCAACGCCACTCCCGATGAGGCGCTGGCTGCCATCGGAGGCTTCGTGGTCGTCAACGACTGGAGCGCGCGCGACGTCCAGCGCAGCGAGATGGCCACAGGCCTGGGTCCGCAAAAGAGCAAGCACTTTTGCAGCTCGATGTCGGACGAGATCGTCGATGCGCAGGACGTCCTGCCTCGCATCGGCCAGCTCCAGGCCCACATCGAGGTCAACGGCGAGACCGTGGCCGCCACCAGCACGGCCAACATGCTGCACGACTGGGCGCACACCGTGAGCTTTTTGTCCACGGATGAACCCCTGTGGCCTGGCGAACTGATCGCCACCGGCACCCTGCCCTTTGGCACCGCGATGGAGAACGGCCGGTGGCTGAGGCCCGGCGACAGGCTGTGCATGGCCATCGAAGGCGTGGGCGAGATCACCCACGGCTTGTTGTCATCCTCATAGGCCTTGATCCGGGTGCCATGACGCTGGCCATGGGGAATCCGAAACTCCTGATGGCAGTGGGCGGCAACACGGGCACACAGCTGGCGGGCCGTCGCGGGCAAGGACCTGCGGGACACGCCGTGGCCCACGTTCGCGGCCATCCGCATGGTGTAAGAGCGCAAGTTCTGATGAGGGCCGGGCTGGGCGACGTCTTTCACGATCTGCATCAGCTGGGCTGGCGTCAAGCGGAACTCTCCACTTCAGGTGGAGTCTCAGCTTCTGCTGGACACCAACCCCTCACCTGATCAAGGACCACCCATGTCACGCTGGTTGAAAGAGAACAAGGGCTTTGTTGTCTTCCTGTGCTGCTTCGGCTTCTTTCGCCTGGCCATCGCCGACTGGAACCCCATCCCGTCGGGCTCGATGCGGCCCACGCTGCTCGAGGGCGATGTGGTGCTGGTCAACCGCCTGGCGTATGACCTCAAGCTGCCGCTGACCGACGT
>CANBQJ010000121.1 GCA_947371645.1 Burkholderiales bacterium | reverse complement strand
CGGTCCCTTCCGGTGCCCCCTTCTCGCGTCCCGCCCAGCCGCGTGCACATTGCTGCGGGCACCGGTCCCCGATTGGTTTTTGGAGATCCTGGGGATCATGTCCGACCTGAGTCTTGCGCTCGCCCTCCCCCGCAGCCACCCGTCCAACCAGACGCAACGGCCTGTGTCCGTCTACTTTGACGAGCAACTGTACAAGGAGGAGCAGCGACGCATCTTTCAGTGCGGCCCCCGCTACCTGGGGCACGCTGTGGCCGTGCCCGAGGTCGGTGACTACTACGCCTTGCCACAAGAGAAAGAAGGCCGTGTGCTGGTGCGCACGCCTCAGGGCATCGAGCTGCTGTCCAACGTCTGCCGCCATCGCCAGGCGGTGATGCTCAAGGGCCGTGGCAACAGCCGGCACAACATCGTCTGCCCGCTGCACCGCTGGACGTATTCGCACCAGGGCCAGCTCATTGGCGCGCCCCACTTCGACCACGACCCCTGCCTGAACCTGAACAACTACCCCGTTCGCAACTGGAACGGGCTGCTGTTCGAGGACAACGGCCGAGACATCGCCGCAGACCTGGCCGGCATCGACGCCCGCTTCCAGCCTGGCGGTGACCTGGATTTCTCCGGCTACGTGCTCGACCGTGTGGAGCTGCACGACTGCCACTACAACTGGAAGACCTTCATCGAGGTCTACCTGGAGGACTACCACGTCGGCCCCTTCCACCCTGGCCTGGGCAACTTCGTGACCTGTGACGACCTGCGCTGGGACATGGCCCAGGAATACTCGGTGCAGACGGTGGGCGTGTCCAAGGGCTTTGACAAGCCCGGCTCCGACGTCTACAAGAAGTGGCGCGAGGTGCTGATGAAGCACCGTGGCGGCGAAAAGCCGTCGCAAGGTGCCGTGTGGCTGACCTACTACCCCACGATGATGGTGGAGTGGTACCCCCACGTGCTGGTGGTGTCCAACATGATCCCGCAAGGACCGCAAAAGACGCTCAACGTGGTGGAGTTCTACTACCCCGAAGAGATCGTGGCCTTCGAGCGCGAGTTCATCGAAGCCCAGCAGGCCGCCTACATGGAGACCTGCATCGAAGACGACGAGATCGGCGAGCGCATGGACGCCGGCCGCCGCGCGCTTTTCGAGCGTGGCGACAACGAGGTCGGCCCCTACCAGAGCCCCATGGAAGACGGCATGCAGCACTTCCACGAGTGGTACCGCCGCACGATGTCGTTCAAGGGCTGAGTGCGCTCGTCCCCCTTCGCCGAGATGGTGCTGGCCACCGTGCTGTTCGCGGCCATGGGCGCCTGCGTCAAGCTGGCGTCTGCGCATGCGGGCACGGCCTGGGTGGTGGGCATGCGGGGCGCCGTGGGCGCGGTGATCGTGGGCCTGATCGCCTGGGGCGGCGCCACGTCCCTGGCCACCCGGGTGCCAGCCTTGCACCTTCGGCGCGGGCTCGCGGGCGTGATCGCCCTGTCGATGTGGTTCTACTGCATGGGCCAGCTGCCCCTGGCCACCGCCGTGACGCTCAACTACATGTCCTCCGTGTGGATGGCCGCCTTCATGGTGCTGCGCGCCCGTTTCGCCGACCGCCAGCCCGTCGACCGGCGTGTGCTGGCCGCCATCGCCCTCGGCTTCGTGGGCGTGGTGGTGGTGCTGCGGCCCACCATCGACCGCGAGCAGTGGCTGGCCGGCCTCGTTGGCGTGGCCTCGGGCATGTTGTCGGCCATGGCCTATGTGCAGGTCACCGCCTTGGGCAAGGCCGGTGAGCCCGAAACCCGCGTGGTGTTTTACTTCTCGCTCACGGGCACGGCCATGGGCCTTTTGATGGGCATGTCTACGGGCCTGGCCAGCCCCACGCCTGTGGGCCACTGGCCCTGGACCACCTGGGCCTGCCTGGTGGCCGTGGGCGTGTTCGCCACCCTGGCCCAGCTGCTGATGACCCGCGCCTACGCGCGCGGCCCCATGCTGGTGATGGCCAACCTGCAGTACCTGGGCATCGTGCACGCGAGCCTGATCGGCGCCCTGCTCTTCCACGAACCGTTGCACTGGGATGCGGCTGCAGGCATGGCCTTGATCACCGCATCGGGCATCTGGTCCACGCGCCTGCGCCAGCGCTGAACCGACTCAGTGGTCGTGCATGCCTGAAACGATGGTGCCGATCATGACCAGGCCCACGACCAGCCAGAACAACTGCAGCGCCGTGTCACGCCAGCTCAGACGCTTTTGCAGCTGCGGGATCAGGTCGGCCACGGCCACATAGACAAAGCTGCTGGCCGCCACCACCATCATGTAGGGCAGGTAGGCCTGCCAGGGCTCGATGAGGAAGTAGCCCAGCACACCGCCCACCACGGCCGACATGCTGGAGATCATGTTGTAGACCAGGGCCCGCGTGCGGCTGAAGCCTGCGTTGATCAGCACGATGTAGTCGCCCACCTCTTGCGGGATCTCGTGGGCAATGATGGCCATGGATGTGACCATGCCCAGGTGAGGATTCGTCAGGAAGGACGCCGCGATCAGCACCCCGTCGCAGAAGTTGTGGATGCTGTCGCCCACCAGCACGCTCCAGCCGCCGCGGCCCGCCTGCTCGGCATCGAAGCCATGGTGGTGGTGGTGGTCGTCGCTTTCATGGTGGTGACCATGGCGATACAGCTCGGCCTTCTCCAGCAGGAAGAAAAACATCAGCCCACCCAGCAAGGTGAGGAAGAGGCCTTGCGGTGGGCGGCCGGACTCGAAGGCCTCCGGCAGCACATGGAGCAAGGCCGTGCCCAGCAGCACGCCGGTGGACAGGCTCACCAGGTGCCGCACGATGAGGCCCAGCAAGGGGGCGGACAAGGCCGCCGCCAGGGCCACGGACACCAGCCCACCCACGAAGGTGGCCACCAGGATATAGAACAGGGTCATGAAACGATCTTAGCAACGTCGTCAAGCGCCGACCGCCGCGCACGGAGGCGTCACGCAAAGCAGGGACAATACGCCACAGACTGAAAGCCCCTGCGGACCGCGATGCCCACCACCTTGCAAACAAGCCCTTTTCCTCACTTGCTGGCCGCCATCGACATGGGCTCCAACAGCTTCAGGCTCGAGATCGCCGAGCTGGGCAAGGGGCGCTACAAGCGCGTGGACTACCTCAAGGAAACGGTGCGCCTGGGCGCGGGCCTGGACGGCCATGGCCAGCTCACCGAAGAGGCCACCCAGCGCGGCCTGGCCTGCCTCGCCCGCTTTGCCCAGCGCCTCAAGGGCTTTGCGGCCTGGCAGGTGCGCGCCGTGGCCACCCAGACCCTGCGAGAGGCCCGCAACCGCGATGCCTTCCTGCAGCGCGGCGACCGCGTGCTGGGCTTCCCCATCGAGGTGATCTCGGGCCGCGAAGAAGCGCGCCTGATCTACCAGGGCGTGTCCCGCCTGCAGCCCAGCGAGCTGCCCCGCCTGGTCATCGACATCGGTGGGCGCTCCACCGAGATGATCCTGGGCCAGGGCCGCCAGATCTCCAGGGCCGAGTCCTTTGGTGTCGGCAGCGTGAGCCTGTCCATCCAGCAGTTCCCCGGTGGCCGGTACACGGCAGAGTACTTCCGCGCGGCACAGGTGGCCGCCGGGGCCGAGCTGGAAGAGGCCTTGACCCAGTTCGACCGCTCCTTGTGTCAGGAGGCCCTGGGTTCATCCGGCACGGTGGGCGCGGTGTCGCAGATCCTGGCGGTCAACGGCATCACCGACGGGGCCATCACCCCTGAGGGCCTGCGCTGGTGCATCGAGCAATGCCTGCTGGCCGGCAGCGACGAGGCCCTGACCCTGCCCGGCCTCAAGCCCGAGCGCAAAGCCGTGTTGGGCGGTGGGCTGAGCATCCTCTACACGCTGACGCAGCACTTCGGCATCGAGGCCATGCGGCCCGCCAAGGGCGCCTTGCGCCAGGGCGTGATCTTCGACCTGGAAGAGCGTGTAGAAGCCGCCCGCAACCACCGCCTGCCCGACCCGCGCGACACCTCGGTGCGCGAGCTGCAGCAACGCTTCCGTGTGGACACGGCGCACGCCGACCGGGTGCGCCAGCGCGCCATGGCCTTGTGGGAAGACTTGCGAGAGCCAGCAGCCAGTGCCGACGGCGAGGATGCGCGCGAACTGGGCTGGGCCAGCGCCTTGCATGAAATGGGCATGATGGTGTCTCACCACGACCACCACCGCCACAGCGCCTACCTGCTGGGCCATGTGGACGCTTCCGGCTTTTCGCAGTCGCAGCTGCGCAGGTTGTCGGCCCTGGTGCTGGGCCAGCGCGGCGACCTGATGAAGCTGGCCGAGCACCTGCATGACCCGGTGCTGATGTCGCAGGTGATGTGCCTGCGCCTGGCCGCCATCCTGCACCATGCCCGCATCGAACTGCCCCCCAAAGTGGTCAGCCTGGGGCCCATGCGCCAGCGCAAGCGCCTGGGCCAGACGGTGCGCCACGCGCAACTGCAGCTGTCGTCAGGCTGGGCGCAAGAGCACCCGCGCACCCTGCACCTGCTGCAAGAAGAAGTGCGCCGCTGGGCGTCTCAGGGCACCGTCAGCCAGCTGGAGCTGGCCCTGGTGTGAAGCGGCAGCGTGTGACGCCGCTTACTTGAGGCCCAAGGCCCGCTTGTAGGTCTTCGACCACATCGGGTGGCCAGCTTCGGCCTTGCTCAGCGCAAAGGCCGGGTCCGCCGCTTTGGCCGCCTTGAACGATGCCGCGCACAGGCTGTCACGCTTGCTGGTGCAATAGATGAAGGCCAGGTGCTTGTGGGCCGCGACCAGGTCTGCAGGCGCCGTCAAGCCTGCCTTGAGCGCGGCCGTGAGCTGGGTTTCAGCCTGTTTGTACTGGCCTGATTGATAGGCCTTGACGCCATCGGCCAGGGCCGCTTCGCCCGGGGCAGCTTGCGGGGCGACCGGTGCGGCGGGCACGGGTGCCAGGGCGGCCTGCGCAGCCGCCTGGGCCGCCTGGGCCTGTGAGGCCTCTGCGGCCGCGGCCTCAGGCGCCTGTGTGGCGTTGCCACCTGGGTAGGCGCACGCGCCCAGCAGGCTCAAAGACAGCACCGTGCTCACCGACGCCAGGCGATGCAAGACAGACATGGAAACTCCTCAGCAGATGTGT
The DNA here is from genome assembly GCA_947371645.1 of Burkholderiales bacterium. Next base: position 5,881 of record CANBQJ010000121.1, on the reverse strand, counting down.
GTGTGAAAGCGAAAGCTCAGAAGCGATGCTGCACGGTGACGTACTTGCCCGCAGGCACCGTCACGGTCAGTTCGCTGGGCGACAGGTCGCCATTGCGCAGTTGCAGCTTGTGCGCACCGGCCGGCAGCTTGAGCTGGGTGAGCGGTGGCGTCAGGCCCATGGACTTGCCGTCCACCCAGACCTCCGCCCAGGGCTCGACGCTCAATCTCACGGTGCCCATGGCCACGGCCACAGGGGCGGCAACAAGGGCCGCGGTGGCAGCGGGCGCTGCCGAGGCGCGCTCTTGCGTCACCTTGGGCCCCTGGGCGGTCACCATGGTGGGCACCGTCGGTGCGACGGGCACGGGCATGGGCCCGGGCTTGGCAATCACAACGGTGGCAACCGTGGCAACCGGAGCGGCAGAGGGAACCGAGGCGACGACTGGCACCGCCGGCGCCATCGTTGACGCCTGCGGCCGAGCCGGTGTCGCCATGGCCTTGGCGACAACCGGCGCCTCATCCGTCGCCACGGGCTTGACCGCACGCGACTGCCAGAACATCCACCCACCGACGCCCAGCGCCGCCGCCCAGCCCACGCCGGCCAGCGTCCACCACAGGGGCCGCCAGTCACGGCTGGCGCTGTCCTGGCCAGGCAGGCGTGTGGCCTGGGCCTGGCCCACGTCGGCGCCCACGCTGTGCAGCCAGTCGCGCAACTCACCGGCCAGGCGGCGGGCGGAGCGCGTGCGCTGGTCCAGGTCTCGGTGCATGGCACGCGCCACGATCTCGGAGAGCGATGGCGGCACGGCCGGGTTCAGCTCATGCGCCAGGGGCACCGCCTTGTTGAGCACCTCTTGCCCGATGTCTTCCAGGCTGTTGCCCCCGAAGGCACGCTGGCCCACCAGCATCTCGTAGAGCACCACACCCAGGGCGTAGACGTCCACACGGCGGTCCACCGCCTGCTGCCGCACCATCTCCGGCGCCATGTAATACGGAGAGCCGCCAATCAGCTCCTGGAAGCGGCTTTGCGGGTCATCGCGCTGGGCCAGGCTTTCGACCTGGCGGATGCGGGCGATGCCGAAGTCCAGCACGCGCGGCTGGGTGCGGCCCACCATGAAGACGTTGGCCGGCTTGATGTCGCGGTGGATGACGCCCTTGTGGTGGGCATAGCTCAGGGCATCGGCCACGCGCCGCACGATCAGCGCGGCCTGGGCCGGCGTGGGCCGCCAGCCCATGGCCAGCAGCTGGCGCAGGTCCTTGCCGCGCAGCAGCTCCATGGCGATGTAGGTGCCCTGGTCGCTGGTGCCCGCGTCATAGGTGGTGACGATGTGCGGGTGGCTCAGGCTGCCTGCCGCCTTGGCCTCGTTGAGGAAGAGCGCGTTGAACTGCTCGCGGTCGGCCGCGGGCAGGTCCACGTTCAAGGTCTTGATGGCAATCAGCCGGGACAGCAGCGGGTCGTGGGCCGCGTAGACCGTGCCCAGGCCGCCCTCGCCCACCACGTACTTCAGCGCATAGCGCCCGATGTGCCCGATGCTGGCCATCAACTCGGGGCGGCCCTTGCTGGGGCCACTGGTCAAGGCGTCGGGCAGCGGCCGGGTGTCCAGCACCGTGTCCAGGTCCTCGTCGGCGAGGCGCTGCGCAGCCTCCTCGTCGTAAGGCTGGGTGATGGCCGGTTGGGTGTCACGCGTAGACACGGCAGCTCAGGTCCCCGTTCAGATACCCCATCGCGCGTCTCAACGTGGGTTGGGGCGCGCCGCTTTGACTTCGTCCGGGCGCAGGCCCGGTGCCAGGTGGTCCAGCACGCCATTGACGTACTTGTGGCCATCGGTGCCGCCAAAGCTCTTGGCCAGCTCAACAGCTTCGTTGATGGCCACCTTGTACGGCACGTCCAGACAGTGTGTGAGTTCGTACACACCAATCCACAGCACCGCATGCTCCACCGGCGACAGTTCTTCGACCGGACGGTCCAGGAACTTGAGCAGGCTCTGATCGAGTTGCAGGTGCTGTTCGATGCATCCGTGCAGCAAGGCATCGAAGTGCGCGCGGTCGCACTTGGCAAAGTCTTCCTGTTCGCGCATGTGGGCCTCGATGGCGCCACCGTCATCCGGGTTGAGTTGCCACTCGTAGAGGCCTTGCAGGGCCAGTTCACGCGCGCGGCGGCGGGCCGATTTGGCACGGTCACGCGGCGGCGGGGCACCGTTGGCGGTCTTGCGGGCCGGACGGCCCTCGGGCGCGGGCTTGGGCGATGCGTCTGCGGGCGCGCCAGGGGTGTTGGGGGTGTCTTGACTCACAGCAGCTCGTCCAGCAGGTTGGCCATTTCCACGGCAACACGGGCGGCGTCACGCGCCTTGTCTTCCACGCGGGCTTCAGCCTGCGCCTGGTTCTCGACCGTCAGGATGGCGTTGGCCACGGGCACATGGTGGTCCAGGCTGACGCGGGTCACGCCGGCGCCACTTTCGTTGGCCACCAGCTCGAAGTGGTAGGTCTCACCACGGATGATGCAACCCAGGGCCACCAGGGCGTCAAAACGCTCGCTGTCGGCCATGGCCTGCAGGGCCACGGCCACTTCCAGGGCGCCGGGCACGGTCACGTGCTGGATGTGCTTGAGCGCCACGCCCAGCTTCAGCAGCTCGTCGGTGCAGGCCTGGGCCATGCGGGAGGTGATGTCGTCGTTGAAACGGGCTTGAACGATGCCGACGCGAATGTCGTGTCCATCGAGGCGGCCTGATTGGCCTTTGTCTGCGCCTTGCATGATGCGGTGTCCGTGAAAAGAGCGATTGGGGGGAAAGAAAGAACGAGGTTGTGCAGAGACAAGGTCGTGGGCTGGACCTGTTTGTCCAGCCCGATCGGGATCAGCCTCCAGGCGACACGGGCAGCGCGGCCATGGCGGTGCCATCCGAGCGCAGGAAGCCAGCCACTTCCAGGCCGTAGCCCATCATGCTGGGCAAACGTTGCTGATTGCCCAGCAGGCGCATGCGCTGAACGCCCATCTGCTTGAGGATCTGGGCGCCCACGCCGTAGGTGCGCAGGTCAACCGGGGTCTTGGGCGCGGTGGCATCAGAGGCGGGCAGCAGCTTGTCGAGCAGGCGCTCGCGGTCGTCGCCCGCATTGAGCAGCACCAGCACGCCACGGCCGGCTTCGCGCACGGCGGCCAGGGCCTTGGGCAGCGGCCAGGAATGCTGCTTGCTGCCCGAGTCCAGCCAGTCGAGGGCGCTGAAGGGCTCGTGCACGCGCACCAGCACCTCGTCGGACGGGCCCCACTGCCCCAGGCTCAAGGCGAGGTGGACAGCGCCCGTGCGGTCGCGGAAGACCTGGGCGTCGAAGGCACCTTCCGGCGTCGCCATGCTGCGGGTGCCGATGCGCTCGATGAGCGACTCGTTGCGGCTGCGGTACTGGATCAGGTCGGCAATCGTGCCGATCTTCAGGCCGTGCTCTTTGGCAAAGACCTGCAGGTCGGGCAGGCGGGCCATGGTGCCGTCGTCGTTCATGATCTCGCAGATCACGGCCGAAGGCGTCAGGCCGGCCATGCCGGAGAGGTCGCAACCGGCTTCGGTGTGGCCGGCGCGCATGAGCACGCCGCCGTCTTGCGCCTGCAGCGGGAAGATGTGGCCGGGCTGGACCAGGTCGGTGGCCTTGGCCTCGCGGGCCACAGCTGCCTGCACGGTGCGGGCGCGGTCGGCCGCCGAGATGCCGGTGGTCACGCCCTCGACAGCTTCAATCGACACGGTGAAGGCCGTGCCGTGCTTGGTGCCATTGCGCGTGGCCATGGGCGGCAGCTGCAGGCGTTCGCAGCGTTCGCGCGTCAGCGTCAGGCAGATGAGGCCGCGGCCGTACTTGGCCATGAAGTTGATGGCTTCAGGCGTGACGTGGTCAGAGGCCAGGACCAGGTCACCTTCGTTTTCGCGGTCTTCTTCGTCGACCAGGATGACCATGCGGCCTGCGGCCAGCTCGGCGATCAGCTCGGGGATGGGGGAAATAGGCATCCCGCGATTGTAGGCGCCAGACCTAGGGGTTGGCCCGCGTGCGGTCAAGCAGCCGCCCGGACGGGCTGGCCAGAATGCGCAGATCCGGGCCGACCAGGCGCACATCGTGAAAAGCCAGGGTGGGCGCCGCGGCCAGGTCGGGCAATTCGGCCAGATCGGCCAGGGGGCGGCCAGGGCCCAGGAACTTGGGCGCGAGGTAGATCAGGTACTCGTCCACCAGGCCGGCGGTGATGAAGGCGGCGTTCAGACGCGCGCCAGCTTCGACGTGCAACTCGTTGCAGCCCTGGGCGGCCAGGTCGCGCAACACCGTGAGCAGGTCGACATGGGTGCCGTGGTCCTTCATCGGGTGCAGGTGCAGGGCAGCCAGCGTCACGGCGGTGCTGGCGGCCCGGGCCTGCAAGCCGGGCTCGGGCGTGCCCAGGCCATAGACGTGCACCGGCGCGCCTTCGCTCAGCATGCGCGCACCGGTGGGCAGGCGCCAGTGGCTGTCCAGCACCACACGCCAGGGCTGGCGAGGCGTGTCGAAGGCGCGCACGCTCATCTGTGGGTCGTCGTCGAGCACGGTGCCGATGCCGGTGAGCACGGCCGACGCCCTCGCCCGCCAGTGCTGGCCGTCTTCGCGCGCGGCCGCGCTGGTGATCCATTGGCTGCGGCCATCGGCCAAGGCGGTGCGCCCGTCCAACGAGGCGGCCACCTTGAGGCGCACCCAGGGGCGCTGCTGCACCATGCGCGACAGGAAGCCGGCCTTGATGGCGCGCGCGGCCAGGGATTGCGGGTGGTCTTGGGGCAGCTCGTGCACCTCGATGCCGGCCGCCCGCAGGCGGGCCGTGCCCTGCCCTGCCACCAGGGGGTTGGGGTCATGCAGGGCCACGACGACGCGGGCCAGGCCTTCACGGATCAGCGCGTCGGCGCAAGGGGGCGTGCGGCCATGGTGGGCGCACGGCTCCAGGGTGACGTAGGCGGTGGCACCTGCCAGCTCGTGGCCACGGCCGTGGGCATCGGCCATGGCCATGACCTCGGCGTGCGGGCCACCCACTTGCTGGGTGTGCCCGGCGCCCAGCAACACGCCGTCGCGCTGGATGACGCAGCCCACTGGCGGGTTGGGGGCAGACAGGACCAAGGCCTGGCGGGCCTGGTCCAGGGCCTGGGCCATCCAGTGGGGGTCACTGGCGTCGACCATGGGGCTGTCTGATGGGGCTTCAAGCACGGGCATGCCCCAAGGATAAGGGTTGTCGCAAGCCAGGAACGCCGGCCGGGTTGCAGGGCTCACAGGCTGGCGTTGAGGTCCAGTTGCCACTCCACCAGCCAGCTGGCAGCCACCGGGCGCCCCTGCTGGTAGGCGGGGCGCAGGGTGGTTTGCTGGATGGGTTGCAGCAGGCTTTCGATCCAGGGCAGGTCGGGGTCGGCCGAGATCACCTGCACGGCATCGATGTGCCCTTGGGGCGACACCCACAGGCGCATGGCGATGGTGACGGTGCTGGGCTGACCCGGCCCGCGGTGGGGCACGGCCGCCTCATTGAGCTGCCAGGGCCCTGCGAGCTGCGGCGCCTGGTCGAGCGTGTCGGCGGGCCAGTAGGCGTCGGGATTGATGGCCAAGGGGTCTTGCGCATTGCCGGCTGCAGCTTGTTGCTCGCGGGCGGCAACGGCACGGAGGGCCTCGTCCATGCCTGATTCGACCATGACGGGGCCATCGGCCGGGGGGGCAGCAGGTTCTGGGCTGGGCGACAGAGGCGTGGCGCCGGTCACGTGGTGTGTGGGCTCGGCCTGGGGCCGGGTGGGCGATGGCGCCACCTTGGCTTGTTCGCGTGCCGTCGCGCTCACAGCACGGAAACTCAGGTGCACACGCTCACCGCGGGCGTCCTCACCCTGGCCCGCGTGCTGGCGCCACAAGCCCCAGACCAGGCCGTGAAAGGCCAAGGCCAG
>CANBQJ010000120.1 GCA_947371645.1 Burkholderiales bacterium | reverse complement strand
CACCTCGATGGTGACGCCTGCTTCGCGCAGCTTGTCGATCACGGTTTCCAGCAGGTCGCCGTTGGTGCGGCGCAGGGTGACGTCGCCACCGGCGGCGCCCACGGCGCACAGGAAGGTGCCGGTCTCGATCCGGTCCGGGATGATCTGGTGAGCCTGGGGCACCGTGAGGCCGTGCAGCTTGTCCACGCCTTGAACGCGGATGCGGTGCGTGCCCTGGCCCTCGATTTTGGCGCCCATGGCGATCAGCAAGTTGGCCAGGTCAACGATCGCGGGCTCTTGAGCGGCGTTTTCCAGCACCGTTTCGCCTTCGGCCAGGGTGGCGGCCATCAGCAGGTTCTCGGTGCCGGTGACGGTGACCATGTCCGTGGTGATGCGGGCACCCTTGAGGCGCGTGGGCTGGCCGTTGGCACCCAGGGCCGTGCTGGCTTCGATGTAGCCGTGGGCCACCGTGATCAGCGCACCCATGGCCTGCAGGCCCTTGATGTGCTGGTCGACCGGGCGCGAGCCGATGGCACAGCCACCGGGCAAGGACACGCGGGCGCGACCAAAGCGGGCCAGCAGCGGGCCCAGCACCAGGATGGCCGCGCGCATGGTCTTGACCAGCTCATACGGTGCCTCGGGCTTGTCGACTCGGCCGGCGTCCAGCGTGACCAGGTCGACGTTGTCGGCATGGCGGTCGGCCACCACGCCCATGTTGCGCAGCAGCTTGAGCGTGGTGTTGACGTCCTGCAGCTGCGGGACGTTGGCCAGCGTGACGGGCTCGGCACTGAGCAGCGTGGCGCACAGATCGGGCAACGCAGCGTTCTTGGCGCCAGAGATGGTCACTTCGCCGCTCAGACGGCGGCCACCACGGATGAGGAGTTTGTCCATGCCATGCCATGCGCTCAGCCTCAAGGGCTTGCGCATCGTGAAAAGCCCAAAGCGCCCGTGCCGCCCCGTTCGACATGGGGCAGCGCAGGCGCGCTACGGGCTGGGTTTGCGAAAAGGAGTTTGCGAACTTCAGCGGTGATTCAAGCAGATCCTCAGCGGGTGCCGGTCAACCGGCCCACCCGCTGACGGGTCACGCCGCGCGAGGCTGTTCGGCCCATTCGGCCGGTGTCAGCGTCTTCATCGACAGCGCGTGGATCTGGGCCCGCATTCTATCGCCCAGGGCCTGGTAGACGCGCTGGTGGCGGGCAATCCGGAGCTTCCCTTCGAATTCGGCCGACACGATCACGGCCTGAAAGTGCTCGCCGTCACCTTCGACTTCCAGGTGGCTGCAAGGCAGGTTGTCGGCGATGTATTGCTGGACTTCGGCGGGCGTGGGCAAGGGCATGGCGGGTCTCTCGGGAGGCTGCAGGCTGGACAGGGGACTGGGGTTCTCAGTGCCGGATTTTGTACCCGATGCGCAGCAAATGCAGCGCCAGCAGCGCAACCCCGAGTGTCGCAGTCGACACCACGCCCAATGAGAGCCAGGGGTTGACGTCACTGGCGCCGAAAAAACCGCGCCGGAACCCGTCAATCAGGTAGAAGAAGGGGTTGAGGTGCGACAGCCCCTGCCAGAAGCCGGGCAGGGAGTGCACCGAATAGAACACGCCCGACAGGAAGGTCATGGGCACGATCACGAAGTTCTGGAACGCGGCCAGCTGGTCGAATTTGTCGGCCCACAGACCAGCGATCAGGCCCAGGGTGCCCAGCAGCACGCCCCCCAGCACGGCAAAAGCCAGGATCCACCCCGGCTCGGCCAGGCTGGGCGGCCCGAACCACACGGTGACGGCCATGACACCCGCGCCCACGACCAAACCGCGCACCAGCGAGGCGCCCGCGTAGGCCAGGAACCAGGCCCGGTGCGACAACGGCGTGAGCAGCACGAAGACCAGGTTGCCGGTGATCTTGCTCTGGATGAGCGAGGACGAGCTGTTCGCAAAGGCGTTTTGCAGCAGGCTCATCATCACCAGGCCGGGGATGAGGAAGCTGGTGTAGCCCACGCCCTTGAACACCTCGACGCGGTTTTCCAGCACGTGGCCAAAGATCAGCAGGTAGAGCACGGTGGTGAGCACGGGCGCAGCCACGGTCTGGAAGCTGACCTTCCAGAAGCGCAGCACTTCCTTCTTGAACAGGGGGGAGGCCTGCTCGATGTCTTGAAGCCAGCTCATGCCAGGGCTCCTTGCTGGCCTTGCATGATGCTCAGGAAAACGTCTTCCAGGTCGGCGCGGCCCATTTCCAGGTCTTCGATGGCGCAGCCGGCCTGGCGCAAGGCGGCCAGGATCTGCTCCACCTCGGTGGCATCGCGGGCAGGCAGTTGCACCACCCGGCCCGTCACCCGGGCGCGATCGGCCAAGGCACCTGGCAAGGCCTGGTCGGTCTTGAAACGCAGCATGGTGGACGCCGTGCCCGCCAGCAGGGCAGAGGTTTTGTCCAGCGCCACCAGTTGCCCCTGCTTCAGCATGCCGATGCGGTGGCACAGAGCCTCGGCCTCTTCAAGGTAGTGGGTGGTGAGCAGCACGGCATGGCCCTGTTTGTTGAGCTGGGCGATGAAGTGCCACAGGGTCTGGCGCAGTTCCACGTCGACACCGGCCGTGGGCTCGTCCAGCACGATGACGGGCGGGCGGTGCACCAGGGCCTGGGCCACCAGCACGCGCCGCTTCATGCCGCCAGAGAGCTGGCGCATGTTGGCGTCGGCTTTGTCGCTCAGGCCCAGCTTGGCCAGCAGCTCGTCGATCCAGGCGTCGTTGCGGCCAAGGCCGAAGTAGGCGCTCTGGATGCGCAGGGTCTCTCGCACCGAGAAAAAGGGGTCGAAGACCAGTTCTTGCGGCACCACGCCCAGGGCGCGGCGGGCGGCGGCGTAGTCGCTCACCACCTCATGCCCTTGCACAGTGACGCGGCCACTGCTGGCACGGCTCAGCCCCGCCAGGATGTTGATCAAGGTGGTCTTGCCGGCGCCGTTGGGGCCCAACAGGCCGAAAAATTCGCCCTCGTCGATGTCGAACGAGACGCCTTGCAGGGCCTGAACGGTGCGACCGGCGCTGGCGAAAGATTTGGTGACGTGCTGGAAGCTGATGGCGCTCATGAGGGCTGCGATTCTAGGCCGAAGGATTCAAACATCTGTTTGAAGGGGCGCCCGAAGCAGCCGGGCTTGCCGTACCATGGTTGCGCCCCGCATTGGTCGCGGGGCCCGCCGGTCGCCCGTTCCTGGGGCCAGCGCTGTTTCACAAGACCCGATTGACCTGGAGACACCATGTCCGACCTGAAAGCCCGCTTCGAGCAAGCCCTTGTTGAGTCCAAGCAACTGACGTCCAAGCCGGACAACAACACCTTGCTGCAGATCTATTCGCTGTTCAAGCAAGGCAGTGTGGGTGATGTGCAGGGCGACCGCCCCGGCTTCACCGACTTCGTGGGCCGCGCCAAATACGACGCCTGGGCGGCCCTCAAGGGCAAGTCCGCCGCCGATGCCCAGCAGGCCTACATCGACCTGATCAACAGCCTCAAGGGCAAGTGATCGGGCGCGCTGGGCTCAGCCCAGCAGGTGGCCGAGGTTCTTGCGGATCTCGGCCTCGATGACAGGCTTGAAGGCCGACATCATGATGCCCAGCTTGACTTCCAGGTCAAACTCGTGGCCCGACACCCGCATCACGCCCTTCACGCCTGGGCGCTCAAAATGCACGGTGTCCTGATCCGCGCCCTGCTCCTGCGTGCAACTCAGGCCCAGCTTGGACGTGGCTTCCCCCATCCACTGGGTGGTCAGCTCACGGGCCTTGTCCAGGCCCAGGTCATGCGTGTGTTGGAACTTGATATCGCTCATGTGGGTTGACCGCGAGGGCCATGGCAGAGACACAACCATGAGCCTACACCGGCCAAGCGCCCTGTTGGCGGCCACAGCTTGCTAAGATGGCTTCCCCAGACCAGCCGCCGCTGACATGACTGTGGACCACGCCGCCCCCACCACTTTGCCCGACGCCCCTGCCGCTGCCCCCGAGGCCGGCGCGCTGCGCATCGACACCCCTGCCATCGCGGCCCTGCGGCGAGACATCCACGCCCACCCGGAGCTCTGCTTCGAAGAAGTCCGCACGGCCGATTTGATTGCCCGCACGCTGGAAGGCATGGGCATCGAGGTGCACCGGGGCCTGGGCAAGACCGGGGTGGTGGGCGTGATCCAGGGGCGACCCGGCCCGCGCGCCATCGGCCTGCGCGCCGACATCGACGCCCTGCCCATGACGGAGCACAACACGTTCGCCCACGCCAGCCGCCACCCAGGTCGCATGCACGCCTGCGGCCACGACGGCCATGTGGCCATGCTGCTGGCCGCCGCCCAGCACCTGGCCCGCGAGCGCGACTTCGATGGCACCGCCTACCTGGTGTTCCAGCCGGCGGAAGAAGGCGGTGGTGGCGCCCGCGAGATGGTGCGCGACGGCCTCTTCGAGCGCTTCCCCATGGACGCCATCTTCGGCATGCACAACTGGCCCGGCATGCCGGCGGGCGACTTCGCCATCAAGACGGGGCCCTGCTTTGCCTCGTCCAATGAGTTCTTGATCCGCATCCGGGGCAAGGGCTCGCACGGCGCCATGCCGCACCTGGGCATCGACCCGGTGCCGATTGCCTGCCAGCTGGTGCAGGCCTACCAGACCATCCTCACGCGCAACCTCAAGCCCATCGAGACCGGCGTGATCTCGGTGACCATGATCCAGGCGGGCGAAGCCACCAACGTCGTGCCCGACTTCGTCACCCTGCAAGGCACGGTGCGCAGCTTCACGCTGGAAGCGCTGGACCTGATCGAAAACCGCATGCGCGAGCTCACCCACCAGCTCTGCGCGGCCTTTGGCGCCGAAGCCGACTTCGAGTTCAACCGCAACTACCCGCCCACCGTGAACCACCCGCACGAAACGGCGGTGGTGCGGGAGGTGATGCAGTCGGTGGTGGGTGCACGCCGCGTGCATGAATTCGAGCCCACCATGGGCGCCGAAGACTTCAGCTTCTTCCTGCTGGAAAAGCCAGGCGCCTATTTCGTGATCGGCAACGGCGACGGCAGCCACCGCGAGGGTGGCCACGGCCTGGGCCCCTGCATGCTGCACAACCCCAGCTACGACTTCAATGACCACCTGATCCCGCAAGGCGCCGCCCTGTGGGTCAAGCTGGCCCAGCGCTGGCTGGTGCCGGACGCCGCCTGAACACCCGCCGCATGACCTTGCTCCCCGGCGCCAGCCACGCCATGCCCCTGCAGCACACCAGCGAAGACGAACAGGCCCACGCCGACACCGTGCTGGAGCTGCCCGATGGCGGCGGCCTGCCGCTGTACGCCAGCTTCTTTGGCCTTCAGCAGGCGCCGTTTTCCATCGCCCCGGACCCGCGCTACCTCTTCATGAGCGACCGCCACCGGGAGGCCCTGGCGCACCTGCTCTATGGGGTGAGCGGCGGGGGTGGCTTTGTGGTGCTCACCGGCGAGATCGGGGCAGGCAAGACCACCGTGTGCCGCTGCTTCCTGGAGCAGATCCCGCGCCGCTGCAACGTGGCTTACATCTTCAACCCCAGGTTGACGGTGACCGAGTTGCTGCAGGTGGTCTGCAAGGAATTTGGCGTGGAGGCCCCGCCTGCTGGCGAGCCCTCATCCACCAAGGCCTATGTGGACCGGCTCAATGACTACCTGCTGCGCACGCATGCGGTCGGCCAGAACAATGTGCTGATCATCGACGAGGCCCAGAACCTGTCGGCCGATGTGCTCGAGCAACTGCGCCTGCTGACCAACCTGGAAACAGCAGAGCGCAAGCTGCTGCAGATCATCCTGATCGGCCAGCCCGAGTTGCGCGACATGCTGGCCCGCCCCGAGCTGGAACAGCTGGCCCAGCGCGTGATCGCCCGCTTCCACCTGGATGCACTGAGCCCCGACGAGACCCGCGACTACATCCACCACCGGCTGGCCGTGGCCGGCTACCGGCGTGAGGCCATCTTCGACGGCCGCACCGCGCGCCGGGTGCACCAGCTCACCCTGGGCATCCCGCGCCGCATCAACCTCTTGTGCGACCGCGCCTTGCTGGGCGCCTACGCCCGCAGCCGTGCCACCGTGGACAGCGCGATGGTGGACACGGCGGCCGGTGAAGTCTTCATGCCCAGGTCGGGCAAGGTGAGCGCGCTCAGCGCGCAGGCCACGCGGCAGGCCGATCGTGCGGGCAAGGCCGCCCGCCCGGGCACGAGGACGGCCAGGCAGACCTGGCTGGTGTGGGCGCTCACCGGACTCGGGGTGGTGACCCTGGCTGGTGGACTGACCTGGGCCTGGCAAAGACACCACGTGGCGCCCGGCGCGCCTGGCGCAGATGGGGCGAAGGAACGGGTGGCCCAAGCGCCCGCTGCACCGCCCAGGACCACCGCCATGGCGGCAGCTGGCCATGCGGGTGCGGGTGCGGGTGCGGGGGCGTCGGGGGCAGGTGCGGGTGCTTCATTGCCTCAGCGCCTTGCGCTGGCAACCCCCGCGCCAGTGACCGGGACTCCATCGCTCGCGCCTGCCGGCCAGCCCAGCGCCGCGCCCGGCGTGCCTGCCACCTGGCCAGCCCCGCTCACGCCCGCCCCGTCCAGCGCCACCGGGCCGCTGGCCCTCTCCGCCTGGGGCACCGAGGGCCAGGCCCTGCGCGCGCTGGCTCAGGCCTGGCGTCAGCGCTGGACGAGCGATGACCCCTGCCCATCGGAGGGCCCGGCAGCGCAGGTGTTTTGCTACCGAAGCCCCGCCGGCCTGGCCCTGATCCGCCAGTTGGACCGCCCGGTGGTGCTCACTTTGCGCGATGCCACCCACCCCGAGGCCTTCGTGATCCTCTGGGGCCTGGATGGTGATCAGGTCCTGACGGAGGGGCCCAAAGGCCTGCAGACCTGGCCCGTGGCCGTGGTGTCATCGCGCTGGCGGGGTGACTTTGTGGCCCTGTGGCAGGCTCCCGAGGGTTACCGCAGCAAGATCCTGCCAGGCCAGAAGGGTCCTGCCCTGGACTGGGTGGCCACGCGACTGGCTCAGGTGGACAAAGGCCCGGCCCCAGCGTTGCCTGCCCGGCTCGGCGGCGAACTGAACACACGGGTGCTGTCCTTCCAGGTGGCCCAGGGCCTCAAGGCCGATGGCGTGGTGGGTGCGACCACCTTCATGCAGCTCAACCGCTTGACCCATGTGAGCGAGCCCGCGCTGCTGCGCCGTCCAGCCCCACCGCCCTCGCCTGCCGCCACACCCCTCACCACCAGCGCCCCTTCGGCAAACGCCCATGTCCTACATCCTTGACGCGCTCAAAAAGGCGGAGCAGGAGCGTGAGCAAGGCGCTGTCCCTGGCCTGCACGCCCAGCAGGTGCTGCCTGGCGACGCCCCCGCCGCGCCAGCGGGCCTGTCACCGCTGGCCTGGGCCGGCATCGGCGTGGCGCTGACCCTGGCCGGTGTGCTCACCTGGCACAACTGGCCGCAGACACCCGGCGCCGTCACGGAAACCGTTGGCGCCCGCGCCATGGACGGACCAGGTCAGCCCGCCGCAATGCCCCCCGCGCCGCCGCCAAGGCCCAGCGCGACGGCGCAGGCGCCGCAGCAGGCACCCACCGCACAGCAACCACCTGCTGGCGGCGTGGCCATGCAGGTCGATGGTGGGCCGCAGCCCGGCACCTCCCGACCCTGGCCGGCCCAACCTGCACTGAGTGTGCCGGCCGGCCGCAGCGGCGAGCAGGCGGGCGGGCACGCCAAGCCTCGTGCGCAAGAACCAGAACCAGCGGCCCAAGCGCCCTTGCTCCGCCTGGCCGACCTGCCTGATGCGCTGCGCAAAGAACTGCCCGCGCTGAGCGTGGGCGGCGCCATGCACTCACCGGTGCCCTCGCAACGCATGCTGGTGCTCAATGGCCAGGTGCTGCACGAAGGTGACAGCCCTCAAGCCGGCTTGCAGCTGGAAGAGATCCGGCTGAAGTCGGCGGTGCTGAACTTCCGTGGGCAGCGCTTCGAACTTCAGTACTGACACTTCTGGTGAACTCATGCGCACCTTGTTGAACGTCACCGGCCCGCGACGCCTGGCTCAGGCCGTGTGCCACATCCTGGGTGCTGTGGCAGCCTCTGTTGGGGCCACGGTGGCTGCCCATGCCGCAGCACCGATCGCCCAGGTCCAGGCTGCGCAGGCAGCGGCCCAGTCGAGCGCCTGCACCGAAGCCCGGCCCTTCTACTGGGTAATCGGTGATGGCCAAGGCGTGCTGGCCCAAGGGCAGGTGGGCAGTGACGGACCCACGGCGGACACGGTCATGCCCATCGCTTCGGCGTCCAAGTGGGTGTATGGCGCGTACGTCGCTGAACGCCGCGCCGGTCAGCTCTCGCAGCAAGACATCACCTTCCTGCACTTTCAGAGCGGCTACACGCGATTCCATGGCTGCCTGCCCTTCCAAAGCGTGGGCGCCTGCGCCAAGCGCCTGCGCAACGGGCGAGGCGAGCCCGACCCGGCCACCACGGGCCGCTTTGACTACAACGGCGGCCACATGCAGCAGCATGCGGTCTTGATGGGTCTGGGTGACCAAAGCCCCAATGAGCTTGCCCAGACCGTGCGCCAGGGCCTGCCCAGCCTGGGTCCGGACTGGGCATTCGACTACGGCCAGGCCCAGCCCGCTGGCGGCGGGCGCAGTTCGGCCGCCGCCTATGGCCAGTTCCTGCAGGCCGTGCTGCGCGGCGAGCTGAAAATCGGCGCCATGCTGGGCCAGCACCCGGTGTGCACCAACCCGCGCACCTGTGGCACGGCCGTGTCCACGCCCATCCCGCCACAGGAAAGCTGGCACTACAGCATCGGTCACTGGGTGGAAGACGATCCGGCCGTGGGCGATGGGGCTTTCAGCAGCCCGGGCGCATTCGGCTTCTACCCCTGGATCGACGCGCGGCGCAGCCACTACGGCATCGTGGCGCGGGTGGCCATGCGCCATGCCGGTGACGAGGATGTGGACTTGCGCCCCTCGATCAAATCCGTGAGCTGCGGACGGGCCATCCGATCTGCCTGGGCCCAGGCAGGCACAGCCGGCCGGGCACCCTGAGCCAGCCCGTGGTCAGACTTCTCGCGAGAACCTGACCTCGACGTCCCTCGGGGCCGCGTGGTAAGGCGCAGAAGACACCAGCAGGTCGGCGCCAGCCTGCGCATAGGCCACGGCATTGCTTTCGTTGACCCCGCCGGCCACCGCCAGCGCCGGGTGCAGGTGGGCCGCGTGCAAGGTCAGTCGGCACTGGCGGACGGCCTCCGGGCTGAAGCGCTCCAGTTGCAAGACATCGGCCCCGGCGCGCGCCAGCACCAAAGCCTCCTCCAGATCGGTGACTTCGGCCACCAGCTTTTTCTCAGGCTGCGCCTTGCGCAGGCGGCCCACGGTGTCGTCCAGGCTGGCGTCCAGGAACAAGCGGTGCTCGGGGAAGAGCAGCAAGGTCTCGGACAGGCCCAGGCGGTGCAGGATGCCCCCGCCGCTCACCACCGCCTTGGCCGCCAGGGCCCGCGTGCCCGGGAAGGCCTTGCGCGTGCAGGCCAGTGGCTGCTGGTGACCGGCTGCCCGCAGGCCCGTGACGATGCGCCCCACTTCGCTGGCGATGCCGCTGGTGGACTCGATCAGGTTTTGCGCCACCTTCCAGACCAGCAGCAAGGTGTCCGCCGGACCATGTGCACTCAGCAAAGGCGCACCAGCCAGCACATGGCTGCCCGAAGCCGCCTGAAGGTGCACCTGCATGGGCGCGCCCTGCAGCTCAAACAGCCGGGCCGCCTCTTCGGTGCCACACACCACCATGGCCTGGCGCGCCGCCATGGTCAGCCGCGCCGGGGCGTCACCCAGGTGCAGGCATTGCGTGGTCAGGTCACCATGGGGCGCGTCTTCGCGCAACAGTTGCGCCAGTTCGTGGTCGGACAGGGCTCTGAGCATGGGCGGGCCGCACTCCGTGAATGGGGTGCGGCCATCATGTCACGCACCGGGCGGCGCGTGCCACCGCCAGGTCAAAGCCCTGTGAAACAGTCGGCGTCCGGGCTGGGCAGTCAGGCCGCAGCGGCGGTGTCGGCTTCGGCGCAGCGCTGCGCCAGATGGGCCAGCGCCTCGTCCACCTGGTCAACCAGCACCAGGCACAAATCGCCAGGCTGCAGGCGCGCCAAGGCGGTGTCGATGGCCACGAACTCGCCGCGCACTTCTTGGACATGGTTGGCGCGCTGGGCTTTGGACAGCCCTTCGCGCAGCAGGGTCAGCACCTCACCGTCTTCGCGGCCGCGCTGGCAGGCGTCCTGAAAAAGGATCAGGTCGTCGAAGGCATCGCCCAGGATGGCGGTTTGTTCGCGGATGTCTTCGTCGCGGCGGTCGCCCGCCCCGCTGATGACCACGCTGCGGCGCTTGGCCGGCATGCCCTGCACGGCCGACACCAGGGCGCGCATGGCGTCCGGGTTGTGGCCGTAGTCGGCGATCACCGTGGCGCCCTTGTAGCTCATCACGTTGAAACGGCCCGGGGCGTTGTCGGCGTCGTTGACGAAGCTGGCCAGGCCGCGGCGGATGGTGTCCCAGTCCAGCCCCGAACTCCAGGCCGCACCCACGGCCGCCATCACGTTGTCGACCTGGAAGCCGATCGTGCCGTTGCGGGTGATGGGGATGTCTCGCAGCAGCAGGCTTTCGCGCCAGTTGCCCTCTGAGACCACGATGGCCTCGCCGTCCACGCACAAGGTGCGCTTGCCCCGCGCGCGGTGGGCCGTGAGCACCGGGTTGTGCGGGTCAGCGGCAAAAAAGATGACGCCGCCGGGGCACTTGCTGGCCATGGCCGTGACGATGGGGTCGGTGGCGTTGAGCACCGCATGGCCATTGGTGGCCACGTTCATCACGATGACCCGCTTGAGCACAGCCAGGTCTTCGACGGTGGTGATGTAGTTCAGGCCCAGGTGGTCTCCGGCGCCCATGTTGGTCACCACGGCCGTCTGGCAGCGGTCAAAACCCAGGCCTTCACGCAAAATGCCGCCGCGCGCGGTTTCGAACACGGCCGCGTCCACGTCGGGGTGCATCAGCACGTTGCGGGCGCTCTTGGGGCCGGAGCAATCGCCGCTGTCGATCTGGCGGCCGCTCACGTAGACGCC
>CANBQJ010000119.1 GCA_947371645.1 Burkholderiales bacterium | reverse complement strand
TCGTTGAAGCCGTACTTGGCCAGGAAGCGGTACAGCGTCAGCTGGCCGGCCGTGCCCTTTTGCACCGACAAGGTCTTGCCCTTGAGGTCCGAGACCTGGCTCACGGGGGATGCAGACGGCGAGAGCAGGTAGGAGTCGCCGCCACGACCGGCAGACATCAGGATCTTGTGCTTGAGGCCGGTGGAGCGGCCCACGATCAGAGGCAGGTCGCCATGGCCGAAGCAGAAGTCCAGCAGGCCGTTGGCAAAGGACTCGTTCAACGCGGGGCCAGCGCCCACGAAGTACTTCCATTCGATCTTGATGTTGTCGGCCTTGAACTCTTTTTCGAGCTCACCCAGGAAGACGGCGTTGGCGGCAAAGCCGGACGTGGGCAGGGGGCGACCACCCGTGCCGGCGTTGGGGAAGCCAATGCGGATGGTCGTGGGCTTGGCGCCATCGGCGGCTCGTGCGGCCGTGCTCAGGCCAATGAGGGCGGGGGCGGCAAGGCCAGCGGCCAAGGCGGTGGAGAAGTGACGGCGATTCATGTGTGTGTTGCTCCGGGTTCAGAAGGTGGTGTTGAGCTGGACGCTCCAGCCATTGGCCGTGGCCGGCTTGGCAGGCGTGGACGCGGCGCCACCGAGCTGGTTGGCTGTGTGCAACTGGTTGATCTGCAGGCGGCTGGTCTCGGCAAAGAAGACGTTCAGGCCCAGGGTGCGCACCCAGACCTTGTCGTTGAGCGACTGGCCGCTGCGGTTCGGATCCCATTCGTCCAGGCGCAGGAAGGCCTGGTAGGACTTGGGCCAGAAGTCGTCGAACTTGCCCTGCTGCTTGGAGCTGTTGAGGAACTGCTCGCCCCAGGTGTAGCCAAAGTTGACGTACTGCCCGGAGCTGCGCTGCAAGCCCGTGGGATCGGCTGCGGTGGCCGCGCCCAGGGTGTTCTTGCCGTAAGCCCACTCGTATGAAACGGAGTAGGGCAGGTGCGTCCAGTTCAGGTCCAGACCCCGACGGCTGAAGACACCCTTCTGGTTGGTCGTGGCGGTCGCGATGTCGTTGGTCGTGGCCGATGTCACCGAGGTGTAGCCGCGGTAGTACGACGCCCCGACCTGAAACTGGCGCAACCAGCTGGCGTAGTCCACCGGCAGGGTGTAGACCAGGCGGCCCACCAGGTCCTTGTAGCCGTTGTTGTCGGCGCGGTTGCTGCCATTGCCGTTGAAAACGCCAAAGGCATAGGCCAGCGATGGCGCACGGTAGTTGCTGGTGAAGTCGACATAGGGGTCGACGTCGCCAGCCAGCACCACACCGGTCTGGCGTGTGCCCAGGCCCAGGCCGCTGACGAAGCCCGCGTTGTTGATGACGGGGCGCACTTCAGGGTCCAGCGCCTGCGCATCCTGGCCAAACGGGATGGGCTGCTGCCCGGCGGTGACGGTGCCCAGCGGGTCTTCAGGGTTGCCGCTGACGGGTTGGAAGCTGTAGCGCAGGTAGATGTCGGTGGCGTTCAGGAAGCTGTTGCCGTTGGCGACGGTGGTGGTCTTCGTGCCGGTGGCGGTGGTCGTGCCATTGGTCGTGGTCACCGACGAGGTCGAGGTGACGGTCGTGGCATTGCTGGAGGCAAAGGCCAAGCGATAGGTGAGGTTGCGGCCCGCTTCGTAGTCGCGGTAGAGCGTGCCTGCAAAGTTCAGCGAATACGAGGATGCAGCGAAGCCGTTGGCACGACCACTGGTGGCCCCAGCACCGCTGGACGTTGCACTGGGTTGAGCCTTGGGGTTGTTGGTGTCGTAGCGCACCGTGACGCCGCCACCGATCTTGGTGTTGCGGGTCACGCTGGGCACGTTGCGCTCCAGCTGACGGGCGTTGTCGTATTTGTAGTTTTCCAGGTCGGTCCGCAGGCCCTGGATGTCGGCCTTGGTGGCTGGCGTGCGTGCCTGCAGGGCCTCGTCGCTTTCGCCATCCTGAGCTTCTTCAGGAGACTTTGCTTTGGCCGACTCTTTGGCCGCTTCATCGGTGAGGCGCTGGAGCTGCGCCTTCAGCTCGGTGATCTGACGGTTGAGCTCATCCACGCGTGCGCGGTCCAGGGCATTGGTGCCCACACCCTGAGCGGTGCGCAACTCCAGGATCTGCTTGCGCAAGGTTTCGACGGTTTCCTTCAGCGATTGGATTTCTGCAGCACTCACGGGCGGGTTGGCAACAGGTGCGGCCTGAGCGGTCACGCCCGACAAGGCCAGCCACACGGCGCCCGCCAGTGCTGTGATTTTGAATGGATACACGAATACTCCTAGCTCGGTTGCGATATTGTTTGTCGGCCAACCGTTTGCACATTCCATGCCCGCGAAACAGCACGGCATGTTGCCGCAACAACCGCACATCAACACGAATATGTTGCATTGACAGCACCTGCTGTGTTTATTTATCAGCAGCCCGGGTGGTGATATTTCAGCACTGATGGGAAGTCGCCAAGCATGTCTTTGTGTGGGCGGCGCATATGCATATTCTGTAGACAAATACGCTTACCAATCAATGGGTTACAAATCACCTCATCAAACCGAAAGGCTGGGGAGAGGTGGCACGCGAATTGCGATACAGGCCGCAACCCGCTCAGGCTTCTCAGCTTTGAGCGGGGTGGAAAATTTGAATATGACATCACCGAGCAAGCACATGAGCAAATTGCTCAACGCACATGGGGTCAAGCACTATGAATAAGGCAATCTATCTCACCGCAATATTGAGCACGCTGGCCGCTTCCTCGGTCGCGGCCGAATCGGCGCCTGCAAGTGCCGACGCGGGCAAGCCGGTGGCAGCCGTTGCGCCCACGAAAAACTGGTCGCCCTATGTGGCCATTGCCACGCCAGCTCAACCTGTCGTCAAGCAAAAAGCCTGGGTTCGTGCCCCGCTGGATGCCTTCGTTCTGGCTCAAATTGAAGCCAAGGGCCTGAAGCCCTCGCCCGAGACCGACCGCGCCACCTACATCCGCCGCGCCACGCTGGACGCATGGGGCTTGCTGCCCACCCCTGAAGAAATCCAGGCCTTCGTCGGCGACAAGTCGCCCAACGCCTACGACAAGCTGGTGGACCGCCTGCTGGCCTCGCCACACTTCGGCGAGCGTCAGGCACGCCGCTGGCTGGACCTGGCCCGCTACGCCGACAGCACGGGCTTCCAGAACGACAACACCCGCCCCAACAACTGGCGCTATCGCGACTACGTGATCAACGCCTTCAACGAAGACAAGCCTTTCAGCCAGTTCATCCAGGAACAGGTCGCGGGTGACGAGCTGTGGCCGTCCAAGCAAGAGGCCCGCATTGCCACCGGCTTCCTGGCTGGCTACCCGGACAACGCCAACTCACGTGACCTGGTGCAGCGCAAATACCAGATCGCCACGGACATGACCGACCTGGTCGGTGAAGCCTTCCTGGGCAGCACCGTGGGTTGCGCCCGGTGCCACAACCACAAGTCGGACAAGGTCAGCCAGAAGGAGTACTTCCAGCTGCAGGCCTACTTCGCCAACACCAGCTTCGACGAGCGTGCGCCGCTGGCCAAGGGCACCGAGACGACCTGGGATGCCGAGTTCGACAAGAAGCAGTCCGCCTACAACGAAGCCACCAAGGACATCCGCGCCAAGCAAAAGGCCATCCTTGACAGCGTGCGTGAAGCCGGTCGCCAGTACCACAACGAACGCTACCTGACGGACAGCCGCGACGCCATCTTCAAGCCACAAGACCAATGGACGGCACAAGACCGCTGGGTCAACTGGCGCCTGAAGTCTGTGGCCAGCGACGCCGACATCGTGGCCTTCCTGCGCGAGTTCGGCCAGGAAAAGGAACGCACGGGCTACGACCCGGTCTACGCCGAGAAGCTCAAGCAGTACAACGACCTGGGTGCCGAGCTCAAGAAGTTCGACAACCTCAAGCCCGCGAGCGGCTCGCGCTTCCTGACCGCGGCCACCGAACTGGGCCATGGCGATGCGCCGCCCACTTTCGTGCGCTTTGGTGGCATCCACGAGCGTCCGCTGGAAGAGGTGCAGCCGGCCATCCCCGCGCTGTGGACCGGCAAGAACCAACCTGAGATCAAGCCGACTGCCACGTCGTCGGGTCGCCGCACGGCCCTGGCCCAATGGCTGAGCGACACCAACAACCCGCTGACCCCTCGTGTCTATGCCAACCGCGTCTGGGCACAGTATTTCGACAAGGGCATCGTGGCCACGCTGCATGACTTCGGTCGCGCTGGCGCCAAGCCCACGCACCCTGAACTGCTGGACTACCTGGCCAGCAGCTTCGTGGCCAAGGGCTGGAGCGTGAAGAAGCTGCACCGCGAGATCCTGCTGTCGGCCACGTACCGCCAGTCGTCCAACGAGCGCGCTGACGCCGTCAAGGTCGACCCGGAGAACAAGCTGCTGGCCGTGTACCCGCGCAAGCGACTGGAAGCCGAAGAGATCCGTGACTCGCTGCTGTACGCGTCGGGCCTGCTGGTCGACAAGGTGGGTGGCCCCTCGGTGTTCCCGCCGGTGGTCAAGGCTGGGCTGGATGTAGGCAAGTCGCAAGACTTCAATGGCAACCGCGCCTGGGCCGTGTCTGACAACAAGGAAGACTGGTACCGCCGCAGCATCTACATCTTCAATCGCCGCAGCTTCCCCTACCCGGTCACGCAGAGCTTCGACCCGGCCGACCCCAGCAAGCCGCACCACAAGCGTGACGTGACCACCACGCCGCTGCAGGCCCTGACCCTGTTCAACAGCGATGTGGTGTTCGACTGGTCGCAAGCTTTGGCAGGCCGCGTGATCAACGAAGCCGGCGCCAACGAAGACGCCCAGCTCAACCGCCTGTACCAGACCCTGTTTGCCCGCCTGCCCGACACCACGGAACGCAAGGCACTCAAGGAGTTCCTGGCATCAGAGCAGATCGTGATCAAGCAGAAGGCCGCCAACGGCAAGTTCGACGTGGCCATCCCTGTGGGCCTGAAGGACACCAAGTCGTTCGACCCGGTCAAGTCTGCGGCGTTCGTGGACCTGGTGCATGCCGTGGCCAATTCCAACGACTTCGCTTACCGCTTCTGACCCCACCCCACTCACATACCAATCAAAGGACTCAACATGAGCGATACCCGTCGTGACTTCCTCCGCAACGCCGGTCTGGGCCTGGGCGCTGCATCCCTCGGTGGCTTCATCCCCGGCCTGGGCACGCTGAACGCGGCCACGGCCGCCGAGCTGATCGACCCGCTGGCCCCGAAGGCACCGCACTTCCCGGCCAAGATCAAGTCGGTCATCTGGCTGCATCAGAACGGCGCACCGTCCACGCTGGACCTGTACGACTACAAGCCCGAGCTGGTTCGCCTGGCAGGCCAGGAAATCCCAGCATCCTTCCTGAAGGGCATCAAGACCAGCACCCAAGGTGGTGTGGGCAAGCTGTACGTGTCCAACGAGCGCAGCTTCAAGCAACACGGTGAAAGCGGCGCCTGGTTCTCCAACCTGCTGCCCAACCTGGCCACGCAGGCCGACAAGATGACCTTCATCAAGTCGAGCGTGACGGTCGGCGCCACCCACGACATCTCGATCCTGAAGCTCAACACCGGTGACCTGAACCCGGGCCGTCCTTCGCTGGGCGCCTGGATCAACTACGCACTCGGCTCGGCCAACCCGGACCTGCCTTCGTACGTGGTGATGTACAACGGCGACCGCGAACCTCAGGCTGGTTCGGTCAACTGGAGCGCCGGCTTCCTGCCCGCCGTGTACCAGGGCACCGCCTTCCGTCCGGGCCCGTCGCCCATCCTGTACCTGGACCGTCCGGATGTGCGCTCTGCGCAGCAGCAACGCTCGACGCTGGACCTGCTCAAGCGCCTGAACAAGTTTGGTGGCGACCGCTACCCCAGCGACACCGAACTGCGCGCCCGCCTGCAGTCCTATGAGCTGGCCGACCGCATGCAGACCGCTGCGCCTGCCGCAGTGGACCTGAGCAAGGAAACCGAAGCCACGAAGAAGCTCTACGGCATCGACGACAAGACCAGCCAGAGCTACGGCGAGGTGCTGCTGCGCGCCCGCCGCCTGGTGGAGCATGGCGTGCGCTTCATTCAGGTGGTCTCCGGCTTCCCTGAAGGTGCCGACATCGACCGCACCAGCTGGGACGCCCACAACGACCTGGACAAGAACCACGGCCTGATGGCCAAGATGGTCGACAAGCCCATCGCGGGCCTGCTGCACGACCTCAAGGAGCGTGGCCTGCTGGAGACCACCCTGGTGGTGTGGACCTCCGAGTTCGGTCGCACCTCCTATGGCCAGAGCGGCAATGGCCGCGACCACAACCCCTGGGGCTACACCCAGTGGCTGGCCGGTGGCGGCCTCAAGGCGGGCTTCACCTACGGTGAGACCGACGAGGTGGGCCTGCAGGTGGCCGACAAGGAAAAGGCCGTGGACACCTACGACCTGCATGCCACCGTGCTGCAGCTTTTCGGTCTGGACCACTTGAAGACCACCTTCCTCAACAGCGGCCGCTCCGAGCGTCCGACTGTGGTGTACGGCAAGGTCATCAAGGACATCCTGGCCTGACGACAACAAAGGCGGGGCCCCACCCAGCGTGAGGCTCCGCCTGGAAAGCAAGACAAGACATTCATGCGCAAGCTCATCATCGCCGCGGCACTGGTGCCGGCCCTGATTGGCGTCGTCCAGGCGGCAGACGCCGAATTGGACATGGACCTCATGCAGACCATCGAAGACACCAACAAGAGCCTGTCTTCGAACATCGCCATCCAGAACGCCCCTGCCAGCACGGCAGACGCTAAAGAGCTGCAAGAGCTGTTTGGCAAGGTGGAATCGCACTTCATCGCCAAGGGTGACGCCGCCGACGCGGTGGACCTGTCGCGCAAGAGCAAAGACCTGGCGAGCTCGATCATCAAGTCAGTTGCGGTCAAGGACTTCGGCACGGCCACCGACTCGGCCACCGACCTGTCCCGCACCTGCCGGACCTGTCACACCTTCTACAAAAAGTCGTGACGGCAGCAGGAGCATCCATTGATCAACACCATCGGCACCTGGGGTGCCAGCCTCATCAACATGAGCACTGTGCCCACGCTGGCACTCGGCATGACCATGCTGTTCACGCAAGCGGCATGGGCCGCGGCGCCGGCCAAGCCACCCAGGGCTTCGTCCACGAAGACGGCGGCAACGCCAGCCACGCCCAAAGGTGATGTCGCGCTGGGCAAGGACAAGGCAGAGTCCGAGCGCTGCATCGAGTGCCACGGCCAGTCCGGCCAAGGTTCTGGCAACCCCAAGGGCGCCGAGGCCAAGGTGGCCAAGCTCGCGGGCCAGAAGACGGCCTACATCGTCAAGCAGGTTCAGGATTTCCGCTCAGGCCTGCGCAAGCATGACCAGATGGCCATCGTGGCCCGCAACCTCAGCGACGAAGATCTGATCGACATCGCGGCCTACTTCAACAGCCTGCCGCCCATGAAGGGGGAGGGCGGTGACCTGCATGAAGCCGGCAAGCAGCTGTTCGAGCAGGGCGACCCGGCGCGGGGCATCACCCCTTGTGTGAGTTGCCATGGGCCGCAAGGTGGCGCCAAGGCCGGTCTGCCCGCCGCACCACGGCTGGCCGGACAGGAATGGAAGTACCTCGACGACCAGTTGCGCGCCTGGCGCGACGGCAGCCGGCGCAACAGCCCCGACGGCGTCATGAACCAGCTGAGCAAGGCGCTCAGCGACAAGGAAATCGAAGTGCTGGCCGATCACCTGGCAGCACAGGCGCAGTGAGCCTGCGTCCGCAACGATCAAACACACAGACAGTCAACACGAGGACACGACATGAACAACCGCACCTTGAGCGCCCTGAGCACCCTGGCATTGGCCCTTGGCATGATCGGCAGCGCCCATGCTGCACTGAAGGAAGGCGACGCCGCCCCCGACTTCACCTTGCAGGCATCGTTTGCCGGCAAGGCCTTCAACTACGCCCTGAAAGACGCGCTCAAGAAGGGGCCGGTGGTGGTGTACTTCTACCCGTCTGCGTTCACCGGCGGCTGCAACATCCAGGCGCACACCTTTGCCGAGAACGTTGACCGCTTCAAGGCCGCGGGCGCCACCATCATTGGCGTCTCGCTGGACAGCATCACCCGACTCAACGATTTCTCTGCCGACCCGCAGTTCTGCGCCGGCAAGATCGCCGTGGCCTCGGATGCCGACGGCCGCGTGGCCAAGGGCTTCGATCTGGCCGTGGCCGAGATTCCCGCCGGCCGCAAGGACACCCGTGGCGTCGAGATCGACCATGGGCGCGTGGACCGCACCACCTTCATCGTGGGCCAGGACGGCAAGGTCGTCGCCACGGTGGGCGGGCTGGCACCGGCGGCCAACGTGGAAAAGGCGCTGGACGTGGTCCAGGGCCTCAATGGCGGCAAAGGCAGCAAGCCCGCCGACAAAAAGTCCTGATCCCACACCACGCCTTGCCGGGGAGTTCCAGATGACCCACACATTGCATCCGCGTTCCAAGCACCTGGCCAGCCGCGCGCTGGTGGCCGTGCTGGGCTTGAGCTGGGCTGCCCAGGCCCTGGCGCAGACGCCACCCGCAGTGGCCAATGCGCCCGCCGCGCCCGCTGTGGCGGCGTCCGCACCCACGGTGACGCCAGCCATCTCAGGCGTCGTGTCGGCTGGCACCCGCATCGAGCTGATCAAAGAGGGTTTCACCGGCACCGAAGGCCCGGTCACCTTGCCAGACGGCAGCCTGATCTTCACCGAGACACAAGCCAACCGCATCACGCGCATCGCGGCAGACGGCTCCACCTCGGTGTTCGTGGAAGGCAGCAACGGCGCCAACGGTCTGGGCTTCACGCCCAATGGTGACCTGTACGCCGTGCAGGTGCTCAAGCCACGCGTGGGCATCGTCTTCCCGGACCCGAAAGTCCGCACGTTGGCAGACAACTTCGAGGGCAAGCCCTTTGGCCGCCCCAATGACCTGGTGGTCGACAAGCTGGGCAATGTGTACTTCACCGACTCGGGCGCCAACCCACCTGCGCCCGGCCAGGCCGCACCCGCCAAGCCGCCTGTCGAAACGGCCAAGCCTGCCGTTTACCGCATCTCCAAACAAGGCGAGCTCAAGCGCCTGGTGGCCGATGTGGAGCGCCCCAACGGCATCCAGCTCAGCCCCGACGAGAAGGTGCTGTATGTGGCCAACACCCTGGGCGAACACCTGCTGGCCTATGACCTCCAGGCCGACGGCAGCGTGGGCCCGCGCCGCAATTTCGCCAAGCTGGATGGCTGGCGCAAGACAGACACCGGCGGCACCAGCGGGGCCGATGGCCTGGCCGTCGACGACGCCGGGCGTGTCTATGTGGCCAGCAACACCGGCATCCAGGTGTTCAGCAGCAAAGGCGAAGCACTCGGGACCATCGCGCTGCCCAAGCAGCCGCAGAACCTGGCATTCGCCGGCGAAGACAAGAAGACCCTCTACGTGGTCGGCCGTGGTGCCGTCTACCGCATTGCAGTGCTGACCCCCGGCTACAGCGGCCGGGCCAAATGAACCCACACAGGAGCCCGGCATGAGCGCCCCCCAAAAGACCGCACACGATTTCGCCCCCGAGGTGCTTCGCCTCTTTGACCAGTATGTGCATGGCCTGTTGAACCGGCGTGGCTTCCTACAAGGCGCAGCGAAGTACACCAGCGGCATCGTGGGCGCCGAGCTGGTCCTGGCTGAACTGAGCCCGAACTTTGCCCAGGCCCAGCAGGTCAAGGGCGACGACAGCCGCATCCAGACCAGCTACGTCGAGATCCCGTCCCCACAAGGCTATGGCAAGGTCCGCGCCTACCTGGTCAAGCCAACGCAGGCCAAGGGCCCGCTGCCCACGGTGCTCGTGGTGCATGAGAACCGCGGCCTGAACCCTCACATCGAAGACATCGCCCGCCGCCTGGCCCTGGATGGCTTCATCGCCCTGGCGCCCGACGCCCTGTTCCCGCTGGGTGGTTACCCCGGTGACGAAGACAAGGCCCGCGAGCTGTTCCCCAAGCTGGACCAGACCAAGACCCGCGCTGACTTCCTGGCCGCCACACAGCACCTGCTGAAGCTCAATGGCGGCAACGGCAAGGTCGGTGCGGTGGGCTTCTGCTATGGCGGTGGCATGGCCAACTACCTGGCCACGCAGGTGCCAGAGCTGGCCGCGTCCGTGCCCTTCTATGGCGCGCAACCGCCTGACGCCGACGTGCCTCGCATCAAGGCCCCCTTGTTGATCCATTACGCCGGTGCCGATGAGCGCATCAATGCGGGCTGGCCCAAGTACGAAGCGGCGCTCAAGGCCAGCAAGGTCAGCTACCAGGCCTTCGTCTATGACGGTGTCCAGCACGGCTTCAACAACGACACCACTCCGCGCTACGACGCCGCTGCGGCCAAGCTGGCCTGGCAACGCACCGTCGATTTCTTCAAGCAGAACCTCAAGGCCTGACCCAGGCCTCCCACCGTTTCTTTCCGGTTTCTCTCACCCTTCATCACACACAAAAGGAAGCAAGCATGAAGACCTCAGTGCAACGCGCCATCGCCCTGGCCCTGGCCGGTGCCGGCCTGATCGCCAGCGTCACCACGTTCAACGCCATGGCCCAACAGGCGCCCAAGCCCGAGCAGCTGATCAAGTGGCGCCAGTCGGCCTACCAGGTGTTGGCCTGGAACACCGGCCGGGTCAAGGCCAATGTGGAAGGCACCTACAACAAGGAAGACGTGATCAAGGCGGCCAACACCATCGCCGCCATCGCCAATTCCGGCCTGGGCGCCTTGTATGCGCCCGGCACTGAAACCGGCAAGGGCTGGCACGAAACGGCCGCCAAGCCTGAACTGTGGACGGACAAGAAGGCCGCCGATGCGGGCGCCGCCTTCAACAAGGAAGCCAATGAGCTGGCCAAGGTGGCTGCCGGCGGTGACGTGGCCGCCGTGAAGGTGCAACTGGGCAAGCTGCAAGGCACGTGCAAGGGCTGCCACGATGACTTCCGCAAGAAGGACTGATGCGATGAAACGCCCACATCGACTTGTTGTCGCGGCCGCCTTGCTGAGCCTGTCTGGCGCGGTGCTGGCGCAGGCCGCCGCGCCGGCGGCTGCCCCTGCCAACCGGGAAACCGGTCCGTTCAGCTTCTTCGTCACGAGCGTGGGCTCTGGCAAGGGTGCCGACCTGGGTGGGCTGGA
>CANBQJ010000118.1 GCA_947371645.1 Burkholderiales bacterium | reverse complement strand
TCGGCCACGTGCAGCGACAGCACGCCGTGCTCGGCCGCCATGCCAAAGGGCAGCTTGTTGAGCCGCCCGGCATACTCCTGCACGATGCCCAGCAGCGCCTGCCAGACGGCGTCTTGCAGCAACTTGCCCCAGCGGCCCACCAGCAGGCCATTGCCGCGCGGCAGCTCTTCGGTCACGGCCAGCAGGCCGGCCTGGTCGCGGCTGGCGGCCACCGAAAACGGCATCACCAGCGCCTCACGGCCGGTCTGGTCACATTCCAGGTCGACCGACACCACGATGAGCCCGCTGCGCAAGACCACACGCAGGGCGCTCAGGTGCAGGAGGATGTCGTCGCCCGCGTCCGTCCAGACCACGGCGGGCGGAAAGCCAAAGCCCTTGGGCGGCAAGGCTGCCGGTGGCGACAGGCGCCGCGCGACGGCCGCCGCCATGGACAGCTCGTCCATGCGGGGCGCCAGCTCGAAGCGGCGGGTGGGGGACAGGCGGAAGGGGCGGGTCTGTTTGACGGCCATGTGCTGCCTCCGGCTCAAGCGCGGTCGTCGGGGCGACGGGGCACGGCGCCGGCCTGCGCCTTGGCGCGCCGGTGGCGCCAGATCAGCAAGATGCCGCACAGGGGGATGGCGAACAACAGGGCCTCGAACCAGCCCTCGCCGTTGTCGGGCGACCACCCCAGAATCTGCTCGATGAAATCCATGGACCACGACCTTCCCAGTCTGACTTTGGACTGATCCTAGGGAGGGGGGTCGCGAGGTGCCATCCCTAATGTGAAAAATCTGTCGGCTGCCGGTGACGGTGTGCTTGTGAGCAGTGGTTGCCGAGGCCGGGGCCGCTCCGTCCCCTTGACCCGGGGGCGACAAGCCGTGATGGCCACACGGCGCTGGACGCGCGTCACCGTGGGGCACAGACTGCGCTCACCTGCACATTGACTGAAAAGGCTGACCATGGACACCCGCACCATCCAGATCGTTCAATCCACCTGGGTTGCCGTGGACCAGATTGCGCCGCAAGCGGCCGCGCTGTTCTATGCCAACCTGTTTGAAGCCGACCCGTCGCTCCAGGCGCTGTTCAAGGGCGACATGACGGCGCAAGGTCAAAAACTCATGCAGATGATCGGCGCGGCGGTGGGCAAGCTCAATGAGCTGGACACGCTGGTGCCCATCCTGAAATCACTCGGCGCGCGGCACGTGGGCTATGGCGTGCAGGCCGCGCACTACGACACCGTGGGGGGCGCGCTGCTCAAAACCCTGGGTCAAGGGCTGGGGGAGGCCTTCACACCGGAGGCCAAGGCCGCCTGGACGGAGGTGTACGGCGTGATGGCCGGGGTGATGCAGGGGGCGTGAGCAGGTGCGGCCATCCCTGTGGCCGCCGTTGACCCTGTTGCGGCATGCGCAAGACATGCCGCCCAGCCTTCGGTACAGTGCGCGCCTGGCTTTCCTTTGTGCGCACCCCCTTTCATGACCGATCACTACGCCGCCCTGGGCTTGAGCAGCGCCGCCACCCTGGCCGACGTCAAGAAGGCGTTCCGGCTCAAGGCCTCGCAATACCACCCCGACCGCAACAGCGCCGCCGATGCCCCTGCGCGCTTCAGGGCGGCCCAAGAGGCGTATGACGTGCTGTCCGACCCCGACAAGCGCCAGGCCTACGACGACAACCGCCGCCGCAACCTCCTGGACAGCCCGATCGACACCGCCCGCGACATCTGGCTGGGCTACTTCAACACCTTGCTTTGAGCCCTTTGCACCCCACCCGCCCCATGAACCTGTCCCCTGCCTTTCACCACCTGCGCGCCGCCTACCAGGCCGAGCTGGACGACCTGAGCTTCGACTCCGAGGGCGGCGACGTGCTGCGCCGGCGCCTGGCCGACAAGCGCAAGTCGCTGGATTTCTTGCTGCAGATGACCGAGCTGTCGCCCGAGATGGTGGCCGTGGTCTTCCACCAGGCCTTCCGCTTCACCGAGCCTGCCGTGATGCACCACGTCATCAGCGGCGAGCTCGACGAATGCCCGGACTGGGACGAGATCCGCGCCAGCGTGGTGATCGCGCCCTGGGCGCAGGACATGGCCGATCTGTTCCTGCAGCAGGCCGACGGCCAGCGCTTCATGACCGTGGCCGCCGCCCTGGTGTTCATGCACGACGCACCCGACGCCCGCCTGCAGCCTGCGGCGGATGAAGACGACGACGACAAGGGCGACGGTGAAGCCGACCACGACGCAGACAGCGATGGCGACAACGACAGCAGCATCGAGAACGACAGCGACGACGCCCGCACCCGCGACGAAGCCGGCGCCGAATGGCTGGCCGAACAAGGTTTCGACCGCAAAGACTGAGCAGAGCGCACGCCCATGACGAACGAACTTGCCCTCATCCAGCAAACCCAGAGCCTGATCGCCGCCGGCGACATCGTGGGCGCCGAAGCCATCCTCGTGGACCTGGCCGACCGTGAGGGTGACCGCGCCCTGATGGTCGTGCTCGAACAGCTGCCGCCCAAGGACATCCTGGCTGTGATCCGCGAATACGACCCGTCCAAGGACTCGGTGATCAACCTGCTGATCACGCCGGAGCAGTTCGCCCGCGCCGTCGTGATCGAGAAGCGCTACAAGGACCTGAGCCGCTCGCACCTGCGGGGCATGGTCAACGGCATCATCTTCCGTGAAGACGCCGACCCCATCGCCTTCCTGCAGGCCCTGGCCGACCTCGAAGGTGGCAGCGAGGCCCTCGCCGACTACTTCACCGACAAGTGGAGCCGCGTGGAAGCCTTCGCGCGCACCGGCAACTTCGACCCGCTGGAAGACGACGGGCAGATGCTGTCCGAACAGGCCCTGCTGGCCTCGGCCCATGTGCGGCCCGTGCTGCACCACGACGAGGTGAGCGACCAGGACTGGATGGAGCTGGCCTGGCTGCTGCGCTACCAGTGCCCTGACCTGTTCACAGAGACCCTGATGGTGCTGCGCGCCAAGGCCCGCCGTGGTGAGCAGGCCCACGAGGAAGAAGAGGAAGAAGACGACGGCAAGGTCGAGACCAGCGCCACCGACCGTGGCCGCATCACCCAGGCCTCGATCGACCCCGACGAAGAATCCGCCATCTGACCGACTCCCTGCGACCTCATCCCATGTCAGACACCTCTGCAGCGCCTGAAGCCGGCACCGACTCGCTCACGGTTGCGCGCTACGACGCGCGCCCCTTCTTCGAGAAGGCGCTGCAACACGGCATCGGCACCGGCGTGATCAACCCGACGCGGCTGGACGCCATGTGCGTGGAGGCGCCGAAAGGCATGGTGCAGATCGCCGCCTATTTCGGCAGCGAGTTCCTGCGGCCCGAGCTGGAAAAAGCCCGTGAGCGCATGGTCAAGCTCATCAGCCTGTTCCTCGAAGACAGCTGTCAGGCCGACCTGAACAAGGCCGCAGAAAGCCTGCGCGACCATTCGCTGCTGTCGCGCTCCAAGGGCGGCTCGGACATGCTCAAGCGCCTGATCGCCATGCCGCAAAGCAGCCACTTCGGCATGAGCGAGCGCCAGGGCTTCACCGACGACCACATCCCGCAGCTGGCCAAGTGGACGCTGCGCAGCCTGAGCGACTACCGCGCCGAGCTGGCCAGCCGCCAGCACGCCACCGCGCTGATGGAAGCCGCCACCTGGATGGCCGAGGCGCTGGATGTGGACGTGGACGAGCTGGAAGAACAGGGCGCCGATGCCGAAGCCGTGCTGCGCACCGGGCTCTTGATCGAAGCCGTGGGGCGCGACGCCCTGCCCGACTGGATTGGCTTCGAGAAGACGGTGGGCGCACTGCGCCGCCAGCCCATGCTGGCCAGCGACGACGGCGTGGCCCTGCCCGATGGCCTGCCGGCCCACCTGCACGCGGCGGTGGAGGCCGTGCGGCAATCGGTGCTGGCCGACATGCCCCGCATCCTCGATGCCAGCGTGCCGGCGCGCAAACTGTTCACCCAGACGGCGGCCTTCATGGGGCGCTACTTCTGGTTCGAAGACGCGCTGGCCGAGGTCGACCACCACGAGCGATCGGCCTCCAGCGCGTGGCGACAAGCCACCCAGGGCGAGACCGAAGAAGACGCCCTGCTGACGGCCTTCCTGCACCTGGCTGCGGGCAGCAAGCCCAAGACCCGCATGACCGAGAAAAGCGCCACGGCCTTGTTGCGCAAGATCCGCAAATCGGGACTGCAACCCAAGTTGGCCAGCGACTTCATTGCCCAACATGCGCCCACGGCCTTGCGCGAAGGCTATGCCGAGCTGTGGCGCCTGTTCCTGCAAGAGGCCCAGCCGCTGCTGCTGAGCGACGCGGTGACCTCGCTCAACGATGCGCTGGCGCTGTTGCGGCGGGAGTGCGTGGTGGTGGTCAGCGAGGCTTGAGCCTTCGCTATAACTTGCGCTTCAGCTTGAAGGGCTGAGCCGAGTTCGGCCCGGCCAGGCCCGGCTCAGCGGCTGCTGGGCCTGGCGAAGTCTTGCGCGATCCAGGCTTCGGCGCTGTCCGCCGTCAACTTGAAGCTGGCCGCGACCCGCACCCGGGCGAGCTCATCACCGGCCTCGTCCAGCGCCGACAACATCGCATAGGGCTCATCGTCGTCCGGCACGATGTCGAGCTGAATGGTCAGCCGCGCTTGCGCCGTGCGCACCACCACACTCTTGTGCAGGGCCGCATGCAGCGACTGCTCGTGCCGGCGGATCACCTCGGACGCGGTTTTCACCAGCGTGTTGAAGGCGTTGACGTCCAGCGGCTTGGGGTTCTTCTTGTCGCGGCCCATGGTCCAGGGGCCGACCAGCGCGGGCTCGGGCTCGCCGTCCCTGATCATCGCCACGGCCCAACCTTCGTCGTCCTCGTTCTTGATGACCTGGGCGGTCCAGCCCTTGTCTCGCCAGAGGCGGGGTTCGTGGATGGCTTCCGCGGGATCAGGGGCGGTGTCGGGGAGGGCGTTGGAGGTCATGGGGGGATCTTAGGGGGTGATCCGAGGTCGCTCACCGCACCCGAACGATGGCACCTTCGACACGCAATGGCGTCTGACCATGCGGCATTTTCACGGCAATCAAACCAGCGACGCCCTGAAAACTCCCGCTGGAGCCCAAACCTGAGAACGGACTCAGTATGCAAATGACAGCGTGGTCGGATTTACTGCAGTAGGCAACTGCCCGGCTAAGTGCCAAGTCATCAGATCGCAACTGTCGTCGGTAAAAGATTCGTGGAAACTAGCCTTGGCGTTCGCGAAGGATGCCGCCGTGCACCTTTTCACCCAATCCTTGGCCTGTAGTGAGCTTGGGATGCAAAACACCAGGGCCGCAACACAAATCAATTTTCTCATTCTGCAGGTACACCGGCTTGCAATAGGGGGCTTTGAACAGCCCATAGGCAGTTGGGAATGGCTGCACCGTGCGCCGTGGGCAGCATTTGTTTTCTTGCAAATATCTCACCACGATCTAGCCAAAATCACATTGCAAATCAATGGCATGCGAGTTGCTCTGGGCGGGTTACCTATTCAGGATTCTTGGGTTGGCCAAAGATATTTAATGAATGCCTGGCATGTGTTTTTCATGCTTGTCAGCGCTTGGGGCAAGATTTTAATAATTCTCGAGCCTTTACTACCGTTGAAGCCTCGGGCTGTTGCGCTAAACAGTCAATTTCTTGTACAAAAGACAAGCGTGAATCGTTCTTGATTGGAGTAAATAGAAATGAGTCTGTCTTGAGTGGATGGTCATTTTCTACATCCGCATCTGCCATGCTGTCGCTAAAGCTCAAAGTAAGCAGCATGCCGTCGGGCTTAACTTTTGATTCAGATACCGCCAAGACTCCTGAGCAGCGAGGCCGACCGCGAAAACCCCAGGCACGGTCATATGATTTAATTCGATACGCCCCGATCATCTCGCCCGTAATCTTGTTCACGAATAGATAGCAGGTGGAACTGCGCCAGCGTGCCCAGTCGCATTTGTCGTCAAATGGATTGGACGGATCCATGTCACACTTTGCAAGTGGCGATACATCATCGCCTATGGCCCCCACCATTGCAATGAGCTTTTCACCATTTAAATCCCAAACGAACGCAGACTGCTCAAGAAATATCTGAGGGGCTGAACTTCGTCCATTCAGGGATGCGGTCCTGGCCTTGGCAAACGGGAGTACCGCCTTCGTGTATGCATTGGACACGGCATCCTTGGCGACGGCCTGCTCAGTTTTGGGGAGCAGCCGGAAATCTTCAGCTTGCGCACAGCCTGAAAAGGCGGCGACAAACAGGCTAGTACCTATCAAATAATTATGTAAATGCCGCATATGCCAATTTAACATTAGAACGCCTTTTGAGCACAGGATTTTTGCTGTTATCTCTATATGAGCCGCTATTGAAGTTGCGCAACTCACCCGCATTGACAACCCGCGTGACGGCATCGATATCTGTATCAGATATTCCTTGGGCCGCTTTTTCGTAGCATTTTTTGTCAACCCAAAAAACCACCGCAGAGCGTATCGCATACGGCATCTGTGAGAGCAAATTTGGTGAAGCCACAAAGTCCACTGTGCCACCCCAAATGCGCGCATGCTTGTCAGTGAATCGTTGGTAATTGTCTCTGCCTGTGAGTTGCTTCATTCCGCGCCCTCTGAAATCCCATCCGTCGTCAGGCGAAGAGCGATCATTGCCCAGGGTTGGCCCGGCACCATCTGGGCCATACACCTTGTTCGCGATAATCTGCTGCCTTGCCGCGCGGGTCCCAACGCGACCGTCTAGCTGTGCCTCGCGCCTGTGCCTTTGGTAATAGCCGAAAGTCGCAATCAGACCCTCGGGTGCGTAGTTCAAGCTTTCTGCGTCGCCCGACAGGCGTGGCCCAGCCTCTTGCTTGATTTGCCCAAAAAAATGAGCCCGTTGCAACGGTGAGTCGAGGTGAAACTTGGCTAAATCGGTATTGAGTTCGTCGGCAACCGCTTGCAAGTGCGCATCACTGGGGTTGCCGCGATTGAGCGGAAATATTTTTCGCAGCTGTGACACTGTGATCTCCCCTGGCACGGTTCGATCGACCTTAATCTGAGGCTGTTCACTCTCGTTTTTCTGCTGCGTGGGCGTAACTCCCTGAGGTGCTGTGGGTGTTGGGGCGGGCGCAGGTGCTGCGGCCGGTTGTGTCGGCCGCGATTTTGGTGGCGTGTTTGTCAAAAGCTCAGTCATGGCTGCGGTTTTGAACGTCTTCAGGACCTTGCGCACCAACTTTTTACGGCCTGGTTCAGGGATCACGTCGTCAAGCTTCTTGTATGTGCCCGCCTTGCGGGACCAGACATAAGTTTCAATGGGTTTCAAGCTGCGCGGTGTCAATTCAATGCCGAAGTTTTTCACTGTTGTGGTGCCGGTGCGCTCGATACCGTCATGGCGGATTTTGTAGCGAATGCCGTCGAGGCCCTCCAGGTACCGATTGACAAAGCAAATCAGCACCTTGCCAGGTTTGTGTTTGTCAGCAAACAGTTCGTCGAGAAAATTTTGCCAGTTGCTCATGATGGGTTGTTTTCCTCGTGCTGGACATCTTCAATGTCGTACCACTCGCCTTCGCCCACCACAACCTCAACCTTTTCGGAGGTGTGGCTTCGGATCAGGCCAGATCGGCCGATGTCATCAATACGTTCTTGCGCCAACAGGTGAGGTGTGTCGCCAATGGTCCACACCTCGACGCGGGCACCTTGCAACTCCGGATCAACGGTGAAGAACGAACCCACATCGACCTCCAGCCCATATTCAATAGTGAGGGGTGAAGCGCCAGCATCCAAGTTTGCGATCCCTTGAGGCAATTGACTGAGCGTCGCGGACTGCGCCCCTCCCGCCCCCCAATCATGCGCAGCCCCCTTCACCGTCCACGTCCCCGGACACATGAAGGTGATGTCCCCGCCCTTGAGCTGAATCTGGCTTTGCCCTGCGGTGAGCGTGATGCTGCCGCTGGCCTGAATCCTCACCTCGTCCGTGGTGCTTTGCACCGTCAGGTCCTGGTCTGACCAGATCTGCTGCGCGTCCGTGTGCGCCCGCAGGCTCAGGTTCGCCTTGGCCGTGATGGCCTTGATGCCGCCACCGTGCGTATACAGGCTGGTGGCCTGGCCGCTGACGCTGCTGAAAGTGTGGGCGCTGGTGAACTGTGCGTCGCCCATCGTGGCCAGGCTGCTGTCTTGCCCGCTGAACGACGCAAAGCTGGCCGGGGTGACGAACATGGCGCTGGACGGCGTGTCCAGGTGCAGCAAGGGCTTGGCGAAGCGCTCCACCGGGTCTTGCAGCGTGCGGCCGCCCGGCTGTGCCTTCTTCGCCTCTTGCCCGCCCACCGCAGCGGTGTAGTGGCCCTGGGCCTTCGGATCCATGGCGTCTGCGTGCTGCGGCAGGGCCTGATCGGCATCGTGGCTGGCCAGGCCCAGCGCGCCTTGCTGGCGGGCGCTTTGGCTCAGCGCTTCGCCCAGCTGACGGGCCGCATGCAGCTGGCTCACGGCTTCGGCCGCGTCCATCTGGGTGCCGGCCACGCTGCTGCCTTGGGCGGGGCGCGCCGACGTACTCAGCAGCAGGCCCTGGCCGGCGCGCACCACGGCCCAGCCGTCGGTGTGGCCGTAGAAGCCTTCGCCCAGCCACTGGCCGCGCTGGGCCTGGCCGGCGCCGCCCAGTGCCCCTTGCTGGATGATGTGGCCCAGCGTGAGTTCGCTGTGGCCGGTGGTGGCGCCGTGGCTGGCCAGGCGCATGCGCAGCTGGCCGGTGGCGTCGTCGATGAGCCACTGGTTGGCGCCGCCGCCGTCCAGGTTGGGGCTGTGCCAGCCCGACACGGTGCCGGGGTGGTTGGCGCCGGCGTCCACGCCCGCAGGCCAGGGCAGGTCGTGGGCGCCGTTGTGCAGCTGGCCGATGACGAGGGGGCGGTCGATGTCGCCGTCGATGAAGTCCACCAGCACCTCGGTGCCGGCGCGGGGCGTGAACACAGCGCCCCAGTTGGGGCCGGCCACGCTTTGCGCGACGCGCACCCAGGTGCCGCTGCGCGCGTCGCCCGGGGCATGGCCGGTCTCGGCACCGGCGGGCGTGGCGGGGGCGCCCAAGGCACCAGCCAAGGGCGCTGCGCCGCGCTGCCAGGCGAACTGGATGCGGATGCGGCCGTCGCGGTCGGTGGTGAGGGGCTCGCCGTTCGCGGCCATGACCACGGCGGTCTGCGGGCCTGACACGGTGGGGCGCAGGGGCGGCGGGGGCAGCAGGCGGGCACTGGCGGGCACCGCAGTGAAGGCGTTGCGGTAGCTGCCCTGATCCACGTCGGTGGCCTGCAGCACCCGTGCGGCCTGGGCGCCCAGGTTGTTGGCCGCCTCGTGGACGATGGTGGTGGCGGTGAAGCGGGCCTGGGCCTGGTCGGCACCGGGCAAGGCAGACAGGCTGTGGCCGGTGAGGGTGAAGGTGGCGCCTTCGCTGAGTTGCCTCACGGCGCCTTGGCCCTGGTGGCGGTGCTGGGCCAGCTGGTGGGCGGCCACATGGGCCTGGGCGCGGCGTTCGGCCACGTCGGTGCTGCCGCTCTGGGCGGCGTCCACCCGACCATCGGCATGGGCGCGTTCGCCCTGTCCCAGGTAGTGCTCCAGCATGGGCGCCTGGCCCAGGTCGATGTCGGCGGTGGCTTGCGCGCCGACGCCGCGGAGCTGGCGCTCGTCCCAGGCGGCCAGGGTGACGGCGTTGGGGCCGATCTGCTGGCCCGGGCTCCAGGCGGTGATGGTGTCGCGCGCCAGGCCGTTTTGCAGGCCGAAGAGCTGCGCGGCAGCCTGGGCCACGGGCCCGGTGCCAGCGCCGATGCCCAGGCCACTGGCCATGGACGCCAGGGTGGCGCTCAAGCCGCCACCACCGCCGCGGATGTCGGGCCGGGCAAAGGCCAGCGGGCCCAGATCGGGGCGTTGGGCCTGGGCGTCAAAGATGACCAGGGTGTGGCGGGCCTGGGCCTGGGCCTTGCCCTCAGGCCTGGCCTTGGCCGCGCGATCGGCGCCGTCGGCAGCGTCGTGCGTCAGGCGCCAGCTCCAGCCCTCTTCGGCCATCAGGCGCGTGGCAAAGTCCCAGTCGGTCTCGCGGTACTGGGTGGTGATGGCGCGCACGGGCCCGCGCTCGGCCAGGTCCAGCTTGAAGTGGGCCTGCGGGCAGGCGCCCAGCACGGCGTCGATGATGTCGGCGGCGGTCTGGTCCTGGAAGATGCGGGTGTCGCGACGCAGCTGCAACCAGTGCGTGAAGGCGACCAGGCGCAGGCGGTAGCGCCCAAGGCCACCGTCGGCGCCCAGTTGCGCGGCCTGGGCCACGTAGCCGTGCCAGGCGCGCCAGCTGCCGTCTGCCAGTTGCAGGCGCAGGGTGAGCTGCTCGCCCATCAGGGCCTTGAGCGAGAGGTGGGCGTTGGTGCTCAGGGCGTCGATGTCGGCCCGCAGGGGCTCATGCGCGTGCACGGCTTCGTGCAGCGTGAAGCGTTCGACCGCCAGGGTGCCGGCGGCCAATGCGGTGTCCAGCTGGATGAGGCGGGTGGCCTGGCCAATGTGGAGTTCGGCCGCCAGGCGGCTGGCCAGGCCGTCGCCCAGGCTGCGCAAGGTGCTGCCGACGGGCAAGGGGCCGGCCTGCGGCAAGGCGCCGCCCGACATGGGAAGAGACATGTGTCCACCTGATTGATTTTTGTATGACCGGGGATTCTGGCCGAGGCCTCCCACAGCTGGCCTCCCCATCGCTGGGGGTCAATGCAATCAGATGTTTCAGGATGCGGTGGATGGCGGCCAAGCAGTTCGGGTTAACCCATGGTTTGCGGCCAGGAGGCTTGCACTCCTTGCAGATGCTTACAACGCCTCCCCCTTGCGGGGGGGATCAAGCCCCAGTCACCTGCGTATAGTCCGCTTTCACGGCGAAAGTCTTAACAGATCACGCCGATATGCATGGTGCGCCATTTGACATGACGCGCCGTCGATTCACCTCAGGAGGACCCATAAGAAGATGCGAGCGGGTCAAGGCCCAGCTCGGGGAGGAAAAGTGGGGAGCGGGTTGCCCGACCACCAACGTGCGATACAACACGGGGGGCGGGCACAAAGTGAGCGATCGCGCAAAGATGGGGGTGCTTGTGCACGCTCATCAGGCACCGACTGGCTGCATGGCCAGTCGGTTTTTTTTCATGTGCCCGATGC